>JAITLM010000120.1 GCA_031277885.1 Microbacterium sp.
CGGCACGAACTGTGCCATCGCCCCCACCGGGCAACGAACAAGGAGTGACATGTTCGAGAGATTCACCGACCGAGCCCGTCGTGTCGTCGTCCTCGCCCAAGAAGAGGCGAAGATGCTCAACCACAACTACATCGGCACCGAGCACATCCTCCTCGGGCTCATCCACGAGGGCGAGGGAGCCGCCGCCAAGGCGCTGGAGTCGCTCGGCATCTCCCTCGAGTCCGTGCGCGAGCAGGTGCAGGACATCATCGGCCAGGGTCAGCAGCAGCCGACCGGCCACATCCCCTTCACGCCGCGCGCGAAGAAGGTGCTCGAGCTGAGCCTGCGCGAAGCGCTGCAGCTCGGCCACAACTACATCGGCACCGAGCACATCCTCCTCGGCCTCATCCGCGAGGGCGAGGGCGTCGCCGCCCAGGTGCTCGTCAAGCTCGGCGCCGACCTGAACAAGGTCCGCCAGCAGGTCATCCAGATGCTCTCCGGATCCCCGGGGCGCGAGCCCGCCGCCGTCTCCGGCGCCGCGCACGACACCCAGCAGCAGGCCCAGGGCGGATCCCAGGTGCTCGACCAGTTCGGGCGCAACCTGACGCAGGCCGCGCGCGACAACAAGCTCGACCCGGTCATCGGGCGCGAGAAGGAGATCGAGCGGGTCATGCAGATCCTCTCCCGCCGCTCCAAGAACAACCCCGTCCTGATCGGCGAGCCGGGCGTCGGCAAGACCGCCGTCGTCGAGGGCCTGGCCCAGGCGATCGTGAAGGGCGACGTCCCCGAGACGCTCAAGGACAAGCAGCTCTACTCGCTCGACCTCGGATCCCTCATCGCCGGGTCCCGCTACCGCGGCGACTTCGAGGAGCGCCTGAAGAAGGTCACCAAGGAGATCCGCACGCGCGGCGACATCATCGTCTTCATCGACGAGATCCACACCCTCGTGGGTGCGGGCGCCGCCGAGGGCGCGATCGACGCGGCGAGCATCCTGAAGCCGCTGCTCGCCCGCGGCGAACTGCAGACGATCGGCGCCACGACGCTCGACGAGTACCGCAAGCACTTCGAGAAGGACGCCGCGCTCGAGCGCCGGTTCCAGCCGATCCAGGTCAACGAGCCGAACCTGCCGCACACGATCAACATCCTCAAGGGTCTGCGCGACCGCTACGAGGCGCACCACAAGGTGCAGATCACCGACGGCGCGCTCGTCGCCGCGGCGAACCTCGCCGACCGCTACGTGGCCGACCGGTTCCTGCCCGACAAGGCGATCGACCTGATCGACGAGGCCGGCGCCCGCCTGCGCCTGTCGATCCTGTCCTCCCCGCCCGAGCTGCGCGAGTTCGACGACAAGATCGCCAAGGTCCGCGAGGAGAAGGAGCTGGCCTCCGAGGAGCAGGACTTCGAGAAGGCGGCCTCCCTGCGCGACCAGGAGAAGGAGCTGCTCGCCGAGCGGCTGCGCCTGGAGAAGCAGTGGCGCTCGGGCGACGTCGCGACCAACGCGGTCGTCGACGAGGGCCTGATCGCCGAGGTGCTGGCCCAGGCCACGGGCATCCCGGTGTTCAAGCTCACCGAGGAGGAGTCCAGCCGCCTCGTCTTCATGGAGAAGGCGCTGCACCAGCGCGTCATCGGCCAGGAGGAGGCGATCGCCGCGCTGTCCAAGACGATCCGCCGTCAGCGTGCGGGTCTGAAGGACCCGAAGCGCCCCTCGGGCTCGTTCATCTTCGCCGGCCCCACGGGCGTCGGGAAGACCGAGCTCGCCAAGGCGCTCGCCGAGTTCCTGTTCGACGACGAAGGCGCCCTGATCTCGCTCGACATGAGCGAGTTCGGCGAGAAGCACACCGTCTCGCGGCTGTTCGGCGCCCCTCCCGGGTTCGTCGGCTTCGAAGAGGGCGGCCAGCTCACCGAGAAGGTGCGCCGCAAGCCGTTCTCCGTGGTGCTGTTCGACGAGATCGAGAAGGCCCACCCGGACATCTTCAACTCGCTGCTGCAGATCCTCGAGGAGGGCCGCCTCACCGACGGCCAGGGACGCGTCATCGACTTCAAGAACACCGTGATCATCATGACGACGAACCTCGGTTCGTCGGCGATCGCCGGTGGCCCGGTCGGCTTCCAGATCGAGGGCAACTCGCAGACGACCTACGAGCGGATGAAGGGCAAGGTCGACGAGGAGCTCAAGCGCAACTTCAAGCCCGAGTTCCTGAACCGTCTCGACGACGTCATCGTGTTCCCGCAGCTGAACAAGGATGAGCTGCGCCAGATCGTCGGCCTGTTCGTGAAGCGCCTGAGCGACCGCCTGCTCGACCGCGACATGACGGTGGAGCTGACGGACGCCGCCAAGGACCAGCTCATCGAGATCGGGTTCGACCCGACGCTCGGCGCCCGACCGTTGCGTCGTGCGATGCAGCGCGAGGTCGAGGACCAGCTGTCCGAGAAGATCCTGCACGGCGAGCTCAGCCCCGGCGACCACGTGCACGTGGACGCGAAGGACGGGAAGTTCGTCTTCACGACGGGTCCGCGCGGCGAGAAGGTCTCGGTCGGCGTGAACACCGCCGGCACGATCCCGACGACGCCGGACATCGCGGCCGGCGCGGCCTGACCGGATCCGGAACCCGTACGACGAAGGGGGACGAGCACCTCGGTGCTCGTCCCCCTTTTCGTGCGTTCGACGGGGTCGTTGGGCGCCCTTCGTCTCGCTGCGCTCGCTCAACGTCCTCGGAGAGGGCTGCCGGTCAGCGGCTCCGTGCGGTGGACGGACGCCGGCGGTTCCGGGCGGAGCGGCGCAGGCGATGCGCCGCCGTGGATGCGGGCGCTCCGGCCACAGGGGCGGGCGCGCCGAAGGACTCCAGCGCGCTGCGCGCCGCGGAGAGGGACGGGTAGCTGCCGAGTCGGCGGCTGTGTCGGTCGTGCAGGACGTGGGACGCGCCGTCGACGGCCACGAAACCGGCGTATTCGCCGTCCGTGGTCGCCACGTACACGTCGTGGTCGGCCTGTTTCCAGGTGATGTTCATGGTGATGCTTCTTCGTGCTGCCAGGCGGCGCGCGGCAGCCGGGAAAGTCGGATCCCGTCTGGACGCGCGAAAACGCATCGGTGCGATTCGCGACCCTTCGACGAGCTCAGGGACCGTTCCGGACGGGTGGATCCTGAGATCGCTCTCGGGATCGGGCGGCGCGGCACCGAAGAGACGTCGGCAGGCCAGGCGCGCAATCCTTCACCCTAGCAGATCTGTTCTCCCGGCGCAGGCTGCCGGGTTCGGGCGCCGCACGACACGGTGTCGGAGGCGGGCGTCCCGCCTTGCGCCGCCACGACGGGGAAGCCGGGCGCGGAGGTCGAATAGCATCGCCCTGGCAGCACTCGACGAGGAGGACGGAGACGGCGATGACGCGGTGGGACATCGAGGACATCGACGGGCTCATCTTCTCGGACGGTTGGCGCGCGGGATCAGGCGGCACCCAGCCGATCGTGTCGCCCGGAGATGGCGGCGTCGTGGCACAGGCCGGACTCGCGGACGAGTCCGACGTCGCGCGCGCGGGCGCGAGCGCTGTCGTGGCGCAGAGCGACTGGGGGCGCACGTCGTACCGCACCAGGGCCGACGTGCTCAGGAAGGCGGCGGACGCGCTGAGCGAGATCCGGGCGGACGTCGAGCACGTCCTGATCCGGGAGAGCGGATCCCTGCCCGGCAAGGCCCGTCACGAGGTCGACAAGGCGATCGACGAGCTCGTGGCCGCGGCCGGCCTCGTCACGATGTCGCAGGGCGACCTGCTGCCCGTCGAGGACCCGGGGACGATCGGGATGGCGCGGCGGATCCCCGTCGGCGTGGTCGGTGTGATCTCGCCCTGGAACGCCCCGCTCATGCTCGCGATCCGCTCGGTCGCGCCGGCGATCGCGCTCGGCAACGCCGTGCTGCTCAAGCCCGACGTCAAGACGGCGTTCTCTGGCGGTGCGGCGATCGCCGAGGTCTTCCGCCGTGCCGGGCTCCCGGACGGCGTGCTGCACGTGCTCCCCGGCGGCCCCGCGACGGGCGAGGCCGTGGTGCGCTCCCCGCATACGACCGTGATCTCCTTCACGGGCTCGTCGGCCGCGGGCCGCCGGGTCGGCGAGGTTGCGGGCGGCCTGCTCAAGCGCGTGGTGCTCGAACTCGGCGGCAACAACGCCTTCCTCGTCATGGCCGATGCGGATCTGGACCAGGCGGTCGCCGCGGGCGTCGCCGGATCCTTCCGCCATCAGGGGCAGATCTGCATGGCCACCGGCCGCCATCTCGTGCACGAGAGCATCGCCGACGAGTACGTCGAGCGCCTGCGCGCCGCCGCCGCGGCGCTCGTGCCCGGAGATCCGCTCGCGCCCGGCACGACGCTCGGGCCGCTCATCACCGCCGCGCAGACCGAACGCGTGCACGGGATCGTGCAGGCCGCGGTCGCGGACGGCGCGCGGGTCGTGCACGGCGGCGCCCACGACGGGCTGTTCTACGCGCCGACCGTGCTCGACGGCGTCGACGAGAGCAACGCCGCCTTCCGCTCGGAGATCTTCGGCCCGGTCGCCCCCGTCACCCGGTTCCGCACCGAGGACGAGGCGCTGGCGCTCGCGAACGCGAGCGACTACGGCCTCACGGCCGCGATCCACACGCGCGACGTGGCCCGCGCCCTCGGCTTCGCCGCGCGGCTCAGAGCCGGCATGGTCGCGGTCAACGGGCAGACGATCTACGACGCCGCGCACATCCCGATGGGCGGCATCGGCGCCTCCGGCAACGGGGGCCGCCACGGCGGGCACTGGAACCTGGACGAGTTCACCTACTGGCAGTGGGTGACGGTCCCCACGATCTCGGGCTGAGACCCGGCCCGCGGGCGGAAGAGGACGTGCTGCTCCGAGGGGGACGGCACGTCCTCCTTCGTCGTCTCCGGACGCCGCGACGCGATGCGACATCGTGTCGGAAACGGCGGCCGACTTTCGCGCTCTCGGCACGTATCGTCGCGTTCCGGCGCCTCCCTAGCCTGGGATTCCCGCATTCGAGGAGGAATCCGTGACCGCATCCGTGAAGAGCCCCCACGCCGCCCTGCCGCCCCTCGGCGAGGACGAGTGGCCCGAGGCCGTCGAGGTCGTCATCATGGGCGGCGGGCCGGTCGGCATGAGCTGCGCGATCCTGCTCGCCCAGCGCGGGATCGACGTGCTGCTCCTGGAGCGCCGCGACTTCGTGTTCCGCTTCCCCCGAGCGCATCTGCTCAATCCGCGCACCATGGAGGCGTTCCACGACATGGGCGTCGCCGAGGACATCTACGCGGCGACGCCGACCCACGATCGCTGGCGCAAGGCGGTCTGGTACACGACCGCGACGGGGCCCGGCCGTTTCGACGGGCTCAAGATCGGCGAGGTCCCGGCCTGGGGCGGCGGACCCGATGCGGAGCGGTACCGGGCGTCGAGCCCCCGCGCCTTCGCGAACATGCCGCAGCTGCGGCTCGACCCCCTCATCCACCGGCACGCGGTCGCCGCGGCGCCGGGCCGGATCCGCGCGAAGCAGGAGGTCGTCGGCATCCGGCAGGACGCGGAATCCGCGACCGTCGAGATCCGCGACGTGCTCTCGAGCGAGGTGCGGGAGGTGCGTGCGCGCTATGTGATCGCGGCCGACGGCGGCCGCGACAGCGCGGCCCTGCTGGGCGTCGAGCTCGAAGGCCCCCGCGACATGCGCGAGGTCGTGAACTACCACGTCAGCCTCGACCTCTCCGCCTGGTCGGAGCCGGACGCGCTGCTCGGCCACTTCCTCCACCCCGCGGGCGGGGCGCGCCGGCGCGGCACGATCCAGGCCCTCGGCCCGACCCACTACGACCGCGATTCCGAGGAGTGGCTCGTCTCGGTCGCCGGCTGGATGGTCGAGGGGGATCCGGACGACGAGGCGGCGCTGTTCGACTCGATCCGCCGCATGCTCGGACTCGGCGAGGACCACGCGATCACGATGCACTCGATGACCCGGTGGACCTACAACGGGCTCGTCGCCAAGGCGTTCCGCGCCGGGCACGTCTTCCTCGCGGGCGACGCCGCGCACAAGCATCCGCCGACCGGCGGACTCGGGCTGAACAGCGGCATCCAGGACGCGCAGAACCTCTGCTGGAAGCTGGCCGCGGTGCTCGACGGCCAGGCGCCGGACTCCCTGCTGGACAGCTATCAGGCCGAGCGCCGGCCGATCGTGGCCTGGTACACGGCGCACTCGCTCGAGAACGCGAACCGGCACCCTCCGATCGCCGTGGCGCTGGGTTTCGGCGAGGACGAGGCGGAGGGATTCCGCAACCTCGAGGTGTTCGTGAGCGACACCCCGGAAGGGGACGCGATGCGCACCCGCGTCGCGGCCGAGGTCGCGCACAATGCGCACGACTACAGCCAGCTGGGCGTCGAGGCCGGGTTCCACTACGCGGCGGGCGCGCTGGTCCCCGACGGTACGCCGGTGCCGGGAGACCCCTCGGATCCGACCGAATTCCAGGCGACCTCGCGTCCCGGGCACCATCTGCCGCACGTCTGGCTGCCGAGCCGCAGGGCCCAGGACGGCACCGCGCCGTCCTCGCACGACCTCGTCGCGCGGGTGGGGCTGACGCTGCTCACCTCCACGTCCGCCGCCCCGCGCTGGCAGGAGGCGATCGACCTCATCGGCGGCGCCCTGCCGGTCACGGTCGTCGGGATCGACGACGCCGACGAGGCGTGGCGCGCCGCGCGCGAGATCGGCGACGACGGCGCGCTGCTCGTGCGCCCCGACCGCAAGGTCGCCTGGCGCACGTCCGAGATGCCCGCCGACCCCTCGATGGTGCTCGACGACGCGCTCGCGGTCATCCTCCGCGGCGGCCACGCTCCCGCCGAGGATCCGGCTGAGCCGTTCCTGAAGCGCATCCGCGCCGCGGCGAGCGTGCTCGTGCAGTGAGCCGGGGTGCGGCGCTCGAACGGCGGCGCCGCGGGCGGAGCCGATTCGGACACCGTGTCGGATCCGTCCGGGGGAGATTCCCGCAGCCCGCCGATCCGCCGGGATCCGGGCTCTCATAGCGTCGAGACAGCGACGAAGCCCCCGGCCCTCCGGACCGCAGAAGACTCAGAAGGAGCCCCCGTGATCATCGATGTCCACGGCCACATGTCCGCCCCGGACGCGTACTACGCGTGGAAGGCCTCGCTGCTCGCCGCGCGGGGTTCGCACGGCGGCAAGCCTCCGGTCATCAGCGATGACGCCCTCATCGCGTCGTACAACGCGCCGCATCCGAGCTTCGGGAACATCTCGCACCTCGACCACATCGACGGCGCGGGGATCGATCTGCAGCTGCTCTCGCCGCGACCGTTCCACGCGATGCACTCGGAGCGCCCGACCAAGATCGTCGAGTGGTTCACGGCCGAGACCAACACCCTCATCCACCGGGCGACGGAGCTCTTCCCCGGCCGCTTCCAGGGCGTCGCCGGGATCCCGCAGAGCCCGTACCTGAGCGTCGAGCAGTGGCTGCCCGAGCTGCGCCGCGCCGTGACGGAGCTCGGCTTCGTGGGGGCGATGGTCAACTCCGACCCCTATGAGGGCACCGAGGTGCCGCCCGCGATGGGCGAGCGCTACTGGTACCCCCTGTACGAGGCGCTCTGCGAGCTCGACGTGCCGATGCTGCTGCACTCCGCGGGGTGCAGGTTCCCCTCCCGCGAGCCGTACAGCCTGCACTTCATCCAGGAGGAGACGGTCTCGGTCTGGAGCATGATCCAGGCGAACGTCTTCGCCGACTTCCCGGATCTGAAGGTCGTCGTCGCGCACGGCGGCGGCGCGATCCCGTATCAGATGGGCCGCTTCCTGCCCTCGGTCGTGCGCACCGGCGTCTCCTACCTCGACAAGCTGCGCAACTTCCACTTCGACTCCTGCCTCTACACGCAGGAGAGCCTGGAACTGCTGCTCAAGGCCGTCGGCACCGACAGGGTGCTCTTCGGATCCGAGAAGCCGGGCACCGGCTCTCAGATCGACCCCGCGACCGGACGCTGGTTCGACGACATCCATCTGCTCATCGACGACATCGAGTGGCTCGACGACGACCGCCGCGCCGACGTGCTCGAGAACAACGCGCGCGCCCTCTTCCGTCTCTGACGGCCGCGTCCCGCACTCCGAGAAAGGATCCACCATGACCGAGATCGTCGCCGGATTCGGCACCTCGCACGGCCCGCAGCTCAAGGCCGCGCCGCCCGAGGCCTGGGAGACGCGCGGGGTCGCCGACCGCCGCAGCAAGGGCCTGAAGTTCCGTGGAGGCACGTACTCGTTCGACGAGCTCAAGGCCCTTCGCGAGGACTTCTCCGCCGAGATCACGCACGACGTCATGCAGCGCCGCTGGGACAGCTGCCAGGCGTCGATTGACTCCCTCTCCCGCTTCATCGCGGACCAGGACGTGGACGTCCTCGTGATCATCTCGAGCGACCACAAGGAGACCTACGGCGACGAGTGGCTCGCGCCGTTCTCGGTGTTCTGGGGCGACGAGGTCGCCCACGTGCCGTACACGCAGGCGCAGCTGGACGAGATGGCGCCCGGCCTCGCCGAGGCCGCGATGGGGGATGTGCCGGATCGCACGGTCATGCGGCCCACGCACCGTGCGCTCGGCAAGCACATCATCCAGTCCACCCAGGCGGACGACTTCGACACCGGCGCCACCGAGATCATCCCGGCCGGACGCTACGAGAACCACACGATCCCGCACGGCTTCGGCTTCATCTACCAGCGCTTCCTCGGCCAGGACTCGACGATCCCGATGGTGCCGATCTTCATCAACACGTTCTGGGAGCCGAACCCGCCGAGCGCCAAGCGCTGCTACGACTTCGGGCGCGCGGTCGGGCGGGCGATCCAGTCCTTCCCCGGCGACCTGCGGGTCGGCGTCGTCGCCTCGGGCGGCCTCAGCCACTTCGTGATCGACGAGAAGCTGGACTCCGAGTTCATCCAGGCGATGAAGGACCACGACGCCGACTACCTCTCCTCGGTCCCCGCGGGCGAGATGATGTCGGGCGCCTCCGAGCTGCGCAACTGGATCGCGGTCGCCGGCATCGCCGACGAGGTCGGCCTGAGCGTCACGAACGTGGACTACGAGCCGTGCTACCGCACGGAGGCGGGCACGGGCAACGCGATGGGCTTCCTCACCTGGGAGCCGAACGCCGGGGACCGGAACGCCCGATGACCGATCCGATCGTCGCGGCGCTGCGCGAGCTCGACAGCTGCGCGGTGTCGGACGCGCTGGACGCGCTCGGGCTGCCCGGTGCGGTGACCGCGCTCGCACAGCGCTGGCCGTCCGCCACGGTGACGGCCGGCCGGGTGCGCACGGTCACCGCGGGTCCCAAGGCCACGAGCGGACCCGCGACGCACATCGCGACCCCGCTCGTGGCGGTCGCGGAGCCCGACGACGTCGTGGTGATCGACAACCACGGCCGCACCGACGTGTCGTGCTGGGGCGGGCTGCTCGCCGAGGCCGCGGTGCTCCGCGGCGTCGCCGGCGTGATCGTCGACGGCGCCTGCCGCGACGTGCAGGAGAGCGCCGCGCTCGGCCTCCCCCTCTACGCGCGCGCCGCCGTGCCGGTGAGCGCGCGCGGCCGGATCGTCCAGCAGGCCGCGGACGAGCGGATCCAGGTCTCCGGCGTCTCGGTCGCCTCCTTCGACTACGTGATCGCCGACGTCAACGGCGTCGTCTTCGTCCCGGCGGACCGCGCGGAGCGCGTCGTCGCCCTCGCCCGGCGGATCGCCGACCGCGAGGAGCGCATGGCGGAGGCCGTCCGCGCGGGCCGCGACGTGAGCGAGGTCATGCACGACTCCCAGTTCCCGACCGTCACCGCAGAGGAGCGAACCCCATGACGGACCCCCTCATCGAGCGCTTCCGGGTGCTCGGCACCGCGACCGTCTCGGACGCGCTCGACAAGCTGCGCCGCCCCGGGAGCCTGCTCGGCCTCGCGCCCCTCGCCGACGGCCAGCACATGATCGGCCGCGCCTTCACCGTCCGCTATGTCAGCGCCCAGGTGCCGGCCGGCACGGTCGGGGACTTCATCGATCAGGTGGAACCGGGCCAGGTCGTCGTTCTCGACAACGACGGGCGCGTGGACTGCACCGTGTGGGGCGACATCCTCACCGCCGTCGCACACCACCGCGGGATCTCCGGGACCGTGATCGACGGCGTCTGCCGGGACACGCACCGCGCCCTCTCGATCGGCTATCCGGTGTACAGCCGGGGGCGCTTCATGCGCACCGGCAAGGACCGGGTCGAGGTCGCGGAGGAGCAGGGGCCGGTCACGATCGGCGGCGTCACGGTCCGTCCAGGCGACATCCTCCTCGGCGACTCCGACGGGGTCGTCGCGATCCCGCAGGACTGCGAGGCCGAGGTGCTCGAGGTCGCGGAGACGATCCACGCCCGCGAGGAGTCGATCCTCGCCGCGGCGCTCGGCGGGGCCTCGATCGCCGAGGCCCGTGCGCGCTACGGCTATCACGACCTGCAGCGGGCCGAGGCGTGAGCGCGGTGCGCGAGCCCGACGCCGAACTGCTGCGGCTCGGGAGCGCGACGCTGTACGAGGCGTCCGGGCTGGAGTGCTTCCTGGACGCCGCGTTCCGCCCCGCCTGGGACGGTGCGGAGATCGTCGGTCGCGCGCTGCCGGTGTCGGCGCAGGCCGGAGACAACCTCGCCCTCCACCACGGCCTGGAAGCGGCGGGTCCCGGCGACGTGCTCGTGGTCGACGCCGGAGGGGCGCCCTTCGGCTACTGGGGCGAGGTCATGGCGGTCGCGGCGCAGGCGCGCGGCATCGCAGGGCTCGTGATCGACGGCGGCGTGCGCGACACCGTGCAGCTGCGGGAGCTCGGCTTCGCGGCGTTCAGCACCTCGATCTCGATCCGCGGCACGATCAAGCAGTGGCCCGGCACGATCGGGAGCCCCGTCACGCTGCGCGGGAGGGTCGTGAACGCGGGCGACCTCGTGGTCGCGGATCGCGACGGCGTCGCGATCCTGCCCTCCGGCGACGTCGACCGGATCCTGGACGCGGCTCGCACCCGCGCCGCCAAGGAGGACGCCTACATGACGCGCCTGCGCGCGGGGGAGCTCACCCTCGACCTCTACGACTTCCGCCGCCTGGGGGATCCGATCCGCCGCGCGGCCGACACGAACGGAGCACGATGACCGGCATGCCGGACGCCGACGTCCTCATCATCGGAGCGGGGCCGGTGGGCCTGCTCGCCGCCCTCGACCTCTCGTCCCGCGGCGTCTCCGCGGTCGTGGTGGAGACGCGCGACTTCCTCGAGCCGCCGAACGTGAAGTGCAACCACGTGGCGTCCCGCACGATGGAGAGCCTGCGCCGGCTGGGGATCGCCGCCGAGGTGCGCGCCGCGGGGCTGCCCGCCGACTACCCGCAGGACGTGGCCTTCCGCACCTCCCTCACGGGCATCGAGCTGTCCCGCATCCCGATCCCGGCGAGCGGGGAGCGGTACACCGCGACGGTCGGCCCCGACACGACCTGGGCGACACCCGAACCGCCGCACCGGATCAACCAGACCTTCCTCGAGCCGATCCTCGCCCGGCGCGCTGCCGCGGCGCCCGGAGTGACGCTCCTCAACCGCACCCGGTTCCACTCCTTCGCACAGGACGAGGACGGCGTCACCGCGACGATCAGCGACCTCGACGGGGAGGACGAGCGCACGCTGCGCGCCCGCTACCTCATCGGCGCGGACGGCGGGCGATCCGCCGTCCGCAAGCAGATCGGCGCGACGCTCAGCGGCGACCCCGTGCTGCAGCACGTGCAGTCCACGTGCATCCGCGCGCCGCATCTCTACGGCCTCATGTCGGCCGAGGAGCCGCGGGCATGGGGCTACTACACGTTCAACCCGCGGCGGGTCGGGCACGTCTACGCGATCGACGGCACCGGGACGTTCCTCGTGCACACCTACCTCTCGCCCGAGGAGGCGGACGATCCCGGATCCGTCGACCGCGATGCCGCGATCAGGGCGATCCTGGGCGTCGAGGAGGACTTCTCGTACGAGGTCGTCTCGAAGGAGGACTGGGTCGCACGGCGGCTGCTCGCCGACCGCTTCCGCGACGGCCGGGTCTTCATCGCGGGGGACGCGTGCCACCTCTGGGTCCCGTTCGCGGGCTTCGGCATGAACGCGGGCATCGCGGACGTCCTGAACCTCACCTGGCTGCTGGGCGCACGGATCGCCGGCTGGGCGGAGGAGCGGATCCTGGTGGCCTACCAGGCCGAGCGGCGGCCGATCACCGAGCAGGTCTCGCACTTCGCGATGAGTCACCAGCAGAAGCTCGCGAAGCCCGGGCTGCCCGCCGCTCTCGAAGAGGAGGGCGCGGAGGGGGACGACGCACGACGCGCCTTCGGCGTCGCCGTGCACGATCTCAACGAGCCGCAGTTCGCGGCGGCGGGCCTCAACTACGGCTACAGCTACGACGCGTCGCCGATCATCCGCTACGACGGCGGGACGGCCCCCGGCTACACGATGGGCGCGTACACGCCCTCGACCGTGCCGGGCTGCCGCGCCCCGCATCTCCGGCTCGAGGACGGGGCCTCGCTCTACGATCTGCTCTCCCCGGGCTACACCGCGGTGTGCGCGCGAGGCGCGCAGGTCGACGTCCTCGCCGCGGCCGCGGAGCTCCGCGGGATCCCGTTCTCCGCGGTCGAGGTCGCTCGGCTGCCGGCGGAGTACGAGCACCCGATCACGCTCGTGCGGCAGGACCAGACCGTGGTCTGGCGGGGTGCGGCACCGACCGCGCCGGAGGCCGCCGCGCTCTGGGAGCTGCTCCGCGGGGCCGTCTGAGGCCACCTGGCGGTCGCCGCGTTTCGTCCCGCTCCGGTTGCGCCGGGACTCGCTCAACGACCCCGGAACTCCTCCCGGGGTCGTTGAGCGCGGACGCCGCAGGCGACCGGGACGAAACGCGGTCCCCCCGGCAGGCGCCGTCGCTCAGCGACGGATGACCTTCGTCGCCGCCATAGCCTTGAGCCCTTCGACACCGAACTCGAGGCCGTAGCCGGAGGCCTTGGTGCCGCCGAAGGGGATCGACGGATCCACGCCGCCGTGCTGGTTGATCCACACCGTGCCGGCCTCGAGGCGCTGCGCCACGGCCGCGGCCTCATCGGCGTCGGGGCCCCAGACCGAGGCGCCGAGACCCTGTTCGGTGCCGTTCGCGCGGCGCACGGCGTCGTCGACGTCGGTGTAGCGTACGACGGGTAGCACCGGACCGAACTGCTCCTCGTCGACGATCGCCGCGCCGTCCTCCACGTCCGCGACGATCGTCGCGCGGTAGAAGAGCGGGCCGAGCTCGGCGGCCGGTTCGCCGCCCGTGACGATCCTGCCGCCGCGGTCACGGGCATCGTCGACGAGGCGCGCGACGATGTCGAACTGCGCCGGGTTCTGCACCGGCCCGAGCCGGTTGCCCTTGTCGTGCCCCGAACCCATCGGCGCGGCAGCCGCACGCTCGGCGAGGGCCGCGACCACCTCGTCGTAGACCGAATCGTGCACGTAGAGGCGCTTGAGCGCGGCGCACACCTGGCCGGTGTTCATGAAGGCGCCCCAGAACAGCCGGTCGGCGACCGCGGCGACGTCCGTTCCGGGCAGCACGATCCCGGCGTCGTTGCCGCCGAGCTCGAGCGTGAGGCGGGCGAGGTTGTGCGACGAGCTCTCCACGATGCGGCGCCCGGTGGGCGTGGATCCGGTGAAGACGATCTTGGCGATGTCCGGGTGGGCGGCGAGCGCCGCGCCGACCTCGCGGTCCCCGGAGACGGCGGTGACGACGTCGGAAGGCAGGTGGCGACAGAAGATCTCGGCGAGGGCGAGCACGCTCAGCGGGGTGTTCTCCGAGGGCTTCATGACCACCGTGTTGCCCATGCGCAGCGCCGGCGCGATGTGCCAGACCGAGATCATGACGGGGAAGTTCCAGGGGCCGATGGAGGCGACGACGCCGAGGGGGACGTAGTGCAGCTCGGTGCGGGAGGAGCCCTCCTCGCGCAGCACTTGCGGCTCCAGGGCGGTGTCGGCGGCAGAGCGCAGCCAGTGCGCGGCGCCGTGCACCTCTCCGGCGCCGTCGATCTTGCCCTGCTCGGCGGTGACGATCTCGCCGAGCTCCTCGGCGTGCGCGTCGAGGTCGTCGGCGACGAGATGCAGCAGGCGGGAGCGCTCGGCGTGCCCGAGGGCGGCCCAGCCGGGCTGGGCGCCGCGCGCGGCCTCGATCGCGCGGTCCAGATCCGCCACCGTGCGGATCGGCGCCCGACCGACCTCCGCGCGGGTCGCGGCGTCGAGGATCGGGCGTCCTCCGGGGTCGGAAACCGAGGTCAGCAGTGCGTTCATGGCAGCTCCCTTGCGTGCGGCGGGATCGGGGCGACCGGAGGAGGCCCGCAATCATCTCTAATCAATATAGTCATTTGGTGGATCGGCGTCTGCGCCTCAGCGCAGGCCGGCGAGCGTCGCGACGCGCAGCGCCGTGTGCAGCTCGCGGCGCACGCCCCCGTCCGCGAGGTCCACGTCGGCGATCGCGCGGATGCGATCGAGCCGGTAGTAGAGCGTGCTCCGGTGCACGTGGAGCTCCTGGGCCGTGCGCTGCGCATCGCATCCGCAGTCCAGATAGGCCTCGAGCGTGTGCGCGAGGTCAGGCCCGGACTGCGCGTCGAGCAGGCGCTGCACGGCTTCGGGGAGGTCGGTGAGTGCCAGCTCGGCGAGCGGCAGCTGCAGCAGCACGCGGTCGAGGCCCAGCTCGGCCCAGTGCGCGACGCTGCCCCGCTCGCCGTCGACGACGGCCGCCCGCTGGGCGATCCGCGCCTCCCTGAGGGAGCGGACCGCCGAGGCGAGCGGGGCGTGCGCCCCGCCGATCCCGGCGCGCAGGGCGGAGAACGCCGGCTGGGCGAGCAGGGCGGTGAGCCGGTCGGCGTCGATCTCGTAGGGGACGGCGATCACGGCCTCCCCGTCGATCACGGCGCCGACGGCCTTGAGCGTGGGGAACACTGGGATGCTCGCGACGGCCCTGTCCAGTAGCAGGCGCAGGGTCGCGGCGCTCGCGGCCGCACCGGGGGCGACGGCGAGCGAGATCGCGGTGTAATGCGGGGCGGGGGAGAGCAGGCCGCTCGTGAGCAGTTCGTCCGCGGCTCGCGCGCGCTGGTCGGCACCGCCGCCGAACAGCGCGGAGAGCAGCCGAAGGGCCCTGTCCTCGTCCTGCCTGCTGCCGAGCGCCATCGCGGCGAGCACCACGCCGAGCTGCTCGCGCCCGGCGCGCAGCACCTCGTCATCGGGCGCGGGCTCGTGCCCTTCGGGGATCGTCGACGAGACGTAGCCGACGACGTGACCGTCGTGCCGGACCGGTGCGACGAGGCGGGTCTGTCCGCCCTCGATCGCCGGGATCAGCACCGGACCGTCGGCCTGACCGACGCGGAACTCCTTGATCGACTCCCGCGCGCGGGACGATCCGCGGTGGGCCAGGATGATCGCCAGCCGCGCATGGTCGACATCGCCGTCGTGCACGCTGAACGCGATCACGGCGAACTCGGCGTCGAACACGATGATGGGCCGGCCGAGCCGGTCCGCATAGGCCTGCACCTGCGCTTCGAGCGTCATCGCCCGCCTCCCTGTCTGCTGCTGGTCCCCGTGGTCCGACGGGAGCCCTCGCGAGACTCCGCGGAAGCGGCGGAGGGACGGCCGCGTTGCAGAGAATCGAGAAATAGATCTATATTCATTATATTCATTTCTTGAGAGGCGATGCGATGGCAAAGATGACAGGCGGCGACGCGCTCACCCTGGCCCTGCTCAGCGAGGGCGTCGAGACGGTCTTCGGGATCCCCGGAGTCCAGCTCGACGGGCTCACCGACGGGATGTACCGCAAGCAGGACGAGATCGACCTGCTGGTCCCGCGGCACGAGCAGAGCACGACCTACATGGCGGACGGCTATCACCGGGCGTCCGGCAAGCCCGGCGTCGCGATGGTCGTGCCGGGCCCCGGGGTGCTCAACGCGGGCGCCGGCATGGCGACCGCATACGCCTGCTCCTCGCAGGTGATGCTCCTGGCCGGCACGATCCCGTCCCGGCTCGTCGGCGGCGGCCTCGGCGCCCTGCACGAGATCCCGCGGCAGACCGAGACCGTCGAGGGGCTCACCAAGTGGTCGATGCGTCCCACCCGGGCCGAGGAGATCCCCGAGCTCGTGCACGAGGGCTTCCGCCAGATGCGCACCGGCCGTCCCCGCCCGGTGGCGCTCGAGCTCGGACCCGACCTGCTGCACGCCGAGATCGATGTGGAGGTCGGCGACCCGTTCGCGGTGGAGGCGCCGGTCGCGCCGGCCCAGGACGTGGCGGCGCTCCTGCACCTGCTGGCGGAGAGCGAGCGCCCGGTCCTGCACGTCGGCGGCGGCGTGCGCGGGAAGCGCGCCTTCGCCCTCATCGCCGCGCTCGCCGAGAAGCTGGACGCGCCGGTCGTCATGAGCGAGAACGGCCGCGGCGCGATCGACGCGCGCGATCCGCACGCCCTGCCCGCGTTCGCGCTCTGGGAGCTGCGTGCGACGGCCGATCTCGTGATCTCGTTCGGCAGTCGTTTCCTCACCCCGTTCGGCCAGCAGCTGAACGTCGGGGACGCGAGGATCGCGCTCGTGAACGTCGAGGCCGCGGATCTCGGCGCTCCTCGGCGTCCCGACCTCGCGATCCAGGCCGATGCGACCGCGGTGCTCGAGGCGCTCGTCGCCGAAGCGCCGGCGCGCGAGGGGAGGGGCGACGAGCTGCGCCGGCTCCGCGCGGCGTGCGAGGAGCGGATCCGCGAGCGGGTCGCGCCGCAGATGGCCTTCGTGGACGCGATCCGCGCCGCCCTCCCCGAGGACGGCGTGTACGTCAACGAGCTCACCCAGATCGGCTACGTCTCGACCTACGGATTCCCCGTGCAGGCGCCGCACTCGTACGTGTGGCCCGGCTATCAGGGCACGCTCGGCTATGCGATGCCCACGGCGCTCGGTGCGGCCGTGGGGGCGGGCGGGCGTCCGGTCGTGGCCGTGACCGGCGACGGCGGGATCGGCTGGTCCCTGCAGGAGTTCGCGACCGCCAAGCGCTACGGGATCCCCCTGGTGACCGTGCTGTTCGAGGACGGCCGGTTCGGAAACGTCTGGCGCATTCAGCGCGACACCTACGGCGGCCGGTTCATCGGCTCGGATCTCGTGAACCCCGACTTCGCGGTGCTCGCGCAGGCGTTCGGCATCGACTTCGTGGACGTCGAGGACGCCGACGGCGTCCGCACCGCGATCGAGGCCGCGATCGCGGCCCGTCGCCCGGCCATCGTCCGCGTGCGGGTGGACGTGTTCCCCTCGCCCTGGTCGCTCATCCACGAGAAGCACTGATCCGCGCCGGGGCCGCGGCGATCGGCGGCGGAGCGATCCCGCCCCTCCGCCGCGGCTCCGGATCCCGCCTCCGGCGACGCCCCACGGTGATCCGGTGGGGCTCATCGGGCGCCGACATGCGCGAGGGCGAGTGCGGCGAGGGCTGCCGCCTGATCCGCCAGGACGCCGTCCTCGAACAGCGCGCGGGGGGAGTGGTTCATCTCCGCCTCGTCGGGGTCGATCCCCGCGGGTGTCGCGCCGAGGAAGAGGAATGCCCCCGGCACCTCGGCGAGGACGGCGGAGAAGTCCTCGGAGGCCATCGAGGGTTCCGTCGCGCGCCGCGCGCGGCCCTCGCCGAGCAGTCCGCCGATCGTCGCGAGCGCCCGCTCGGCGCACGTCTCATCGTTGACGGTGACGGGGTAGACGGTGCGGAACGAGACCGTGGCGCGGCAGCCGTGCGCCGCCGCGATGCCCTGCGCGAGAGTCGGCAGCTCCGCCTCCAGCACGTCCCGGCTGCGCTCGGAGAGGACGCGGACCGTCGCCCCGAGCGAGGCGGTGTCGGGGATGGCGTTGATGATCTCGCTGCCGGCGAGCTTCGTGACGGACAGGACGATCGGATCCGAGGTCGGGAAGCGCCGGGTCGCGAACGCGTGCAGGGCGAGGACGATCTGCGCGACGGCCGGCACGGGATCGATCGCCTGCTGCGGACGCGACCCGTGCCCGCCGCGGCCCTCGACCACGACCTCGAGCGCGCAGGCGCCCGCCATGATCGTCCCGCCGCGGGTCGAGAACACGCCCGGCGGTCCCGGGAGGACGTGCACGCCGTACGCGGCCTCGACGCGCGTTCCCGCGGCATCGAGCACGCCCTCGCGGATCATCCTCAGGGCTCCGCCTCCGGCCTCCTCGCCGGGTTCGAACATGAGCACGACCGCGCCGGCCATCCGCTCCCGTCGCGCGGCCAGCAGCCGGGCGGCACCGACGAGTCCCGCGGTGTGCAGGTCGTGCCCGCAGGCGTGCATGACCCCTTCGCGGCGAGAGGCGTGGGGGAGTCCGGTGCGCTCCTGCACGCGGAGGGCATCCATGTCGGCGCGCAGCAGCACGGCGGGGCCGGGGTGCGCGCCGCGCACCACGGCCGTGATCGAGGAGAAGTCCTCGGGGCCCGAGGTCATCTCGAGGTCGAGCTCGCCGAGGGCGTCCTGCACCGCGCGCTGCGTCCGGGGGAGGCGGAAGCCCGCCTCGGGATGCGCGTGCAGCGCGCGTCGCAGGGCGACGAGGCCGGGCAGGAGCGCTTCCGCATCCGCGCGGAGTGCCGCAGGATCCGTCATGGGGGCTCCTTCGTCCCAGATCGACGATCCGTGGCCGCCGATGCCGATTGGATATGATGAATATATCCAATAGATGCTGCGCCGAGACCGGTCACCTCATACTCTGTACTCACGCGTGGCCGTCTCGGGGTCACCGCAGGGATCACCGGGGGAAAGTCATGACGCAGATCACCAACGCCGCCGTCGCCGTGCAGGTGGCGAAGTCGCTCGAGGACGAGATCGTCTCCGGCGGCTGGAAGGCGGGGCACTTCATCGGGCGGCGGCAGGAGCTCGCCACCCGATTCGGGGTGGCGCCCGCGACCCTCGGCGAGGCGATCCAGCTGCTGCGCTCGCGCGGCGTCGTGGACGCGAAGCCCGGTCCCGGCGGCGGGATCTTCGTCGCGTCGCGCTCGCCGTTCATGCAGCTCAGCGACCAGCTGCTGCAGCTGCGCGAGGGCAAGGCGACCGCGAGCGACTGCCTCCGCGTGCTCGACGCGCTGGACGGCCTCGTGCTGCACGATGCGATCGAGCACGCGAGCGACGACGACGTCGCCGAGATCGCGGCGCTGGCCGAGCGGCTCCAGGCGGTGTGGGGCACCGATGCGGGGCCGTCGGCGATCTGGGCGCTGCACGCGCGGATCGCCGAGATCACGCCGAACGAGCTGCTGCGCAGCCTCTACACGAACCTCGTCGACTACATCATCGCCGAGCAGCTCGAGGGCGCCACCGCGCCCAGCACGCCAGAGCGGTTGCGCACCCATCTGGACTTCGCCGAGGCCGTCGGTCGGCGCGATCACGCCCTCGCGCGCTCTGCGGCGGAGCGCCACCGGCATTCCTCGGTCGCGACCCTGCTCTCCTGAGGATCCGAAGGCTCCGGCGGGTTGACAGGAGGACGCGTCTTCAATAATGTTCATATTCATTATTAAGAATTAACTTCCCGCCCGAGGAGGACGCATGCCGCTCGAGTTCCGAGGCGTCGTCGACGAGATGCTGCAGACCCCGAACCGTCCCGCCGGGGCGACCCCGCCGCCCATCCGGCTCTCGCAGAACGAGATGCCCTGGACGCCGTCGGCGCCGATCGTCGCGGCCATGTCCGCGGCGGTCGAGACGTCGCACCGCTACCCGGACTATCACCGTGCCGCGGCCCGTGCCGCGATCGCCGGGACGCTCGGCGTCGACCCCGACCGGGTCGCCGTGGACAACGGCTCCGGATCCCTCCTGCACGGTCTCGCCCGGCTCGTCTGCGAACCGGGCGTGCACGGCGTCTACCCCGCGCCGTCCTTCGAGGCCTACAAGGCGGCACTCGCCCTGGCCGGGGCCGACGCGACCGCGGTCGGTCTCGCCGACGACGGCGCGATGGACCTGGAGGCGATGGCCGCGGCGATCCGTCCCGAGACGCGCATCGTGTACCTCTGCAACCCGAACAACCCGACCGGCGGCCTGATCCCGGTCGAGGGGCTGCGGGAGTTCCTCGGGCGCGTGCCGGAGAACGTGATCGTCGTGCTCGACGAGGCCTACCGCGAGTTCGTCACCGACGAACCGGTCGAGGCCACGCTGCCGCTGCTGGACGAGTTCGAGAACCTCGTGATCTTGCGCACGCTCTCGAAGTCGCACGGACTGGCCGGCATCAGAGCCGGCTACGCCGCGGCCACCGCGCGGATCGCGGAGGCGCTGCGGCGCACCTCCGTCGGGTTCGCGCTGAACGGGATCGCCGAGGCCGCGCTCATCGCGGCGTTCAGCCCCGAGGGCATCGCGATCGCCGACGAGAGGGTCGCGACGATCGTCGCGGAGCGCGCGCGCATCGTGCGCGCGCTCGACGAGGCGGGGGTGGCGGTGCTCCCGAGCCAGTCCAACTTCCTGTTCCTCCCCGGCGACGCCGGCGCGCTCATGGCGCGTTTCGCGGAGCAGGGCGTCCTCGCCCGGCCGTTCCCGAACGCCGGCGGCGCACGTGTCACGGTCGGCCTCCCCGCGGAGAACGACGCCGTCCTCGCCGCCCTTCTCTGACCCCCTGATCGATCTCCGGCGCGTCGCGATCGCGCGCCGGGGATCGCCGACGAACACGATCGCGCCCCCGGCGGCCCGGGTTCCGACACCGTGTCGGATCGCCCGGGAAGGACTTCGGAGCCGGGCCCGATGAGGCCCGGGCAGCGGCTTCCTACGCTGACAACACGACAGACGGAGCGGTCTGATCCCGGGTGACCGGTGGTCTCGGATCCGCTCTCGCACACGGAAGAAGAGGGCAGTGACGGCAAGCGACTTCGAACGCGACCGGCGAGCATCGATCCGGCGCTCGATGACCGGCGGGTTCGGCTGGACGGTGTTCCTCGCCGCCCTGACGCTCGTGTTCGTCTACCCGGTCTCGATGATCGCCATCGGCGCGTTCCGCGACGGGCTGCCGTCGGACGACCTGCCCTTCACGATCGGCGGCCTCCTCGCGGCGTTCCAGGATCCCGAGACGTGGAAGACCATGGGCAACTCGCTGCTGCTCGTGGTCGTGTGCGGCACGATCTCGGTCGCCGGCGGCGGGCTCTTCGCCTGGATCGCGGCGAACACCAACGTCCCCGGCCGTCGCCTGCTGACGCCGCTCATGGCGGTGAACCTGTTCGTCCCGCCGCTGTTCCACACGCTCGGCTGGATCATGCTGGGCAACCCGCAGAACGGCCTGCTCAACCAGTTCGGCCGCATGCTCGGCATGCACGGACCGCTCATGAACATCCAGAGCTGGGGCGGCCTGTTCCTGCTCATGTCGCTCGGCTACATGCCCTTCGCGTACCTGCTCATGCTCGGCGCCTTCAAGAACCGGGACCAGTCGCTCGACGAGGCCGCGGCGATCAGCGGAGCGGGCGCGGTGCGGACCTTCTTCACGATCACGATCCCCTCGGTCGGGCCCGCGATCACCGGCGCCGCGATCCTCATCGCCGTGCTCGTGTTCCAGTCCTTCGACAGCCCGCAGCTGATCGGGCGCCAGGCCAACATCTTCGTGTTCTCGACGCAGATCTTCCACTACGTGCGCGATCAGGCTCCCGCCGAGTACACGAAGGCCTTCGCGCTCTCGCTCGTGCTCATCGTGCTCGTGCTGCTGCTCTTCCTCGCGCAGCGCTGGATCCTCCGCGGCCGCAGCTTCACGACCCTCACCGGCAAGACCTCGCGTCGCGAGCCGCAGGAGCTCGGGCCCGTGCGCTGGGTGCTCTCGGCCCTCATCGTCCTGTTCCTGCTGCTGAACCTGATCCTGCCGCTGTTCGCGATGATCCTCGGCAGCCTGCAGCCGATCTTCGGCGTCATGAGCACCGGACTCACCTTCGACAACTACGTGCAGATGCTCACGGATCCCGAGTTCAGCTCGAGCCTGGGGCTCACGGCCTGGCTCGCGGTGATCGGCGGCTTCGGCTCGATCGCCGTCGCCCTGCTCACGACCTACGTCACCGCGCGCCGCACCGGTTTCATCCGCTCGTACACGTCGTTCTCGGTGTGGATCCCGTGGGCGCTGCCCGGCATCGTCCTGGCGCTCGCGTACATGTTCGCGGTGCTGTACGTGCCGGCGTTCCGCGGCCTCTACGGGACGGCGTTCCTCATGACGCTCGTGCTCATCGTCGCCACGATCCCCGTCTCGAGCCGGATCGCGGAGGGCGCGCTCGCCCAGCTCTCGCCCGAGCTCGAGGAGGCGGGGCGCACGTCCGGCGCCGGATCCTGGCGGGTGCTGCTCACGATCGTGCTCCGGCTCGTCGTGCCCAGCTTCCTGTCGGGCTGGTTCCTCTCGGCGCTCTTCATCGCCGGCAACCTGTCCGTGCCGATGCTGCTCGCCCCTCCCGGACTGCAGCCGGTCTCGCTGACCGCGTTCCAGCAGTTCCTGCAGGGCAACATGTCGCAGGGCGCCGCGCTGTTCATGATCATCCTCGTCGCGGCCATGGGCGTGCTCGCGCTCGCCGCCGGATCCATGAAGCTCGCCGCGGTCCTCCGCGCCCGCGCCGGCCGCTCCGGCCGCGCCCCCTCAGTCCCCCTCACCCGGATCACCCCCTGACACACCCGAGAGGAAGAATGATGACGTTCTCCCGCACCACCCTCCGCCTCGCGACGGCCACCCTGGCCGTCGGAGCGCTCGCAGCACTGACCGCCTGCTCGTCCGGCACCGCCGCCGCCAAGCCCGACGCCCCGATCGAGGTCCCCGGCACGAGCGCCGCCGGCAACGCGCACATGAACGACCTCTACGACAAGGCGGTCTCGGCAGGCAAGACCGACATCGTCGTGTACGGCCCCAGCGTCTCGTCGCAGAAGGCGCTGTTCAAAGCCTTCACCGACCGCTTCCCCGGGATCAAGGTCGTCCAGCAGGACCAGCCCGACGCCCAGAGCATCACGAAGATCGAGACCGAGGCGCAGAGCGGCAACCGCATCGCCGACATCTACGACGGCGGCGAGTCTCCGCAGGTCGCCGCGAAGCCGGACCTGTGCACCAAGGCCGACGTGAAGACCGCTCCGGACGGCTTCGAGATCCCGACCAACTTCGACGGCCGCCTCACCTACTACGCGATGCGCTACTTCGTGTTCGTCTACAACACCGACATGGTGAAGGAGAACGAGGCCCCGAAGAACTGGAAGGACCTGCTCGACCCGAAGTGGAAGGGCAAGATCACGGTCGGCGACCCGACGGTCCCCGGCGGCATCCGCTACATCCTCACCTCGCTCATGGTGCCGGAGAGCGCCGACAAGTGGGGCAAGCCCTACGTCGAGGCGCTCGCCCAGCAGGACGTGCAGTTCGCCCAGTCCGAGCCCAACGTGCCCGCCGACGTGGCGAGCGGCCGGTTCCCGATCGGCATCGCCGTCTACCAGGGCTTCTACGAGGACGTGAAGGCGAAGGGCGGCCCGGTCGCCGCGGTCTTCCCGCTCGACGACGGCGGCAACTTCATGTCCCGCACCGGCATGTGCATCGTGAACAAGGCCCCGCACGCGGACGCCGCACAGCTCTACATCAACTGGCTGTACTCGCCCGAGGGGCAGAAGGCGCTCGCCGAGAAGAACAAGTCCTACGGCTGGACGCCGGACGCCCCCGGCCCGCAGGGCGCCCCGGCGCTGAGCAAGCTCGGACGCCTGCCGTTCTCCAACCCCGACCCGAACTTCAACCAGCCCTACTTCGACTTCATCAACGCGCAGTTCAAGAAGTAGCCGCTTCGAAATCCGACGTCCCCCAGCGAGAGAGCACTGATCGGCATGACTGAGGTCCAGGTATCCGGACTGACCAAGCGCTACGGCGGCAAGACCGCTCTGCACGGATTGGATCTGACGATCGGATCCGGCGAGTTCGTCACCCTGCTCGGCCCCTCGGGCTGCGGCAAGACGACGACGCTGCGGTGCCTGGCCGGTCTCGAGCGCCCCACGGGCGGACGCATCAGCATGGGCGATCGCATCGTCGTCGACACCGACCGGCGCACGTTCGTGCCGGCCGACAAGCGGCAGGTGGGCATGGTGTTCCAGAGCTACGCGCTCTGGCCGCACATGAGCGTGGCGGAGAACGTCGCCTACCCGCTCAAGGTCGCGAAGGTGGGGGCGGCCGAGCGCCGCACCCGCGTCGCCGACATGCTCTCCGCGGTGGGACTCGCGGACTTCGAGAAGCGTCCGGTCACCGCCCTGTCGGGCGGCCAGCAGCAGCGGGTGGCTCTCGCCCGCGCGCTGGCCGCCCGGCCGGGCATCATCTTCTACGACGAGCCGCTCTCCAACCTCGACTCCAAGCTGCGCTACCAGATGGGCCAGCAGGTGCGCGCGCTGCACAACCAGTTCGAGACGACCTCCGTCTACGTCACGCACGACCAGGAGGAGGCGATCACGCTCTCCGACCGGATCATCGTCATGAGCGAGGGCGCGATCGTGCAGGACGGCTCGCCCAGCGAACTGTACGACCGCCCCAACTCGGCGTACGTCGCCGACTTCATGGGCTTCCAGAACATCCTTCCCGGCACGATCCGCGCCGTCCGCGACGGGATCGCCGACGTCGAGGTCGACGGCACCTCGCTCGTGGTCTCGGGCGTCGTGACCGGCGAGGCCGCGCCGGGGGAGCGGGCCGATGTGGCCTTCCGCGCCGCGCACGCCCGGATCATGCCGGTCGACGATCTCGCACCCGGCGCCGGACGGTTCCGTGCGGCCGTCGAGCGCAGCACCTACCTCGGCAGCGCCGTCAACCTCCTCGTCCGCACCGACGGGCTGCCGCTGCGCGTGCGGGTGGAGACGGGCGAGATGGCCGCGGACGCGGTGCCGCGCCCCGGCGACGCCTACGGCTTCGCGATCAACCCCGCCCGCGCGGTCGTGATCCCGCACCGCTCGGCGGCGGCGCCCGCCGAGGACGACTACCTGACCACGATGACCGATGCGATCGTCGCCGCGCACTGAGCGACCGACGCCCGAGAGGAATGCCCATGAGTGACCTGCCCACCCCCCGCTCCGACGCGCCGCGTATTCGTGAGCTCGCCGAGATCGGCGGCCGCTCGGATACGCGGGACGTGCTCGCCCACGCGACCAAGCAGGCGCGCGACGATTACGACGACTACTTCATCGTCGACATCGATGCGCACGTCTCGGAGGACCACTTCTGGGGCGAGGTGCTGAGCCTCATCGACAACGACGTGTGGCGCGACCTGGGCATGAGCCAGTACGCGGGCTTCGCCGGCAACAACGCGCTCCTGAACATCCAGCCCGGCATGTCGCAGCAGAGCGTCGGCGGCCGCATCGGCCATCAGGGCCGCAAGGAGCCCACCGACGGCACCGAGGGGCACCCCTTCGTCACCGCCGCGCGGCGCGGCATGGACGCGATGGGCCTCGACTACCAGGTGGTGTTCCCGAGCGCGATGCTGCTGCTCGGCATGCACCCGCAGGACGAGGTCGAGGTCGTGCTGGGCCGCGCCTTCAACCGCTGGCTCACCGAGGTGATCCTGCCGCCGAACCCGCGCCTCAAGGGCATGCTCTACCTGCCCTACAACACGCCCGAGGTGTGCGAGGAGCTGGTCGAGCAGTACGCCGACGATCCGGGGATCATCGGCTACACGGTGTGCTCGACGCGCAACAACCCGGTGCACTCCGACGTCTACACGCGCCTCTACAAGCTCATCGAGGACAGCGGCAAGCCGCTCGCGTTCCATTCCGGCTACCACTGGGGGGATCCGTCGTTCGCCCAGCTGAACCGCTTCCTCTCGATGCATGCGCTCTCGTTCACGCACTACAACCAGATCCACGTGACGAACTGGATCATCAACGCGATGCCGGAGCGCTTCCCGAAGCTCAAGATGGTGTGGGTCGAGAGCGGCCTGGCGTGGATCCCCTTCCTCATGCAGCGTCTCGACCACGAGGTGCTCATGCGGCCGAGCGAGGCCCCCGGTCTCAAGCGCCTGCCGAGCGAGTACATGAAGGAGATGTGGTACACGACGCAGCCCATGGAGCGGACCAACATGGAGCTGCTCGAGGCCACCATGAAGTCCTTCAACGCCGAGACCCAGCTGCTCTACTCGTCCGACTGGCCGCACTGGGACTGGGACGCGCCGTCCACGATCACCCGCCTGCCCTTCCTCTCCGAGCAGGCCAAGCGCAACATCCTCGGGCTGAACGCCGCACGCGTGTTCAACCTCCCCACCGACCGACAGAAGCCCTCCGCGGAGCGCGTGCTCCTGGAGCGACCCGGGATCTCCTGACATGACTGACACCGACACCACCACCCCTGCCCCCGAGATCGCCGAGCTCTCGGCGGTCATCACCCGCCTCGGCGAGCTCGTGCAGCACGTGCGCGACAGCGAGCGCGGCGCCGACGTCTCCGACGAGCAGATCGCCGACGTGCTCTACGCCGCCGCCCGCCTCTTCTCGGCGAAGACCGATCGCGTCGGCAAGATCTCCTGGCCGATCCGCGAGGACGCGCTCAACGCGACCGAGACCGTCGTCCTCGTGACGGCGCTCCTGGACGCCGCCGACGTGAACCTCTTCGACATGGCGATCTGGTACCGGAGAGCCGAATGAGCGCGCAGGTCGTCCGCCGGGACGTCGTCGTCGCGAGCCTCGCCGATCTGCAGGAGCGCGAGCGGATCGTCGTCGACGTCGACGGGACCGAGCTCGGCGTCTACTTCCACGCCGGCGAGGTGCGCGCCTGGTACAACGTCTGCCCGCACCAGGGCGGCCCGGTCTGTCAGGGCAAGATCATGCCACGCACCGTCCAGCTCGTGCGGGGCGAGGACGGGCTCAAGAGCGGCGGACCCGGGTTCCATCCCACCGACCGCAACATCGTGTGCCCCTGGCACGGCTTCGAGTTCGACATCCTCACCGGCAAGCATCCTGCGGACCACCGCGTCGGGCTGCGCCCGATCCCGGCCCGCGTCGACGCCGGCGACGTCATCGTCACGGTCTGACGAGACAGGCGGACCCCTCCGGCCCCGCCGCCCCGCTCCCCGTGAGCAGGGCGGCGGGGCCGCGTCGTCTGCGGCCGCACAGGGCAGCGGTCGTAGGCTGGAGGGATGAGCGACTATCTCGTCCGGCCCGCGCGGGCCGCCGACGTCCAGGGCATCTACGCACTCCTGGAGCCGCTCGTGGAGCGAAGGATCCTGCTCGGCAAGGACATCGCGGTGCTCTACGGCGCGGTGCAGGAGTTCGTCGTGGCGGAGGCCGACGGTCGCCTCATCGGCTGCGGCGCGCTGCACGTCATGTGGGAGGACCTCGGCGAGGTGCGCACCCTGCTCGTCGAGGAGGGGTGGAAGCACCACGGCGTCGGGCGGGCCATCGTGGAGCGCCTCGAGGCGCACGCGGTCGATCTCGGCCTCAGCCGCCTGTTCTGCCTGACCTTCGAGGTGCCGTTCTTCGAGCGTCGCGGATTCGCGCCGATCGGCGAGCAGGTCGTCGACCCCGACGTCTACACCCAGCTGCTGCGCAGCGGCGACGAAGGCGTGGCCGAGTTCCTCGATCTCGCGCACGTGAAGCCGAACACGCTCGGCAACACGCGGATGCTCAAGCACCTTGTCTAACCTGGAAGCATGAGCCCTCGCCAGTCCGCCGCCGTCTATCGTCGCCGGCGGATCGTGGTCCTCGGCATCATCATCGTGCTGCTCGCGCTGCTGATCGTGCTCGTATGGGCGCTCGTCGGGCGCGGAGCACCCGGCGCGGATCCGAAGCCCGCTCCCACGACCTCGTCGACGCGCTCGCCCTCGCCGACCGCATCGGCGCCGCCCGCCACTCCGGATCCGAGCGCCGACGCGAGCCCCGACCCCGCGACCACGCCGGGCCCGACGAGCACCGCGGGCGCCGGGCCGGTGCCCTGCACCGCGGCGGAGGTGCAGGTCACGGCCGTCGCCGATCACGACAGCTACTCGGCCGACGAGAACCCGAAGCTCTCGATCTCGCTGACCAACAGCAGCAGCAAGGACTGCACGATGAACGTCGGCACCACGACGCAGGCGTTCACGATCACGAGCGGGAACGACACCTGGTGGCGCTCCACGGACTGCCAGCAGACCCCGAGCGACGCGGTCCAGACCATCAAGGCCGGCGCGACGATCACCAGCGCGACCCCGGTCGTCTGGGATCGCACGCGCTCGAGCGTCGACACCTGCGACGCGGCGGACCGGCAGCGCGCCCCGGGAGGCGGGGCGGCCTACCGGCTGACCGTGTCGATCGGCGGGTTCCAGAGCACGAATCCGGTGCAGTTCCTGCTGAATTGATCCTGGACGGATCGTGGGAATATGTCGCCTGGGTGCAACCTTTGGGATACCATAGGAAGCAAGTCTTCGAGATCTTGACGGTTGCCATCCCCAGTGGCTTCGACAATCTCAAGCGTCCCCAGCGCATCGTCGTCCGTCGTCGAGGACTTTGAGGGCCTCTTCGATCGTCTGTCCCCAAGCGATGAGCGAAGAGGTCCTCTCCTATGCTGGAACGATGGCCGTGAAGAAGTCGAAGAAGAAGGCGCCGGCCGCGGCGGACTTCCGCTCCGAGGCGCTCGCGCAGGCGCTCGAGAAGCAGGACATGGCCGCGGTGGCGCTCGCCCTGCGCAACGGCAACACGATCGTGCCGCTGATCCGACCCGGTGCGAGGGACGACCCGCGGGACGGCGGCGAGGTGTGGACGTATCGGGATCCGGCGACCGGCGACGTCGCGCTGCTGCTCTTCAGCGACGCGAAGCACAAGCCGGCGAACCTCCCGCCCGGCGTCGGGATCTACTCGCCGCTGTGGCTCCGCTCGTTCCTGACGACCCACCGCGAGGTGATCACGACCGTGTTCCTCGACATCGCCGGCCCGCACCCGATGCAGGCGCCTCCCGAGGAACTGCTGCGCGCGCTCGAGGCCTGACCTGGCGCCGGAACGCGAGCGCCCCCGGCATCAGAACGCGGGCACCTCGTCGTCGAGGCGGCGCGGCGCCCGATGCGCCTTGACGTCGCCGAGGGCTCCGCGCAGGGTCGCGGAGCGGTCGTCGATCACGTGCGCATATCCGAGCCGAGCCGCCTCGGATCGGCGCTGGGACGCCTGGGTGACCGGGCGCACCTCGCCGGCGAGGCTCAGCTCGCCCACGGCGGCGAGCGTGCGCGGCACGGCGTCGTCCCTGAGGGATCCGGCCACCGCGATCGCGATCGCCAGATCCGCCGCCGGCTCGACGAAGCGCACGCCGCCCACCGTCGAGACGTAGACGTCCTTGTCGCTGGTCTTGATGCCGGCGCGGCGCTCGAGCACGGCGAGCACCATCGCCACGCGTGACGAATCGAGGCCGTTCACGACGCGGCGCGGGTTGGGCGCCTGGGTGGGGATCGTGAGCGCCTGCACCTCGACCGGCATCGCGCGCCGGCCCTCGAGCGCGATCGCGACGCACGTGCCCGGCTCCGGACGCCCGCGCGACAGGAACAGGCTCGACGGATCCGGCACCTCCGCGATCCCGGATCCGGTCATCTCGAAGCAGCCGACCTCGTCGGTCGGCCCGAACCGGTTCTTGAGCGCCCGGACGAAGCGCAGGGACGTCTGGCGGTCGCCCTCGAAGTGGCAGACGACGTCGACGAGGTGCTCGAGCACGCGGGGACCGGCGACCGATCCGTCCTTCGTGACGTGCCCGACGATCACGATCGGGAGATCCCGTTCCTTCGCCACCCGGATGAGCGCCGACGCGACCTCGCGCACCTGAGCCGGCTGGCCGGCGGCGCCATCCGACAGCGCGGAGGCGACGGTCTGCACGGAGTCGACGATCACGAGCTCGGGGGAGACCTCGTCGATGTGGCCGAGGATCGTGCCGAGGTCGGTCTCGGCCGCGAGGTACAGCTCGTCGTGCAGCGCTCCCGTGCGCTCCGCGCGCAGCCGCACCTGCGCCGTGGACTCCTCGCCACTCGCGTACAGCACCCGCCGGCCGGACCGGGCCGCCGCGGCGGCCACCTCGAGCAGCAGCGTGGACTTGCCGACGCCGGGCTCGCCGCTCAGCAGGATCGCCGCTCCCGGCACGATGCCGCCGCCGAGCACGCGGTCGAACTCGGCGACGCCGCTCGAGCGCCGGGGCGACTCCTGCGAGGTGAGCGACGTGATCGGGCGCGCCTGCCGCCCGGACGCCGGGGCCGTCGCCTCGACCCGGCGCACGATGCCGGTCTGCGCGGCCTGCTCGGTCACCGTGCCCCACTGCTGGCACTCGCCGCATCGGCCCACCCATTTCGCGGTCGTCCACCCGCACTCGGTGCAGACGTACGCGGGGGCGGAGGGTTTCCGGGAGGCCATGCAGCAAGGCTAGCCGGGGCCGCCGACGCTCCGTCTCGTTACGCGGACGACGGGCGGCGGGAGGGGCGCACCGGTAGCCTCGAAGCACACGACGAGGGAGCGCGCATGAGCCAGGGCACCACCACCTTCCGCACGGTCGAGGAGCAGCAGCAGCGCGTGCTCGCCGCCGTCCTCCCTCGTCCCTCGGTGACGATCGGGGTGGACGAGGCGGCCGGGTTCACGCTCGCCGCGGATGCGGTCGCCGTGAACCCGGTTCCGGTCTTCGACAACTCCGCGATGGACGGTTTCGCGGTGCGGTTCGCGGACGTCGCCGCCGCGAGCGAGACGGATCCCGTGACCCTGCGTGTGACGGCGGATCTGCCGGCGGGGAGTCCAGAGGATCCGCCCCTCGACCCCGGCTGCGCCGTGCGCATCATGACCGGATCCGCGCTGCCAGGCCAGGCCGACACGATCGTCCCGTTCGAGGACACCGCGGGCGGGCTGGCGGACTCGCTGCAGACCGCCGTCGTGCAGCGTGCGCCGTTCGCGGAGGGCGCGCACGTGCGTCGCGCCGGGGCGGACGCCGCAGCCGGCTCCGTGGCCCTGGCCGCGGGGGCGCTGCTCGGACCGCGGCAGCTCTCGGCGCTCGCCTCGGTCGGGATCGCCCAGGTGCGGGTCGCGCCCCGCCCGCGCGTGGCCGTGGTGTCGACCGGATCCGAGCTGGTGCCGCCGGGCGCACCCCTGCGGCGCGGGCAGATCCCGGAGTCGAACGGCGTGCTGCTGGCCGGGCTCGCGGCCGAGGCCGGGGCGGACATCGTGCTGCGCGAGGTCGTCGGGGACGAGGGCGACGGGCCGGCGGAGGCCGCGGCGCGCGCCGCCGCGCTCGGCGCCGATGTGGTGATCTTCTCCGGCGGCGTGAGCGCGGGCGCGTATGAGGCGGTGCGGCTGAGCATGGGCGAGACGATGGAGTTCGTCGCGGTGGCGATGCAGCCAGGGAAGCCGCAGGCGTTCGGCGCGACCGCCGACGGCATGCTGCTGTTCGGACTGCCCGGCAATCCGGTCAGCGCCGCGGTGTCGTTCGAGACGTTCGTGCGCCCCGCGCTGCTGCGGCTCCAGGACCGGACCGAGGTGCACCGCGAGCTCCGCCGCCTGCCCGCGGGCGCGGCCTGGCGCACCCCTCCTGCGCGCCGCCAGTACCTGCCGGCCGTGATCGTCGACGGTGCCGTGGTGCCCGCGACGAGAGGCGGATCCGGCTCGCACCTCACGGTCGGTCTCGCCGGAGCCACCGCCTACGCGATCGTGCCGGCCGACGTGGAGGCCGTCGAGGTCGGGGACCTCGTCGACGTGTGGGAGCTGCACTGAGCACGCCCGCCCCGTCGATCGCCGCCCTCGTGCTCGTGGGCGGGCGCGCGCGGCGCTTCGCCGGCGTCGCCAAGCCGCTGCTCGAGCTCGGCGGCTCGACGCCGTGGCAGCGCACCCTGGCGGCCCTCGGCGAGGACCGCGTCCGTCCGGTGCTCGCCGTCGGGACCGCCTGGGACGCCGACGAGCCCGCTCCGCCGGCCGGCGCGGCCATCGTCCCCGTGATCTGGGTGCGGGAGGACCCGCCGTTCGGCGGGCCGGCCGCGGCGATCGCGGCGGGGCTGTCAGGGCTCGAGGGTGCGGAGTGGGCGCTGCTGCTCGCCGGCGACCTCGTGCATCCGGCCGACGTCGTGCGGACGCTGTGCGGCGCCGTGCGCGCCGCCGAGGAGGAGAGCGCGGGGGAGGACGCCCCAGATCCCGTCGACGCGATCGTGTTCCGCGCCGATGGCCGCGCGCAGTGGCTGACCGGCGCCTACCGCGTCGAGGCGCTCCGCGCCGCGCTCGTCGCCCTGGGGGATCCGTCCGGCAGGGCCGTCCGAGAACTGCTCGGAGGGCTTCCGATCCGGTGGATCACGGATGAGGATGGGCTCACGGCCGATATCGACACCCCCGACGACCTGGAGCGCGCCCGCGCGGTGCTGGCCGATCCGTCCGCCCGTCACGACGAGGAGCCCCGATGACCCCGAACGATCGCACGCTGCCCCCCGAGGCGCTGGACGACTGGGCCGCCGAGCTGCGCGAGCGGTTCGGCCTCGCCGAGGAGGACGTGCCGGTCGCGCTGATCCTCGACCTCGCGCGCGACGTCGCGAACGGCGTCGCGCGTCCCGCCGCACCGTTCAGCGCCTTCGTCGCGGGTCTCGTGGCGGGTCGCGCGGGCGGCAGCCCCGGCGACGTGCGCGCCGCGGTCTCCGCGATCTCGCAGCTCGCCCTCGCGCACGGCAGGGACTGAGCGTCCGGCGCACCTGTCGGCATCCGGGATCCGCATGGTCGTGATCCGAACCTCCTATCGCGCGCGGCATTATTCACGGCCGAAGTCCCCATGGGCGGCGATGCGCGATGCGAGTATGGAGCCATGGCCAGCGCCGGGCCCGTCTGCGGGCCGATCTCCAGCTATTCGCGGGTGCGGATCCTGCACCTCGTGCAGGCACGTCCGCACCGCACGATCGGCGAGCTGTGCGAGGCCACGGCGCTGCATCCGAACACGGTGCGCGAGCACCTGCAGCGGCTGATCGAGGGCGGCTACGTCGTGCAGGCGACCGAGCATCGCACGACCCGCGGGCGTCCGCGCGTGCTGTACAGCGCCGCGACCGGCGCGCCGGAGGCGTCGAGCCCCGTCGCCAAGCAGAAGGCCGACGACGCCGCCCGCCGCGGGGACCTGCTGCGCCGCATGCTGCAGACCGAATCCTCGGGCCTCGGCCGGCAGGCGGTCTACCAGCTCGACGCCCTCGTCGAGCACCTCGAGGAGAGCGGCTTCGAGCCCGTGATCGACGAGGACCGGCTCACGGTCGAACTCACCCCGTGCCCGCACGCCGCCGCTCGGCCCGAGCACCGCCCGGTGCTCTGCCAGGTGCACCTCGGTCTCATGCAGGGCGTGCTCGCCCAGGCCGGCGGGCCGCTGACCGCGCGCTGCGTGCGCTCGGCGGCGCGGCCGGAGGAGTGCACGGTCGAATTGGACCGGGTCGGCGGATCCCGGTTCGCCATCGACGACCGCGTCGGATCCCCGACCGGATCCGCATCCGCTCACGGCACAGGATCCCGCATCGGATCCGCGAACGCAGGAGGCCCCGCGCATGGATTGGCTTGATCCGCTCGTCCTGTCCCGCTGGCAGTTCGGTCTGACGACCGTCTACCACTACCTGTTCGTGCCTCTCACGATCGGCATGGCCACCGTCACCGCGATCTTCCAGACCGCGTGGGTGCGCACCGGCAAGATCGAGTACCTGCACCTGACCCGGTTCTTCTCGAAGATCTTCCTCATCAACTTCGCCATGGGCGTGGTGACCGGCATCGTGCAGGAGTTCCAGTTCGGCATGAACTGGTCGGACTACTCGCGCTTCGTCGGCGACGTGTTCGGCGCCCCGCTCGCGTTCGAGGGTCTGCTCGCGTTCTTCCTCGAGGCGACCTTCATCGGGCTGTGGATCTTCGGCTGGGACAAGCTGCCGAAGAAGGTGCACCTCGCCACGATCTGGGGTGTCGCGATTGGCACGATCCTCTCGGCGTACTTCATCATCGCCGCGAACGCGTTCATGCAGAACCCGGTCGGCTACACCTTCAACCCGGCGACGAACCGCGCCGAGCTCACCGACTTCTGGGCGCTGCTGACTAACAAGGTCGCGCTCGCCGCGTTCCCGCACACGATCTTCGGCGCGTTCATGCTTGCGGCCGGCGTCGTGATCTCGGTCTCGGCCTGGCATCTGTCCCGCGGCCAGCACGTCGCGACCATGCGCAAGTCGCTCAAGTTCGGCCTCTGGGCGATCCTCGTCGCGACCGCGGGCATCGTGCTCTCCGGCGACCAGCTGGGTCTCGCGATGTACTCGACGCAGCCGATGAAGATGGCGGCCGCCGAGGCGACGTTCAACACGGTGTGCGGCAAGGACGCGGCGTTCAGCCTGTTCACGCTCGGGACGCCGGACGGCAAGACCGACCTGTTCTCGATCCGGGTGCCGTATCTGCTCTCGCTGCTGTCGAACCACACCCTCGACGGCTGCGTGCACGGCATCAACGACCTGAATGCGGAGTACGCGCAGAAGTTCGCCTCCACGGGCCTCACCGAGTTCAACCCGGTGCTGTGGGTGACGTACTGGGCGTTCCGCTGGATGATCGGACTCGGGATGGCCCACGCGCTGGTCGCCGTGGCCGGCCTCTGGTTCACCCGCAAGAACGCCAAGCGCGAGCCCGCGCAGTGGATGTGGAAGATCGCGATCTACTCCTTCCCGCTGTCCTTGGGCGCGAACATCGTCGGCTGGGTCTTCACCGAGATGGGCAGACAGCCCTGGATCGTGTTCAGCCTGATGACGACGAAGAACGGCGTCTCGCCGGGGGTGAGCGGGGTCGAGGTGCTCATCTCGCTCATCTCCTTCACCGCGATCTACGCCGCCCTCGCGGTCGTGGAGATCGGGCTCATCGTCCGCGCCGCCAAGAAGGGGCCCGACATCACAGAGAAGCACGACGAGGACGCCCCTGTCCCGTCGGTCGTGTACTGAGGAAGGAGACGGACATGGATCTCGCAACGCTCTGGTTCTGGATCGTCGCCCTGTTCTTCGTGGGCTACTTCGTGCTCGACGGCTTCGACTTCGGGGTGGGCATGTCGCTGCCGTTCCTCGGCAAGGACGACGTCTCGCGCCGCCAGGTGATCAACACGATCGGCCCGGTCTGGGACCTCAACGAGACCTGGGTGATCGTGGCGGGCGCCTGCCTGTTCGCGTCGTTCCCGGAGTGGTACGCCTCGCTGTTCAGCGGCTTCTACCTGCCGCTGCTCGTGATCCTGCTCGCGCTCATCCTGCGCGGGGTGTCTTTCGAGTACCGGCACCAGCGGGACGACCCGCGCTGGAAGCGCCGATTCGACACGATGATCGTGATCGGATCCGCCGTTCCGGCACTGCTGTGGGGCGTCGCGTTCGGCAACATCGTGCAGGGCGTGGCGCTGGACGAGAAGCACGTGTTCCGCGGATCCGTGTTCGATCTGCTGAACCCGTACGGCCTGCTCGTCGGCGTCACCACGCTGCTCCTGTTCTTCCTGCACGGGCTGTACTTCGTCGCGCTCAAGACCGACGGCGTCGTGCACGAGCGCGCTCGCCGGGTGGCGCGGCTCGCCGCGCTGCCGACGATCCTCGTCGCCGCGGGGGCCGTGGTGTGGACGATCGCGATCGCCGCCGGACGTCCTTCGCTGCTCTGGGCCGTGATCGCGCTCGGCGCCGTGGCCGCGGTGTTCCTCATCGTGTCGGTGATCTTCTCGCTGCGGGGCCGTGACGGCTGGGCGTTCGCCGCCGGGGTCGTCACGATCCTCACGGCCGTGCTCATGCTGTTCTCCGCGCTGTTCCCGAACGTGCTGCCGTCGACGATCGACCCGGCGAACTCGCTCACGATCCAGAACGCGTCGAGCACGCCGTACACGCTGCAGATCATGAGCTGGACCGCGCTCGTGGCGATGCCGCTCGTCCTCGCGTACCAGGCATGGACGTACTGGGTCTTCCGCAAGCGCGTGCGCCGGTCGACGATCGAGGCGGCCCCCGCGCACGCATGATCCCCCTCCCGTCCTCGCCGTCTTCGCGGTTCCGGCCGTCCCCGCGCCGCCCCGCGACCGCCCCGTCTGCAGGAGCGCCCCTCGCCCGGGCACCCCTCCACTTCCGAGTCGTCCCTGTGAGCGCACTCCATAGCGTGCGCTCACGGGGACGAGGCGAAGGGGGAAGGGGGGCGGGGCGGGGTGCGTTCACGGCGGGGGAGCGGATCCGATGAAGCCGATCGATCCGCGGCTGCTGCGATGGGCGCCGGCCGCGCGCACCTACCTCGCGGTCTCGGCGGGCATCGCGCTCGTGCAGACCGCGGTCACGATCGCGTTCGCCGGCCTGCTCGCCGCAGGGATCACGGACGTGGCGGAGGGGCGCTCGCCGCTCGACCACGTGCCCTGGCTCGCCCTCGTGGTGCTCGCGCGCGCCGTGCTGCTCTGGGTGTCTGAGGCGTGGGGCGCCCGGGCGGCCGCACAGGCCGGGCGCGAACTGCGGACGGCACTGCTCGACGCGATCTCCCGCCGCGGTCCTGCCTGGCTCGGCACGCGCAACCGCGCCGCCCTCGCGGTCACGGCGGGTCACGGACTCGATGCCCTGGATCCGTACTTCTCCCGGTACATCCCGCAGCTCGTGCTCACCGCGATCGCGACGCCTGTCATCGTCGCCGTGATGTGGTGGCGGGACTGGCCGAGCGGGCTCGCGGCGGTCGTCACGCTGCCGCTCATCCCGCTGTTCCTCATCCTCATCGGCATCGCGACCCGCACGGTGCAGCGCACGCAGCTGCAGGTGCTGCACGCGCTCGCGGCGCGGTTCGCCGACACGGTGCAGGGCCTCGCCACGCTGCGGCTGTTCGGGAGGGAGCGCCGCGCCGCCGCCCGGATGCGCGAGACCGCCGACCAGTACCGCCGCGAGACCATGCGCGTGCTGCGGTTCTCGTTCCTCTCCGGCTTCGCGCTCGAGCTGCTCTCGTCGCTTGCGGTCGCGATCATCGCCGTCTCGGTGGGCCTGCGACTGCTGGACGGCGAGTTGAGTCTCGGCGTCGGCCTGTTCGTGCTGCTGCTGGCGCCGGAGGCGTTCCTGCCGCTGCGCCAGGTCGGGGTGCAGTTCCACGCCGCCGCCGAGGGCGTCGCCGCGACGGAGGACGTCTTCGAGGTTCTGGAGTCTCCGGCGGCCGGGTCCGGCGTTCACGGCGCGCACTTTGCTGCAGATGAGCCCGGGATCCGGCCATCTGCGCGCTTCGAAACAGGACGGGGGATCCGGCTGGTCGTCGACGGGGTCGCCGTGCGGCACGGAGAGCGGCGGCTGCCGGAGGTGTCGTTCACGGCGGAGCCGGGCAGCGTCACGCTCATCGAAGGACGGAGCGGATCCGGCAAGTCGAGCCTGCTCGCGGCGCTGCGCGGGGCGGCGTCGCACGAAGGAACGGTCGTGGCGGAAGGCGCGGCGGACCCGGATCCGATCACGTGGCTGGCGTGGGCCGGCCAGCGCCCGGGGCTCATCCGCGGCACGATCGCCGCGAACGTCGCGCTCGGCGATCCTGAGCCCGATCTTGCGCGCGTCCGCACGGCTCTCGCCGATGCCGCTGCGCCCGATCTGGATCCGGCGCAGGAGCTCGGCGTGCAGGGGGCGGGGCTCTCCGGAGGTCAGGCGCAGCGCGTCGCCGTGGCCCGCGCCCTGTACCGGCTCGGATCCGGCGCGCGCGTGCTCGCGCTCGATGAGCCGTCGAGCGCCCTCGACGCCGTGACGGAGCAGCGGCTGTGGGAGTCGCTGCGCCGTGCCGCCGACCACGGCGCGACGGTGCTGCTCGTCTCGCACCGTGAGTCGGCCCGCACGATCGCGGACCAGGTGGTGCGGATCGGCGACGGCGTCGTCGCGGCGATGGGCGCCCGGACGGGGGCCGATCTGCGCGAGAGTCCGGCGGCCGCACCGACGGGGTCGTTGAGCGAGGACCGCGAAGCGGACGACCGAGACGAAACGCGGCGCCCGGTCGGGGTCGACGTTTCGTCTCCGTCGCGTTCGGCGTCTTCGCTCAAGGACCAGGGGGATCAGGATCCGAATCAGGATCCGGATCCGATCCCGGATCTGCCGGCCTCGGTCGGCGGGATCCTGCGGTTCGCGATGCCCCCCGCCCGCCGGTTCCTGCCCGCGATCCTGGCCGGGATCGTCTCGGCGGCGGCCGCGGTCGGCCTGCTGCTCGTGAGCGGCTGGCTCATCGTCACCGCGTCGCTCGTCGACAACCTCGTGCCGCTCTCGGTCGCGATCGTCGGGGTGCGGTTCTTCGCGGTGACCCGGGCCGTCACCCGGTACCTCGAGCGCCTCGTGGGTCACGACGCCGCCCTCGGGCGCCTCGCGGATCTGCGGGCCGCGGTCGTGCGCCGGCTCACTCCGCTGGCCCCCGCCGGACTCGGCTCCACCGACCGCGGCTCCGTGCTCGCCGCCCTCGTCGACGACGTGGAGAACCTGCAGAACCTGCCCCTGCGCGTGGTGCAGCCGCTGCTGACCGGGGGCGTCGTGGCCCTCGTCTCGATCGGCGTCCTCGCCGTGATCGCCCCCTCGGCGGCCCTCGCTCTCGCGGTCTGCCTCGTGATCGCGGTCGCCGGTGCGGTCGTGCTCGGCGGCATCGCCGGTGGCAGGGCCGAACGCGCGCTCAGCCGCGACCGCGCCGAGCTCGCCGGAGCCCTCGTCGACGAGCTCACCGCGCTCGACGTGCTGCAGGCCTACGGAGCAGAGCCGGTCGCACGCGGACGGATCCGCGCCGCCGACGAGGCGCTGCGGCGCACGACCACCCGGGCCGCCGTCGCGCAGGCGCTGTCGTCTGCGGTCGTATCGGTCACCGCCGGTGCCGCCTCGATCTGGGCGCTCGCGGTCGCGGCGCCGGGGCAGGCCTGGGGAGCGGTCGACGCGCCCTGGTTCGCGGTCGCCGTGCTGCTGCCGATGGCCGTGTTCGACGTGTTCGCCGCCGTGCCGCAGGCGGCCTCGGCCTGGCGCGGGGTGCGCGCCGGCGCGGAGCGGATCCACGCCCTGCTGCCCTCCGCCCTGCCGGCCGAGGTGCGCGGCGATGAGGGCGAGGGGCGCATCGAGGACGGCGCGCTCCGCCTGCGCGGCGTGACGGCGTCGTGGCCGGGAGCCCGCACCCCTGCCCTGCGCGACCTCGACCTGGACGTCGCGCCGGGCGAGCGCATCCTCGTCACCGGATCCAGCGGCGCGGGCAAATCGACGCTCGCCGCCGTCCTCGTGGGCTTCCTGCGCTTCGGGGGCTCCTATCGAGTCGGCGACAGTGACGCCGCCCTGGTCCCGGGACCGGAACTGCGCCGCCACGTCGGGCTGTGCGAGCAGGATCCGATGCTCTTCGACGAGGACATCCGGCAGAACCTGCTGTTCGCGCGCGAGACCGCGACCGATGCCGAGCTGTTCGCCGTGCTCGACCGGGTCGGGCTCGGTCCGTGGGTGCGCGAACGCGGCGGGCTCGACGCGCGGGTGGGGGAGCGCGGCGCCCTCGTCTCGGGTGGTCAGGCGCAGCGCATCGCGCTGGCCAGGGCGATCCTGCGCGGCTTCCCCGTGCTCGTGCTCGACGAGCCGACGGCCGGGGTGGATCCGGACGCGTCCGACGCGCTCCTGCGCGATCTGCTGGGCGCGGCCGGATCCCAGACCGTCGTCCTGGTCTCGCACGTGGAGCCGCCCGCCGGGACGGTCGATCGGACCGTCCGGCTCGACGCGGGGCGCATTCGGGCCGTCCAGGCCTGAGCCGACACGCGCAAGCAGCCGGCGCGGCGGATCTCACCGCCGCGCCGGCTGCCGACGCGTGGTCAGGCGGCGATCCCCGGCACCTCGTCGAGGCGGCGGTAGACCGGGATCCCTCGGTCCTCCGCGATCGTGACGTCCTGATCGGCCCCGCGGGACTCGCCGGGCAGGCGCAGAACCGCATCGCAGTGCTGCAGCAGGCGCTCGGCCGTCGGGTACATCACCTCGTTCGCGAGCGGATCGCCGGGGCCCGTCGCGCCGGCGCTGGACAGCACGGGCAGCGCGACCCACTCGCCGATCATCGGGATGTGCCCGGCGCGGAAGATCGGCCAGGCCGCCTCCTCGAGCCGGGCCAGGTTCTGCGCCATGAGCGCGGGGTCCCCTCCGGTGCCCGAAGCGTAGGGGCCGGCGATCAGGATCATGAGTGGCTTCGTCATGTCGGGTACAATACAGCAGAAACGTGCACGACTCGGAAGGAATCGGAATGCTTGCTGCCGCACGCAAGGAGATGCTGCTCGAACGGCTGCGCCGTGACGGACGCCTGGTCGCCAAGGACATCGCCGCAGAGCTGGGCCTGTCGGAGGACAGCATCCGCCGCGACCTGCGCGAGCTCGATGCGGCAGGGCTCGCGGTGCGCGTCTACGGCGGGGCGCTGCCGGCATCGCCCGCCGTCGTCGACTACGGGCGGCGCGCGGCTGTGTCCCCCGACAGCAAGGCGCGCGTGGCCGCCGCGGCCGCGGCCCTCATCGAGCCCGGGGCGACGGTGATCCTCGATGGCGGCACCACGACGCTCGCGATGGTCGCCCGGATCCCCGTCGCACTGCCGTGCACGGTCGTCACGCACAGCCCGACGGTGGCCGCCGCGCTGCTCGACCATGCCGCCGACGTCTTCCTCATCGGCGGGCAGCTGTTCAAGCACTCCGCCGTGGCGTGCGGCGCGGCGGCCGTCGAGGCCGCGCAGCGGATCAGCGCCGACCTGTTCTTCCTCGGCGTCACGGGCGTGCATCCGACGGCGGGGCTGACCACGGGGGATCCGGAGGAGGCGGCGATGAAGCGCGTCCTCGCCTCACGCGCCGCGGAGACCTACGTGCTCGCGAGCGAGGAGAAGATCGGCACGGCCTCGCGGTTCGGCGTCCTCGCGCTGGACGAGGTGGCCGGCGTCGTCACGGACGCGGATCCCGCGGATCCGACGCTCCGCGAACTCGTCGCTTCGGGCGTCCGCCTCATCGCGGCGGACTGATCCGGATCCGGAGTTCCGGACCTTGCGATTCGCGGCGGGATCCCGGGTCCCGACCTTGCCGACCGTGGCGGGGTCCCGGGTCCCGATCTTGCCGACCGCGGGGGGATCCCGGGTCCCGAGGCGTCGTCAGGGCCAGAGCGGTGCAGTGGGCTCGAGCACCTCGCCGAGCGCCTCGAAGGCGTGGCGGCGCTCCTCGATGCGGCGGTGCAGCTCCTGCTGCGCATCATCGATGACGTCCGGATCCAGTGGCGCCGAGGGGACGTCGGAGCGGGCGTGCTCGGCGGCGAGGTGCGCGTCGAGCTCGGGGCCCGAAGTCCACGAGGTGATGAGCGCGTAGCGCGGCGCCGTGCCGCGATGCCAGACCGCGTGCCAGAATCGCTGGGTGTCGACGACGATCCGGGAGCCTGCGGGCAGCGGCAGTCGCACCTCGGTGGCGGGGTCGAAGCGGTCCTGCCGCAGGATCAGCAGCGAATCCGGATCGTCGGTGAGGTTGTAGAAGCCGCGGACGACCCAGCCCGTGCCGTCGGGGTTGAGGCGGTTGTTGTCGTCCTGGTGCAGGTTGTAGATCGCGTCGGCGTAGGTGTTCGGCTGCAGCTCGACCACGCGGCAGCGCCCGATGTTCGCGCCCGCCTCCTGCGCGCGTCGCACGAGTGTCGGGGCCAGGGCCGTCTGCGCGGCGATCCAGACGCCGTCCTTGTCGGGGCGCGGAGGCGTGTGATTCCAGAAGCCGTTGCAGTCCGCCTCGCCGGAATGGCTCGCGAGCGGCGCGAACCGCGTGACGCCAGAGGAGCGCCACGGCGCATACGCGAGATCGAGCCATTCGGCCGGGTCTGCGGACTGATCGTACGGAGCCAGCACCGCGAATCCGGTCTTCTCCAGCGCGGGCGAGTGGATGTGCGACATGGCGGGGCCTCCGATCCGTCTTCGCAACCAACTTAGGGCATCCTAACTCGAAGGCGTGCGACGCGTGCGGGGCGCAACCGTGCAAAACCGGCTCTGCGAACCGTCCTACGCTGGCAGACATGACCAACCCCCGCGGAGCGCTGCTGGTCGGCAGCGTGAACTACGACGACGCCGAGACCACGATGCGCACCGCCGCCGAGATCCTCGGGCCGCGACTGCGGCGCATCCCTGACGGCGAGGTCGGCGTCCGCTTCCACTGGATCATGTTCCAGCCCGATGTGCTCGGGCAGGCGCAGGGGATCGAGCGCGTCGGCGCCGAGCGGATCCCCTTCGGCGCGGGTCTCGACGCCCGGCCCCTGCGGATCGCCGACGGCGTCGAAGCGTCCGAGATCGCGTTGCCGCCGCTCGGCTACGCCTCCGCGGCGCGCGAGTCGTATGCGGTCTTCCGCCGCCTGCGCGCGGAGGGTGCGATCGCCGAGGGCGTGCGCTTCCAGGTGTCGCTGCCCACGCCGCTCGCCGTGATCTCATCGTTCTTCGCAGGCGACGACCGCGTCGCGATCGAGCCCGTCTACACGGCGGCGCTGCTCGGCGAGCTCGAGGAGATCCTGGCCGCGATCCCGCACGCCGATCTCGCGATCCAGTGGGACGTCGCGAGCGAGATGGGCATCATCGAGCGCGCCACCGGCTACGGCAAGGTCATGGACGCGTGGTGGCCCGGGGATCCTTTCGACGGCCTCGTCGCGCGGCTGGCGGCGCTCGTCGACGCGGTGCCGGCGGACGTCGAGGTCGGCGTGCACCTCTGCTACGGCGATGCCGCGGAGAAGCACTTCATCGAGCCGGCCGACGCCGGCGCGCTCGTCCGCTACGCGAACGCCGTGGTGGCGGCGGTCGGTCGTCCTCTGACTTGGCTGCACCTGCCCGTCCCGATCGAGCGCGACGACGACGCGTACTTCGCGCCGCTCGACGCGCTGGCGCTGGGCGACGACGTCGAGCTGTACCTGGGCCTCGTGCACCGCGAGGACGGCGCCGAAGGGGCGGAGCGTCGCATCGCGGCCGCCTCCGCACACGCCGCCGAGTTCGGCGTGGCCACCGAGTGCGGCATCGGACGGGCCCCCGCCGGATCCACCGAGGGCATCCTGCGCACCCACGCCGAAGTCGCCACGGCCTGGTGAGGGCGGCGTGGTGCGTCTGACGTCGCCGAGCGCACGGGATCCCGTCGAGTGCACGGGATCCCGGCGTCGACAGGCCGTGCGCTCGGCAGGATCCGGTGGATTCGGCGGGCGGCGCGCCCGGGTCGCAGTGCTCGATTCGCGATCGATCCCGCCGTCGCGTAAGCTGTTCCGCGGTGACGTGTCCGAGCGGCCGAAGGTGCAACTCTCGAAAAGTTGTGTAGGGTAACCCCCTACCGTGGGTTCAAATCCCACCGTCACCGCCATGAAAACCCCCGAGAAATCGGGGGTTTTCGCGTATCCGGGTGCTGTGTTGCACGGCCCAGACGAACGGTGAGAGGAGCGGGCGGACAGCCGACAAATGCTGCCCGCCCGCTGCACTCACGCGCGTTCTGCGGAGAACCGGTTCTCCGCCGCGTCGAACTCGGTCACGCGCAGGTTCAGTTGCTCGCCGGGCTCGCCCTGGGCGCCTTTCGCGAGGCCGGCAACGCCGGCGTACTCCACGAGAACACCGAACGGCAGCGACTTCGTGACAGTCGCGGCGATGATGTCACCGGCCGCAAGAGTCTGATCGTCCATGTATTCACCCCCTCTCCCAGAATCGGGCGAAGGAGGACAGGAGGATCACGGGGCGGGCGGGTAGCCCTTCCCATACGTGCCGCGCTTCGCGTCCAGCACCATCCCGATCTTCACGGCTTCATTGTAGATCGCCGCATCGTACGTGTCTCGTGGGTGAAGCGACGTCACCGGGAAGGCCAGTCATCCCTGGCCAGGTGCGCCGTACTGGCCGCCGTCCGGCAGCGGTGGGCATGACGCCGTCGTGGTCTGCGCCGCGACCTCGGCGCGCACCTCGACGCCGTCCGGCAATGCGTCGACCGTGTAGACGATCCCCTCTTGCGCACCCTGAGCCGGAATGTAGCCCACCGCCGTCGACGTGACGTCTGGGTTGTCCGGCCAAGGCCCGCCCGAGGTCGAGATGAGGTCGCCGGTCGGGTGCTCTCGCAACCAGTTCCCGGCTTCGGTCACGCCCATGCCCGGGATCTTCCAGTAGGCCGTCAACAGGGCGTACGGACCGCACGGCCAGCCCGTGAAGGAGCTGAAGGGCTTCAGGTCCGCAGGCGTCGCCGGTACCGCGCCCGGCGGCAGTGTGGCCTCGGCGAGCCAGGCGCGCGCCTGTTCCTGCGCCCGGGCGTCCGTGCTTCCCGAGGCCACGACGGACGACGCCGACTCGCTCGGCGACGGGGAGGGAACAGCCGACGGCGGAGGTGCCGTCGATGCCGCTCCTGCGCCGGTCGGAGCCGTGGCGCACCCCGACAGGGCGAGCGCCAGGACGGAGGCCAGGAGCAGAGACGCGCGGATCCGCATGCGTACACGATAGACGTCGCCGGCCTTGGGGCGCGGGAACGGCCCGTCGGAGACTGCGGAGAGCCTGAGGCTCGGGATGAGGTCGCCGACCTCGTTCACCACAGGGACGCGAGCATCGCTGCGAGCACGGTCACCAGGAGGGCGAGATAGGTCCACGCGTGCACGCGATCGAGGATCGGAAGGGGGTGCCGGCGCAGGACGACGATGACGGGGATCGCCCCGGCCAGCAGCAGCGCCGCCGCTCCGATGTCGACGAGTCCCAGGGAGAGGAACGGCGCGTGGACAGGCGCCGCGTGGGGGAGGGCCAGGAAGGCGATGCTCGCAGGAAGGCTGAGAGCAAGGGTGAGCGGGTTCGCCAGGGCGGTCGCCTCGCTCATCGGCAGGCCGGAGCGGCGCAGCAGAGGCACCGTCATCACGCTGCCTCCGACACCGAGCACTGACGCGACCGCACCGATCGGCAGTCCATAGGAGGAGGGGATCCGTGCTGTGCCCCGCGGAGCGCTCGCCCGAGTCGCGCGAGTGAAGAAACCCGGGCGCACGGACACATCGACGATCGTCACCGCCAGGTAGGCGATGAAACCCCACGAGACCACCGCCGCGGGCACCACGGACGCGATGGCGGCACCGATCAGCCCGCCCACGGCGAGCAGGAGGAGAAGCATCCTGCGCCCCCGCAGTCGTCCGAGCACGGCGACCGGGGTCGCGGCCGTGGCGATCGCGGCATTGACGACCATGACCACTGCGGAAGTCGCCACGGCGATCGTGCCGGCGTCGGAGCCGGTGGCAGCATCCGCCCACACGATCACGGGAACGGTGACGAAGCCGCCGCCGAAGCCGAACAGCACGGTGGTGAGCCCTGCGAAGGCTCCGATCAGGAGAAGCGTGAGGATTGTCATCGGAACAAGCCCAGCACCGTGCCGCTCGTCTGGCAGTCGAGGATCGGGCATCTTCTTTCGAATTCCGGCCATACGATCGATTCATGCGCAATGTCTCCCTGGACCGCGTCGATCGACTGCCGGTGTCGGTCCTGCCGATCGCGACCGACTACGACCCAGGGCACCTGCTGGCGTGGCACGAGCATCGGCGTGCGCAGTTCCTGTACGCCGCCTCGGGCACCATGCTCGTCGAGACCCGCGACGGCGCCTGGACGGTGCCCGGAGAGCGAGCGGTCCTGATCCCGCCGCGGACTCGCCACCAGGTCCGGATGCTGGACGTGCAGACCAACAGCCTCTACATCGAGCCTCGCTCCGTGCCGTGGTGGCCGGAGCGGTGCGAGGTGGTCGAGGTCCCCGACCTTCTGCGAGAACTGCTGCGGGCGGCCGCGGACATCGATGCCGGGGCGCTGACCGAGAGCCGCAGTCAAGCCGTGTCCGTGCTGCTCCTGCATGAGCTGGCGGCACTCGTCGAAGTGCCGATGTCCGTCCCGTTCCCCGAGGACGTCCTGCTGGCGGGCCTGTGCCACCGCTTCATGTCCGCGCCGGATCTGCGCGTGGACAACAGAGCCTGGGCGCTCGAGGCCCGCATGAGCGAGCGGAGCCTGACGCGCCGGTTCCGCGCGCAGACGGGGATGAGTCCCGCCGCCTGGCGGGCCAAGGCCTTGCTGCTCGCGGCGATCCCGCTGCTGGCGCACCGCACGGTGACGGATGTCGCCGGTGCCCTGGGCTATTCCTCCCCGGCGGCGTTCTCCTACGCCTTTCACCGCGCCTTCGACGTGACTCCGATCTCGCTGCGTCAGTGACCCCACGGACTTCCACCTTCGCGTCGTCCCCATCAGCGGACTCCATGGCGTCCGCTGACGGGGACGACTCGGAAGTGGGAGCGCGGCGGGTCACGTAGGCTCCACGCATGACCGGGGACATCAGAATCGAGATCGCGCACAGCCTGACGGTCGACGAGCGCCGACAGATCGAGGCGCTGCTCCCGCAGCTGTCGTCGACCATCGCGTTCGATCCCGATCGTTTGCAGGCGATGCTCGATGTGCCGGGCGTGGAGCTCTTCCTCGCTCTCGATGAGAAGGAGGTCGTCGGCATGGCCACTCTTGCGACCTTCCCCCTCGTCACCGGATGGCGCGGGATCGTCGAAGACGTGGTCGTCGACCACGAGCGCCGCGGACGCGGAGTCGCCCGTCGGCTGTTGGAGGCGATCATCGACGAGTCGGCTCGCCTGCGTCTGCGCACGCTCGATCTCACGTCCCGGCCGTCGCGCGCGTCCGCGATTCGCCTCTACGAATCCCTCGGATTCGAACGGCGTGAGACGAACGCGATGCGATTCGTGCCGCGGCAAGCCTGATCGTCGTACGGCGCGGCCGCGACAGTCCGGGTCTCCCGGGGGCGTTGCTGATTCCGCAAGGGCATTCGCGGCGGGGCGCGGGTGGCGATACGTTCAGAAGGCGGTCCACGGGCCGCGCCACTGCACTCGATGGATCGGACGACCGGTGATCTCCTGACGACGCCTCATCGTCCGTTCGCAGCGGCAGAGCCGCATGCCCTGAGAGGATCATCGTGACCATTCAGATCATCCCCGCACCCGTCGTCCGCCAGACGTGGATCGACCCGTTCGCGGGCGGAACCGAGATCCGCGCTCTGCACGGCTTCCGGCTCGCCCGGGTCGAGGATCCGCTGGAGGGCTTCGCGGTGCAGATCCTGACGAGGCCGTCGGGGACGAGCGCGCTCGTCTCCGACGAGATCGCCGAGGTGGAGGGCGTCCGGCAGGCCACGAGCGAGACGGAGCTGAGGGCGGCGCTCGCCGCGGCCGGCATCGAGATGAACGGAGCCGACCATCTGTTCTTCCTGCCGGACGGGCGGAAGGAGGAGGTGCGGGCCGCGGACGACGCCCCGCACGTCCGTCGGCTCACCGCCGCTGACGAGGCGCTGTTCGCGGCGTTCGAGGAGAGCGCGCCAGAGGCGGACGTCGACGAGGCGTGGGTCGAACTCGACCACTGGGCGGTGTTCGGCGCCTTCGACGGGGACCTCCTCGTCGCGGCCGGCAGCGCCGTGCCCTTCCGCGAGGACAGCCTGCTGGCCGACATCGGCGTGCTCACGCTGCCGAGCCGCCGCGGTCAGGGCCACGCGCGTGCGATCGTCCTCGCGCTCGCCCGGCATGCCCTCGCGCAGGGGTACGAGCCGCAATACCGCTGCCAGCTCGACAACACCTCGTCCGTCATCCTGGCCGAGCGCTCGGGGTTCCTGAGCATCGGAACCTGGGACGTCCCGCTCCCCGTCGAGGGCGACGACGAGGGATAGCGGCGACCGTGCCGGTCAGGCGAGGGCGTCGACGATCGGGCGGAACTTCACCCGGGTCTCCAGCAGCTCCGCCTCGGGGTCGCTGCCGGCGACGATCCCGGCGCCCGCGTAGGCGGTGAGCGGGATCGGGTCTCCGGATCCGGATCCGGTCACGTCGAACTGCGCGCACCGCAGCGCGATCGCCCACTCGCCGTTGCCGTCCGCGTCGATCCAGCCCACGGGGCCGGCGTAGCGCCCCCGGTCGAAGGGCTCGAGCTCGCGGATCGCGGCGATCGCGGCATCGGTCGGGGTGCCCGCGACCGCGGCGGTCGGGTGCAGCGCGGCGGCGAGATCGAGCGCGGAGGCGCCGTCGCTGAGGTGCGCGCGCACATCGGTCGCCAGATGGAACAGGTTCGGCAGCTCGAGGATGAACGGGCCGCCCTCCGCATCGAGCGCGGTCGTGTGCGGGGCGAGCGAGGCCACCACACTGCGCACCGCGAACGCGTGCTCGTCGTTGTCCTTGGGGCTGTCGGCGAGCGACGCGGCGGCGCGGGCATCGGTCACCGCGTCCGCACCGCGAGCGGTCGTGCCGGCCAGCACGCGCGCGGTCACCACGCCGTCCTGCGCGGTGACGAGCGTCTCCGGACTCGCGCCGATCAGGCCGTCCACGGCGAAGGCCCACGTGTCGGGGTACTCGGTGCTGAGCGCGCGGACCAGACGGCGCAGGTCGGATCCGGCCGGGACCGTGCCGACGAGATCGCGCGCGAGCACGACCTTGCCGTACCGGGCGTCGGCGATCGCCGCGAGAGCCTGGCGCACCGAGGCCTGGTAGCCCTGAGCGGTCTGCGCGCCGGGACCGAGCGTGCCCGCCCAGTGCGGGCCGAGGGCGGTGGGCGCCGGGGCTGCGCCCACGAGGTCGCCGTCCGCGAGGTCCCCGTCCGCCGGAGGGGCGTCGAGGATGCGCGTGATCCAGGTGCGTCCGCCATGTCGGCCGATCACGGTGCGCGGCACGATGAGCACGCTGTCCGCGGAGGAGGCCTCGTCGAAGACCAGCGCCGCGAACGCGACGAGCCCGGTGCCGGGGAGTCGCACCGCGTCGTCGACGCGCGCGGAGGAGCGGATCCGGTCCCAGGCGCGACCGAGGGCGGTGGTGCGGGGCTCCGTCCCGGCGGCGATCCGGACCACGGCCGCGGTCTCGGATCCGACCGCGACGATCCCGTCGCCGCGGCGCAGCCACGCCCTCGGATCCGTCGGATCCGCATAGGCGAGCAGGTCGTCGGCGAGGTCGAACTCTCGCGTCTGAACGACCAGGCCGGCACTCACGGATCCAGCCTATTGCGTGCCGGAAGCGCCGCCGTGCCCCGGGCAGCGTCAGGGGTGCGCCATAGAGTGGCACCGTGACCCCAGAGCGCCTCCCCTTCGGAACCGAGATCGTCTTCCAGTGGCGCAAGTGGGACGGGTCGCCGCACTGGCGACACGAATGCGTCTACCTCGGCGCCGACGAGTGGGGCGACTGGGTGGGTCAGCCCGGCGGCTGGGGGAGCGCCCGCCCCGGCCGCACCTTCACGGCGCACGGACCCAACGTCACGCTCGTGGCGCCGAGCGGCGACTACGCGCTCACCGTGAACCGCGATCACCCCGAGGGCATGCGGATCTACATCGACCTCGCCTGGGATCTGCGTGCCGCGAAGCCGGCGGACGAGCCCGCCGCGGACGTTGCGCCGCTCCCGCAGTCCGAGGGGGTGCCGGTGCTGTTCACGGGCATCGACATGGACCTCGACGTCGTGCGCATCGAGGGCGAGCGCGGCACCTGGATCGACGACGAGGACGAGTGGGACGAGCATCGCGTGCAGTACGGCTACCCCGCTGAGGTGCAGCGCCACCTCGAGGCGCTCGCCGCCGACCTCGAGCGGCGGGTGCGCGCGCAGTTGCCGCCGTTCGACGACGCCACGGCCGACCAGTGGCTGGACCGGCTCGAGACGCTCGCGCTGCCGGCGCGCGCAGAGCATCTGTAGTACCTCACCATTCCGAGTCGTCCCTCTGAGCGCACCCCATAGGCCGCGCTCAGAGGGACGACTCGGAAATAGGGGGCGCTCCAGAGGAGACTCGGAATGGTGGCCGCGTAGGCTGGACGGGTGAGTGCGAACGATCAGCCGAACCGCGCAGACCTCGGCAAGGACCCCTCCCGGGTGAGCGGCATGTTCGACCAGGTCGCGGCCGGCTACGACCGCACCAACACCGTCATGACGGTCGGGAACGACGCGCTCTGGCGTGCGGCGACCACTCGCGCGGTCGCTCCGAAGAAGGGCGAGCGGATCCTCGATCTCGGGGCCGGCACCGCGTCCTCCTCGGCCGCGCTCGCGCGCAGCGGCGCCGACGTGGTCGCCGCCGACTTCTCGCCGGGGATGCTGGCCGAGGGTAAGCGCCGGCACGGCGACCTGCCGAACCTGAGCTTCGTGGAGGCGGACGCGACCGACCTCCCCTTCGAGGACGACTCCTTCGACGCGGTGACGATGTCGTACAGCCTGCGCAACGTGCAGGATCCGAAGAAGGCCATCGCCGAGCTGTTCCGGGTCACCAAGCCCGGCGGACGCGTCGTGATCAACGAGTTCTCCACGCCGCCGGCCAAGCTGCTGCGCGGCTTCTACAAGATCTACAACTCCCAGGTGCTGCCGCGCGTCGCCCGGCTGGCCGGCACGAACGGCGAGGCCTACGACTACCTCAACGAGTCGATCAGCGCCTGGCCCGATCAGCGCACGCTCGCGAGCTGGCTGCGCGAGGCGGGCTGGATCGACGTCGCCTGGCGCAACCTGTCCTTCGGGATCGTCGCGCTGCATCGCGCCCGCAAGCCCAAGGCCTGACCCGAGAAGCTGCTCTGCGTCACGCCTGCCGGGATCAGCCCTGCGGCGGCGCGGTCAGGAGCGCGGCGATGTCCGCGATCTCCCACGCCTCGGCGATGCGTCCGTCCCGCAGATGGCAGATGATCGCCTGATCGAGCGTGAAGGCGCGATCCGCTCCGGTGGCCTCCGTGGTGACGCTGCCGAGATCGCCGATGATCGTCCCGGTCACGATGACGCGCGCCATCTCGGTGTCACCGTCGGTGAGGATCTCCTGGATCTCGTGCCGCAGCCCCCGCACCGAGGCCACGGCATCGCGCCAGACCTGCTTCTCCTCGTCCCGGCTGGAGGTCGACAGTCCGGCCGGAGCGTGGACCACCACGTCGGCGTGCATGAGCCGATCGAACTCGTCGAGGTTCCCGCTGTCGCCGGCGGCGAGCCAGCGCGCCGTCACGGAGGATCCGGAGATCATGCACCACAGCCTAGAACCGGGACGCACGCGTGAGAAGAGTGCGGTGGGCCGGCGGAGCCGGTCGATCCGCCGCGCGCCGCGGACCCGATGCCGCGGCGACAAGAGGGGACCGGGCACGGTTCGCGCCCAGGTAGGCTGGAGCACGTGACTTCGAGCCCCGCCGCCACGGGTTCGCGCCTCGCGAGCCGTCTCGGTTTCAGCGACCGCGTGTTCGTCGGCCCCGCCGCGCGCAAGCTCGCCCGTGAGGTCGAAGCCGGCCTCGACCTGGTCGAAGAGGGCCTCGCCGTCGACCTGCGCGTCGCCGACTCGATCGCCGACGCCCCCAGCCGCTACCTCTACGAGGCAGGCGGCAAGCGCGTGCGCCCCGTGCTGTCCCTGCTCACCGCGCAGCTCGGCGCCGGAAACGTGCCGGCGGTCATCGACATCGCGAAGGCGCTGGAGATGACGCACCTCGGCTCGCTGTACCACGACGACGTCATGGACGGCGCGGACCGCCGCCGCGGTGTGCCGGCCGCGCAGACCGTGTGGGGCAACAACATCGCGATCCTCACCGGCGACATCCTCTTCTCCCGGGCGAGCCAGCTCATGTCCCGTCACGGCGACCGTGCGATCCGGTTGCAGGCCGACACGTTCGAGCGCCTCGTGCTCGGGCAGATGCATGAGACCGTCGGCCCCCAGGAGGGCGACGACCCGGTCGAGTTCTACATCCAGGTGCTCGCCGACAAGACGGGATCCCTCATCGCGGCGGCGACGCAGGCCGGGGCGATCTTCTCGGGCGCGCCCGCCGAGTACGAGGAGCCGCTGCGCGATTACGGCGAGAAGGTCGGCGTGGCCTTCCAGCTGCTCGACGACGTGATCGACCTCTCCGCGAAGCCCGAGGACACCGGCAAGGTGCCCGGCACGGATCTGCGCGCGGGCGTCCCCACCATGCCCTCGCTGCTGCTGAGCGTCGAGACGGATCCGGAATCCGTCGCTCTCGCCGCGGAGATCGACGCCGGCGTGCAGCGCATCGCCGAGGGAGAGGATCCGGCGATCCTCGACGACGCCCTCGCGCGCCTCCGCGACCATGCCGTCACCCGGAAGACCCTCGACCTCGCCCGCAGCTGGACCCAGGGCGCGATCGACGAGCTGGCCGTGCTGCCCAAGGGGCCTGTGCGCGATGCCCTGACCCGGTTCGCGGAGTCGCTCGCGGACCGCAGCAGCTGACGTCCCGCTGCTGCCGAAAGGAACCACCATGACCAAGCTCAGGCTTGCCATCGTCGGAGCCGGCCCTGCCGGCATCTACGCCGCCGACCTCCTGCTGAAGGCCGAACGGCGCTTCGACGTCTCGATCGACCTCTTCGAACAGCTGCCCGCGCCCTACGGCCTGGTCCGCTACGGCGTCGCCCCCGACCACCCGCGCATCAAGGGCATCATCACAGCCCTGCGCGACGTGCTGGACCGGGGCGACATCCGCCTGTTCGGCAACGTGAACTTCGGCACCGACATCACGCTCGAGGATCTGAAGCAGCACTACAACGCGGTGATCTTCGCGACCGGCGCCCGGCGCGACACCGGCATGGACATCCCGGGGATCGACGCCGTCGGATCCTACGGCGCCGCCGATTACGTCAGCTGGTTCGACGGGCACCCCGACGTGCCGCGCGAATGGCCGCTCGACGCCGCGTCCGTAGCCGTCATCGGCAACGGCAATGTGGCGCTCGACGTGTCGCGCATGCTCGCCAAGCACGCCCAGGACCTGCTCGTCACCGAGGTGCCGGCGAACGTCTACGAGGGCATGCAGGCCAGCGCCGTCACCGACGTGCACGTGTTCGGCCGTCGCGGCCCCGCGCAGGTGAAGTTCACCCCGCTCGAGCTGCGCGAGCTCGGCGAACTGCGCGACGTCGACATGGTCGTCTACGACGAGGACTTCGACTACGACGACGCGTCCCGTGACGCGATCGCCAGCAACAAGCAGGTCATGGTCATCGACCGTGTGCTGCAGTCCTGGCGCACGCGGGACTCGGTGAACAACGCCGGCGGATCCGCGTCGCGTCGCCTGCACCTGCACTTCTGGGCGCGCCCCGTGGAGGTCCGCACGGACGAGGACGGCCGGGTCGCCGCCCTCGTCTACGAGCGCACGAAGCCGGACGGCACGGGCGGAGCGGTCGGCACGGGAGAGCTGCGCGAGGTGCCGATCCAGGCCCTGTACCGCGCGGTCGGCTACTTCGGCTCGCCGTTGGACGGCGTTCCCTTCGACAAGAAGCACGGCGTGATCCCCAACCGCGAAGGGCAGGTGCTCGCGAAGGACTCCAACCAGCGGGTGCCGGGCATCTACGCCACGGGCTGGATCAAGCGGGGACCGGTCGGGCTCATCGGCCACACCAAGTCCGACGCGATGGAGACCGTGCGCCACCTCATCAACGACCAGGGCTCCTGGTGGCAGCCGGAGGATCCGTCCGAAGAGGCGATCCCGGCGCTGCTCGCCGAGCGCGGAGTGCGCTGGACCGACCTCGACGGCTGGCACCGGCTCGACGAGCACGAGATCGCGCTCGGCGCCCCCGAGGAGCGCGCCCGCGTCAAGCTCGTGCCGCGCGAGGACATGGTCCGCGTCTCCCGCGGGGAGTGACGTTCCAGGGCGAACCCGGTCCCTGAGCGAGCTGCGATCGGGACGGAGGGCGCTCCGGCCCGCGAGCGGCTACTTCTTGGCGATCACCTCGACCGTGAAGGCCAGGTGCTTGCCCGAGGCGCTGTTGTCCATCGTGACCTTCGTCGTGCCTGCGGCGAGGGCGTCGAGGCCAGGATTGAACTGAGCGGACCCGTCGTCCTTGCCCGGCACGAAGGAGACGATCTTCGGGTCGGCGATGTCGGCCGTCCAGTGCGTGAAGTCCTTGTCGTCGCCGGTGAGGTCGATCGTGTTGCCGAGGGGGACCTGGACCGTGGTCCCGTCGATCGAGCCGAGATCCGCGATGATCGGCGGAAGCACGCCGGCTCCCGTGGTGGCGGGGGCGCTGCTCGTGCTGCTCGCGGGCGTCGCGCCCCCGGAGCATCCGGCGAGCCCCAGTGCCGCGGTGGCGAGGGCGGCGCCTGCGAGGAGGCCGGCGATCGATCGGTGCCGTCGAATGCGGATCATGGTTCCTCCTGTGCGGTGCGCGTCGGTGAGCCCAGCGTAGGGGAGGGGACCGGGAACGTCGCGGGGGACGCGGATACTCTGGGTCCATGAGCCGCTCCGACCCCGCCGCCTGGACGGCCGATGTGCTCGGAGACGAGTTCGAGCAGCTCACGCTCCCGCTCGGATCCGACGACGAGGGCGAGGTCGTCGCGACCCTGGTGCGCGCGCTGCCGGAGCGCTCCGTGTGGCAGCGGCTGTTCGGAGACGGCCGGCAGCTCGCCGACACCGACGTGCTCTACGTGCACGGCTGGTCGGACTACTTCTTCCAGAAGCGGCTCGCGCGGTTCTGGACCGGCCGCGGCGCCCGGTTCTTCGCGCTGGATCTGCGCAAGTACGGCCGGAGTCTGCGAGAGCACCAGACCCCGGGGTACATCGGGAACCTCGCCGACTACGACCAGGACATCGCGGCCGCCCTCGCCGCGATGCAGGCCGGATCCGAGGCCGTCGGACGTCGGCTGGTGCTGCTCGGCCACTCCACGGGAGGGCTGATCCTGAGCCTCTGGGCCGCCCGGAACCCCGGCATCGCGTCGGGGGTGATCCTGAACAGCCCGTGGCTGGAGTTCCAGCTGCCGCGCCTCACGAGGGAGACGATCACTCCGCTCGTCGAACTGCGCGCCAAGTACCGGCCGCTCGACCGGGCGCCTCAGGTCGACCTCGGCTACTACACCCGCGCGCAGCAGGAGGCCGCCGACCCCGCGGATCCGATGGACGTGAACCTCGCCTGGCGGCCGGCGCAGACGATGGCCGTGCACGCCGGGTGGCTGCACGCGATCCTGGCCGGACACGCGACGATCGCCGCGGGGATTGCGATCGGCGCTCCGGTCTGCGTGCTGCTGTCGGCGCGCAGCGCCGTGCCGACGGCCTGGTCGGACGACCTCACCCGCGCGGACAGCGTGCTGGTCGTCGACGACATCGCCCGCGCCGCGCTGAAGATCGGCCCCTCGGTCACGATCGAGCGCATCGACGGTGCGCTGCACGACGTCTTCCTGTCCCGGCACGACGCGCGAGAGCTGGCCTACGATCGGCTCGGCTACTGGGTCGACGGCTGGGCCGCCGCGGATCGGTCGGCCCGGCTCACGTCACCGGCCTGACCGCCGCCCCGCAGCGGACGCGGAACCCGACCCGGCAGCGGGCTCACTCCACGAGATGCATCGCGCGCATGAGGTGCTCCGCGGCGTGGCCGTCGCCGGCGAGGATCGCCTCCGCCAGGGCGGCGTGACGTCCGCGCATGACGTCGCGCTGCGAGGCGTCGACCGACCACGGACGCAGATTGCGCGACAGCGGCATGCTCGTCTCGTCCAGGACGGAGCTGAGGATCTCGTTGTCGCACCGCTCTGCCAGGTAGTGCAGGAGCGCCCAGCGCTCCGCCGAGAGCGCGGTCGGGTCGTCGAGGCCGTCGTCCAGGGCGCGGGCCAGGGCCGCCGCCTCCGTGCGCTCTGCCGCACTCAGCCGGGGCACGGCGATCGCGGCGACCGCTCCGCCCACGTATCCCGCGTACTCCAGGGTCTTCGCCGTGAGCTCGGGCGGAACCTCGGTGACCTGCGTGTACCGGCTCGGATACATCTCGACCAGGCCGACCCGCTCGAGCCGCTGGAGCGCCTCACGGATCGGCATCCGTGAGACGCCGAACTTCTCGGCCAGATCCGCATCCCGGATGCGGGATCCCGCCGGCAGCGTGCCGTCGATGATCGACGCACCGACCTGCTGATACACCTCCTCCGCGAGGAGTTGCTTCGTCGCCCCCAGCGGCGACCTTACTACGCCCGTCAACGGACCGCGTTCGCCCATCACTACCCCCAAGTAGTTACCCCAGAACAGCACTATCTCACTGGGAGAGGGCAAACCCAAATACCGGTATCGAAGTGAGGAGCGCTCCGTACGTTCCGCGACATCGAGCGGCGTTTCGGCGACGTT
>JAITLM010000079.1 GCA_031277885.1 Microbacterium sp.
AGTGACACCGAGCGGAACCGGCGCCGGCTGATCAAAGCTGCCGCTTTCCTCGTCGCGCGGCGCGGCTCCTCCGTTCGTATGGCGGATGTTGCCGAGCGTGCGGAGGTCTCCACGGCGACCGCCTACCGGCATTTCGGGTCTGTTGACGACATCCTGGCGCAGTTCCGCTTCGACGTCGGTCAGCGGCTCCTGGACTTCAGCGCGAGCGCTGAGGAACGCGGTCTCGAACGGCTGAAGCTCGTCTGCCGACATTGGGTGCGTCTGGTGGTTAAGCACGGCGGGGCCATGGTGCACACTCGATCTGAACAGGGCTACCTGGAACGGCTCCGGGCCGACACTCCGTACTTGACTGTGCAAGCTGAGGCACTGCTCCCCGTCATTGCGGATGCTGCCGGCGAGCTCGGTGCCGTTGACCCAGGTGACGAGGCGCTGTTCCTGTGGAACATGATGTTCGACCCGCGCGAGATCTTCGACTTGCTGAAGACCGTCGGACTCAGCGAGGAACAAACCGCACGCCGTCTCTTCTCGGCATTCTGCGGAGCCCTCGTAGGCTGGGCGGCTGACAAGGCCGAGGAGCCGATCGGACACAGGCTTGGCCGGGTCGACGCGTGACGACCAGCAATCCCGAGCATCGATAGCGGGTCGAGGAACTTCGGCTGGTCCAACCCATGTCGTCCCAGCAAGTGGCTGATCGGGCGGCGTCTGGCGGGCCTCCCGTCGTGATGTAGCTCGAACGCGATCCGTGACGCGAACCGCGTGTGTTCTCCTCGGACCGACTCGGAGCGCTCAGCCGGGCCTGCGATGTGTTGATTCTCTTCCCCTTCGGGGGATACAGGCGCTTCCTGGTGCATCGCCCCATCCGAGAGTTTCCTCGCCGTCGCCGCACGCGATGTGCTTGGCGCCGGGTGCACAAGCCGCGTCCACAGTCCGCCCTCCTGTGCTGATCATGTGCCCGTTCAATCAGTCGTTTCCAACCCACACGATAATGCGAGTTATCGTGTGGGTCGATTCCTGCGCCGGAATCGCTCATGCGAGCCGATGTGCCGCCCCGGCGAGGATCCGCGGGCGGGGTCAATCTTCCCCTCCGAGCCGATCCGCAAGGATGTGAGCGCCCGGCCATCGTCCGGGCTCGCGGGATGCCGCATCGTGACGGGGCACCCCGCCCCGCTTCCGCCAAGCGAAGTCAGCTGTGGTCAATCGGTTATGGCGCGCCAACGCAGAACATACCCGGCCGCCCAGATACGACGACGTCGGCCTGTGTGAATGGTTCATTGCATCATCGAACCAAAACGCAGATGGCATGCTGCCGCGAGACAGCATGGAGCTCCGCGGGGCTACCGGGAGTGAGCTGAGGTTCGACCGGGCGGGTAGCGGTCCAGTCGCGAGCTCGGGACGAATGCTGTCGTGCAGCGGAGACGCTGGCGAGACATCCGGCCATGCTGACCGGCGTGCAGCGATGCCGGCCATGGGGTTGGGCAGGCAAACCGGGTTGTAGGTGTCCACGACTCACCACCCCTGCGGCAACATTCACATCGGTCGAGAGATTCTGGGCCGTCGCTCCCGGGTTCAAGGTCGGCCCAGCGCGGCCCGGCAAATCAGGGGTCGGCCCACCACCCTGTGGGCCGGGTTTTGCCCTACTCCCGACTGGGATCGAGACCCTGAAACGGGGGTGTGTCCGGCGGCCCGGTTCCCCGGAACATACACGTAGGCAGAAAAAGAAGAATTGAGTTTCGTCGAAAACAGGCTATTCAATTCAATTTCTCTATACGTATATACCTATTCCTACCTACCTACAGGGCGAACCCCCGACATCCCAGTCGAGAGTAGGGCAAGACCCGGCCCACCCACAGGTGGGCCAGCTGGGCCGACCCTAGACAACACTGGGATCGCAGCCGGGCCGGGTGCCGGGCCGGCTGGGCCGATGGACCGTGCTGGCTCCTCACGTCGGTCCGCCGCTGCGTCACGACCGTCCAGCGCCGCTCGAAAACCGAGGCGACCGGTTTGCGTGCCGTGGTCCTACCAGCGAGTAGGCCGAGGGAAGGGAGACTTAGGGCTAGCCGTCGACGCGCCAACGGATCTCAGTTCTGTCCAGCGTACTGAGGACGCCTCGAGCACCCTTTTGGCGTGCTCGATGGAACGTGACGTCTATCAGCGTGCGGATGATCTCGCGCTGCGCGGGTAGATCGAGCGTGGTCCACGCGGATCGGACATCCGACTCCGAGGCGAGGGCAACGACAGCGGGGGAAGCGCTAGTGAGCCTCTTCAGCTCCACCTGAGCCTTGTTGATCTTGGGACGGACGCTCGATTCGATCTCGAACAACAAGTCAACGTTGCGCTCTGCTTCCGCGCGCTCGCGAACTCTGGAGAGCCACGTCATGTGGTCGTCGATCTCGGCCATGAGCTCTCGACGCCGCTCAGCGCCGGCGTCCTCGATGTCGTGAAGGGCAGCGAGAAAGTCGGGATGTTCAATGCGGCTCAGAACGTGCTCCACGACCACTGCATCAGCCCATACCTGCTTGACGGCAACATGCGCACCGTTCGCGCAAACATATGTGCGGTACTGACGGCGCGCCGTTCCGGTGGCCGCCCGGTAGGAAGCGTTGTTGTAGCCCATTCGCATGCGTGCCCGGCAGCCGTCCTCGCCACATCGTGCGGTCCCGGTGAGCAGCGACCCCGGGCCCCATGCGGATGGGTCGCGGCGTCGGGACGGGTCGGCCAAACGCTTCTGCACATCGTCGAAGGCAGACTGCTGAATGAGTGCGGGCCAGATTGCGGCCCCGGCGATCACGCCGTTGTGGGTGCGCAGTGCCGCGTAGGTCGGGTTCCGCAGGATCTCCTTGATGGCATAAGAGCCCCATGGTGCGGGGTCGCGGTCCGATCGCTTAGGCCGCCTCGGCGGAATGCCACGACGATTCCAGTCCGTCGCGATCGCATGCATCGTCTCGCCACCGAGAAATCGCCGGAAAGCTTCTCGCACGAGCGGGCCGGACACCGGGTCTGGGACGATCTCGCGAAGCGCTTTCGTTTCAGGGTCGTAAAGACGCCTGTACCCCCACGTGCTCTTCCCATTCGGGCGTCCGGCGGAGACATTCGCGGCAACGGCACGGCGGACACGCTCAGAGGTCCGTGCGACCTCGTCTTCGGCGAGGAGCGCGTCGATGCCGGTCCGGAACCGGTCGTCGCGCTCGGCGAAGTCGTACAGGGTGCCGTCGTACCCGTACTTCACGTTGTGCTTCGCGCACGTTTCCCGGAGTTCCGCGTACACGCCGAGGTCGCGGGTGATGCGGGACGCCTCCCACATCAGGACTGCATCGATCCGCCCGGATTCGATCCACCGGACGGCTTCCGCGAACTCGTTCCGACTGCGGCGCTGTGAGAAGCGCGACGCGGAACCGAGCTCCCGGATGACATGCGCAACATGCCATCCCTCACGTCTCGCCCACCCGTGTAGCTCGTCGAGCTGCTCGTCGACAGAGCGCTCCTCTCCGGTATTGTCCCGGGAGACTCGTGCGATCAGCAGGACGTTCATCGGGTCAGCCATCAGCCGGGTCCTTCCATTCGATGAGGGTACGAGCGATCGATGCTTCAATGCCTCGCTGCCCAACTCTCAGGGCGGGCAGGATCGTCACGGTCAGCAGCGCCCGGATGATCTCCCGCTGCTCGCTGACTCCTTGGCGTTCCCAGGCGGTACGGACGTCGGCGGCTTCGGCGACGTCGAGGATGTCACGGCCGACGGGGGAGAGCATCGCCAGTTCCTTCCGCGCAGCATTCAGCTTCGGCAGCACGATCTCCTCCTGCGAGTACAAAAGGTCCATGCGCGCTTCCGCTTCCGCGCGCCCACGAACCTGTTCAAGCCATGCCTCGTCGGCCGCGATCGCCGCAACGAGCTCGCGCCGACGCAGCACCTCGGGGCCCTCCGCGGTCGTCAGCTGCGAAACGAAGTCCTGGCGTTCCATCCGTGTCAGGACATGCTCGGTGACGATCGCGTCCACATGCGATGCCTTGACCGTCAGATGCAACCCCGATTGGCACACATACGCCGGGTACTTCACCAGGCGGGTACGACCGTCGGCATGCATTCGAGACGTGTTCGTGCCAGCGACGAGCGGGGCGCCGCAACCCGGACGGCCGCATCGTGCCACACCACTCATCAGATGCTTCGGATCGAATACCGTGCGGTCGCCTCGACGTGCCCGATCCGGATCCTGCAGCAGCACCTGGATGCGGTCCCAGTCGGAACGGGCGATGATCGCCGGCCAGACAGCTTCCGTGACCGTGCCGTGGTGTGCACGGATCCCGACGTACGCCGGGTTGGAGAGCATCTGACGGATCGCAGTGCCGGTCCACCCTGACCGGATCGGAGTCGCCTTCACCGCAGGACGCCGAGTAGGGACGCCGCGCTCCTCGAACGACCGTGCGATCGAGTGCAGGGAGTCGCCCGCCAGATACCGTGACGCGGCTTCCCGCACGACGGCTGCCGCCTGCTCGTCGAGCTCCACGGTGACGAGGCGCTTGGTGTGCTCGTCGTACCTACGGACGTACCCGAACAGTTGCTTCCCGTGCGGGCGGCCAGCGCGGGCGTTCGAGCTCATGGAACGGCGGACTCGGTCGCTCGTCCGATCCGTCTCGTGTTCCGCGAGGAGAGCATCCCACCCGGCGCGGAAGCTGCTACTGCGCCGATCGAAATCGCGGAGCTTCCCGCTGTACCCCCACCGGACGCCGTGCGTGCGGCATTCGTCTCGAAGGAGCGTGAACGTCTGAAGGTCGCGACTGGCTCGCGACAACTCCCAGCTGATGAGGATCTGAATCCTCCCAGATCGGATCCACTCGAGCGCTTCGGCGAGCTCGTCACGGACAGGTCGTTTCGAGTGACGGGAGATCCCACCGAGCTCGCGGATCGTGTGCGCGACCGTCCACCCCTCGCGTGCGCACCAGGCGAGATTGTCTGCGAGCTGCTCGTCGATGGAGCGCTCGCGACCGCTGGCGTCTTGGCTGACGCGCGCAAGTATGAGGGTTTCCATGAGGCTCCGCGGTACGGTTTCTGAAGGTCACTGACCACATGCGCGGTACGCATGCAACCCTCGTGATTACGCGGCAGCAACCTCGCGCTCGTGGCTGCGGCGGCGTTCGGCATCGTGGCGCTGTGCCGCGGCGGCAGGGTGTTCCGTGTGGCCGTCGCCCTGCTGGCTCTCGCCGGATTCGTGGTGCTGGTCACGCCGCAGCCGAGCGTCATCAGGGCCGCGGCCATGGCCGGGGTCGCCCTGACGGCGCTGCTGCTCGGGCGCCCGCGGGCGGGCCTCTCGGTGCTGCTGCTGGCGGTGACCGTGCTGCTGCTCGCGGATCCGTACCTCGCGGCGGCTCCCGGATTCGCGCTCTCGGCCGCGGCCACGGCCGGCCTCATCGTGCTCGCGCCGCCTCTGGCCCGAGGGCTCGCTCGTCGGATGCCACGACCATTGGCGCTGGCGATCGCCGTCCCGCTCTCGGCGCAGCTCGCCTGCGGTCCGATCATCGCCCTGTTCGCGGAGCAGCAGTCCCTGGTCTCGGTGCTGGCGAACCTCCTGGCCGGCGCGGCGTCACCGATCGCGACGGTGCTCGGTCTGCTCGCGTGCCTCGCCATGCCGCTCCCGCCCCTCGCCGATCTGTTCGCGGCCGCGGCTTGGCTGCCCTCGGCCTGGATCGCGCAGACCGCGATGACGACCGCGGCGTTGCCGCTGGCGACGATCGAGACGCCTGCCGGTGTCGGTACAGCGCTCGTGGTCGGCGCGCTCAGCGCAGGGACCTTCTGGATGATCGCGCCGCACCGGCCGCTGGGCGCTCCCTGGCGCGCGATCGTCGGCGGCGTGCTCGCGCTCGTGATCGGTGCGGGGGCCGGGTGGGGTATCGTCACGGGGCCCGTCGCGCTGCTGCAGCGCCCGGCGGATTGGACGATCGCCCTGTGCGATGTGGGACAGGGAGACGCGACGCTGGTCCGGTCGGCCGGACGCGCCATGCTCATCGACACCGGCCCGGAACCGGAGTCCCTGCGGCGCTGCCTCGACGAACTCGGGATCGCTCGGCTCGACGTGCTGGTGCTGACACATTTCGACCGAGATCATGCCGGCGGTGTCGACGTGGTCGCGGGGCGTGCGGATGTGGTGCTGCATGGGCCGGTCGGCAGACCGGCGCATCAGCGTCGGCTCGACCGGCTCGAAGCCGGGGGAGCGGACGTCGTCCAGGCGGCGGCGGGCATGACGGGACGTCTGGGAGAGGCGGACTGGCGCGTGCTCTGGCCCCGCCGGAACGAGAGGGGCTTTCTGCCCGGCAACGAAGTGGGGGTCGTCCTGCAGATCGAGGGCGGCAGCGTCCCGCGGAGTCTGTTCCTCTCCGATCTGTCTGGAGCGGCGCAGGGCGCGCTGCGACGACTCGCCCGCCCGCACGATGAGAGCGTCGTCAAGGTCGCCCACCACGGCAGCGCCGACCAGGACCCGCAGCTCTACGCGGATCTGGACCCCGCGCTGGCCCTGATCTCCGTGGGCGAGGGGAACGACTACGGTCATCCGCGCGCGCCGACGCTGGAGATGTTGCGGGCGCTGGGCGCGGGGATCCTGCGCACGGACCAGCGCGGCACGATCCTGGTGACTCAAGAAGACGGCGCTCTGCACGTCTGGGCCGAGCGTGAAGCTCCGGCAGATGGTCCGCCGAGCCGCCCGCCCTGATCGGCGCCCGGAGGCCCGGAGCGGCGCATGCGCGGCGGTCGCGCGAAAGCTAGCCTGTATCCGGGGTCGCGAGGAAAGGTCTTGATGGAAGGCACGAACTTCACATATGTCATCAAGCAGCTCGAGCTCGCGCTCCGTCCCTATTTCGAGGAGGTCTGCGCTCAGGCCGGCATGACGATCGCGCAGTTCACGGCGCTCACGGTGCTGGAGCGGCGTCCGGGCATCACCAGCTCCGAGCTCGCGCGACGGTCTTTCGTCCGCGCCCAGACGATGGCGCAGACCATGGATCCGCTCCTCGACGCGGGCCTGGTGCGACGGGAGCAGGATCCGGGCCACGCTCGGCGGCTTCTGCTCTTCCTCACCGAGGAGGGCGCGGCGGCCGTGGCCCGCACCGCGCCGCGGCTGGCCGAGTTGGAGCGGCTGCTGACGACGGGCTTCGCAGAAGAGGAGACCGCGGCCTTGGCGGACTACCTCCGCCGTGCGCGGCGCACGCTCGAATCGCACACGCTCTCCGAGTTCCGGGCAGGCGCCACGGACCTCGTGCCCTGAGCGGGGCGTGACTCCGCGGGCCGTATCTCCTCGGGGCTGCGATCCCCGCGCCCGCGTGATGCCGTCGCCGAAGGTCAGGTCCCGGTCGTGCGCCACCCGCCCTGGTACTCGGTGCGGGCTGTTGCGGCGTAGGGCACAGGGCTGACCACGGCGCGCACCGCGAACTGTTCGTGCGGCTCGACCGTGGTCTTCTGCGAGCCGCCGTCCGGTTCGCCCCAGACGACCCGCACCTCGGCGCCGACCGGCACATCGTGGTCGACGGTCGCGAGGGAGAGGCCGCGCCGCTCGTTCGCGGTGACGCCGGTGAACAGGGAGAGCCCGACGGTCTCGCCGTCGGCGTCGATCACCGCGTCGTAGTTCGAGGAGCCGTAGTTCGCGTTCGGGAGGTCGAAGAACTGGTAGCCGGGACCGGTCCGGTCGATCGCGCTCGCGAGGATCTTCCCGAGATCCTCGTCGTTCCAGGCGAGCGTCACCTTCTTGCGCTGCGTCACGGGGTCGATCTTCTCGAGCGCGTCGCGGCCGATGAAGTCGTGGTCGAACTTCACGAAGGATCCGTAACCGAGCTCCCAGGGGTTGAGGTAGTAGTCCTCGATGTCCTCGGACACGAAC
>JAITLM010000168.1 GCA_031277885.1 Microbacterium sp.
CGCTCACGGGGACGACTCGGAATGTGGAAGGGGGCGTCGGGGGTCAGCGGGGGCGGGAGACCTCGGGCGCCATGTCCAGCGAGGCCCCCAGCGAAGCCCCCAGCTGCTCCGAGAGGGCGGCGGCCGCCTCGGCCACGTACCGTCCCAGGGTCGGAAGGCGGTCGCCCATCCGGATCTTCGGGGCGCTGACGTTGATCGCCGCGATGATGCGCCCGTTGAGGTCGAAGACGGGGGCCGAGGCCCCGACCACGCCGCCCTCGAGCTCCTCGTCGAGGAGTGCGAACCCCTGCGAGCGGATCCGCGACAGCTCTTCGAGGAGGGTGTCGAAGTCGGTGATGACCGCCTTATCCGCCGGAGGCGTGGGCAGCACGGAGAATCCGGCCTCGGTCATGAGGGGATCCGCGGGGCCGACGATCGGCAGGTCGTGGCCGTGCTCGGCGTACCAGCGCTCGAGCGACGAGCGATCCCAGTCGCTCAGCAGGACGCGGCCGGACGGCGTGCGCCAGGCGGCGGTCGTCACGCCCTCCCAGCCCGTCGTGCGGAATTCGTGCGGGCTGAGCTCGCTCATGATCGTGAGGACGTTGCCCCCGCGCAGGACGCACAGGTGCGTGGTTTCCCTGGTCGACTGCGCGACCCGCTTCAGATACGGGCGGCAGATCGCGACCATGCGGCTCTCCAGCGTGCGCGCCGCGAGCGCGTACAGGCGACCGCCGAGCCGGTAGAGCTGCGTCGCGTCGTCCCGCTCGATGAGGGCGGCATCGGCCAGGGTCGCCAGGGCGCGGGAGATGGCGGCCTTGTCCCTCCCGGTCAGCTGGGCGACGCGCAGCACGCCCAGGCCTCCCTCGCGCATGGCCTCGCCGCCGCCGAGCAGGTCGAGGATCTCGATGTCGCGGGCGAGGCCGGAGGAGTTCCGGCGCGGTGCGGACTGCGGAGGCATGGGCCGACTCTAATCGCCAGTTGACATATGCACAACACTGCTTGTGAACATGTCATCGCTGGATCTAGCTTTGGGGCTACCCGATCCCGGGCAACACCTCTCAACGAAGAGAAAGGATGCCGATGGACACGAGCTTCAACTGGTCTCGCTTCCTCAGATTCCTCGCGCAGCGCTGGGACGAGATCCTGCAGCTTGCCGGGCAGCACCTCGCCGTCGTGATCATCTCGCTGGCGATCGCGCTGGTCATCGGCATCCTCATCGGCTCGCTCGTGTGGAATCGTCCGATCGGCCGGGCCACCGCGCTGACCGCGGCCGGCATCGCGATCACGATCCCCTCGCTCGCCGTCCTCGCACTGCTCTCGCCGCTCATGGGCCTCGGCTGGGGTCCGAGCATCGTGGCGCTCGTCTTCTACGCGCTGCTGCCGATCATCCGTAACACGGTCGTCGGCCTCCGCGAGGTTCCCGCACAGATCGTGGAGTCGGCGCGGGGGATGGGCATGGGACGTGCGCGCATCCTCGTGACGACCCAGCTGCCGATCGCCTGGCCGGTCATCATGACCGGCGTCCGTGTGTCCGCGCAGATGACGGTGGGCATCGCCGCGATCGCGGCCTACGTCGCAGGTCCTGGCCTCGGACAGTACATCTTCACCGGGCTGAGCTCGATGGGCTCCTTCAACGCGGTCAACTACGCGCTGACGGGGACGGTCGCGACGATCATCCTCGCCCTCCTCATCGACGCCGCCTTCATCTTCGTGGCCCGCGCCACCACCTCGAAAGGACTCCGTGCCTGATGTCTGACTCCGCCGCCGCGCCCACCAACACCGGCTTCTTCCGTGCGATCTCCTCGCAGTCCGCGGGCGTCTCCCTCGAACTCGACCACGTCACCAAGCACTACCCTGGTCAGCCCTCGCCGGCCGTCGACGACTTCTCGATGCGCATCGAGCCCGGCGAGCTCATCATGTTCGTCGGCCCGTCCGGCTGCGGCAAGACCACCACGATGAAGATGGTCAACCGCCTCATCGAGCCGACCTCCGGCAGCATCCGCATCGACGGCAAGGACATCCTGTCGCTGGACCCCAACGAGCTGCGCAGGCACGTCGGCTACGTGATCCAGCAGATCGGCCTCTTCCCGCACCGCACGATCGCGGAGAACATCGCGACCGTGCCCCGGATGCTCGGCTGGAAGAAGGACCGGATCGCTGAGCGCGTCGACGAACTGCTGCGCACCGTGCAGCTGGATCCGGCGACCTTCGCGAACCGCTTCCCCCGCCAGCTCTCGGGCGGACAGCAGCAGCGTGCGGGTGTCGCCAGGGCGCTCGCCGCGGATCCGCCCGTCATGCTCATGGACGAGCCGTTCGGCGCGACCGCCCCGATCACCCGGGAGAAGCTGCAGGCCGAGTTCCTGCGGCTGCAGGCTGAGATCGGCAAGACGATCATCTTCGTCACCCACGACTTCGACGAGGCCGTGCGGCTCGGCGACCGGATCGCCGTGCTCAGCGACCGGAGCCGCATCGAGCAGTTCGACACCCCGGCCAACATCCTCGCGGCACCCGCGAACGACTACGTGTCCTCGTTCATCGGTCAGGGCGCGGCGATCAAGCGCCTGGCCCTGATGCCGGTCACCGATGCGAAGCTCGCCCCCGTGGTCGGAGCGGGGGACGGCCCCCGGATCCCTGCGACCGGCACGCTGCGCGACGCCCTCGACCTCATCGTGCTCTCGGGCGCCGCCCGCATCATGGTGACCGATCAGGACGGCACGACGATGGGCGCCCTCGACCATGCCGCGATCTCCGCGGTGCTCGGCACGAGCGTCCCGCTGGCGTCGACGAATCCGGTGACGTCATGACCGCGACGATCGCCCTGCCCTCGGCGCAGAGCATCCGCACGCGGGAACGCACGATGACCGTGCTGCGTCTCGTGGCCGCACCCGTCATCGTCGTGGTCGCGGTATCGCTGCTCTTCTGGTGGATCTCGACCCTGCCGCTGGATTCGATCGAGCAGCGCACGCTCAACCCCACGTACATCGAGGCGCGCATCAAGGAGCACCTGCTGCTCACCTTCGTGGCCTCGCTGCTCGTCGCCGTGCTGGCCATCCCCGCGGGGATCCTCGTCTACCGCGTGCGTTCGCGGTGGCTGCGGGGCTTCTTCCTCACCCTCGGCAACATCGGCCAGGCGACGCCCGCGGTCGGCGTCGTGATCCTGCTCGCGATCGTCTGGCAGACCGGCTTCGCCACGGCCCTGGTGGCGCTCGTCGCCTACTCGTTCCTTCCGGTGCTCCGCAACACGATGGTCGGCCTCGAGCAGGTCGGCGACGACGTCAAGGAGGCCGCGCGCGGAATGGGCATGACGCGCAACCAGATCCTCGGCCGGATCGAGCTGCCGCTCGCGTCGCCGACGATCCTCGCGGGCCTGCGCACCTCCCTCGTGTTCGCCGTCGGCACCGCGACCGTCGCAACCTTCATCAACGCCGGCGGCCTCGGCGACATGATCGTCAACGGCCTGAAGCTGCAGCGCTACCCGGTGCTGCTCACCGGCGCCGTCCTGGTCGCCGCCATCGCCGTCCTCATCGACTGGCTGGCCGGGGTCGTCGAAGACCTCGTCCGTCCCAAGGGGCTGTGAGCTCGCCCGAGCCCGCAGCCCGCCCCCCCGCACACAGCAAACGCATCCCGCACCCCTCAAGGAGAACCATGTTCAAGAAGCGCCACCTCGCGGCGACCGCCGCCCTGCTCATCACCGGAGCGCTCGCCGTCACCGGCTGTTCCGGCGGCGCCGGCGCCGCGGACAGCGGCAGCAAGAGCGACGAGCTCAAGGGCCTCACCGGCGTCATCGGGTCGAAGGACTTCTCGGAGCAGTACATCCTCGCCTACCTCACCACCGACCTGCTCAACGCCCACGGCGCGAACCTGACCACGAACACCAAGCTGGTCGGATCCGCGAACACGCGTCAGGCGCTCATCGACAAGCAGTTCCTCGGCTACTGGGAGTACACCGGAACCGCCTGGATCACGTACCTCGGCAACACCAAGCCCATCACCGACCCGAAGGAGCAGTTCTCCGCGGTCGCCGACGCCGATCTGAAGAAGAACAGCGTGAAGTGGATGGATCCGGCTCCGCTGAACAACACCTACGCGTTCGCGGTGCGCTCCTCGGAGGCCAAGAAGCTGGGCGTCAAGACGCTGAGCGACGTGGCCGCGCTGCCGAAGGACCAGCAGACGTTCTGCATCGAGAGCGAGTTCTCCACCCGCGACGACGGCTGGCCCGGGCTCGCGAAGGCGTACGGCATCGACGTGCCGGCCTCGAACGTCAAGCTCCTCGACACCGGCGTGATCTACACCGCCACCCAGAAGGGCAGCGACTGCAACTTCGGCGAGGTGTTCCAGACCGACGGGCGCATCAAGGCCCTCGACCTCACCGTCATGAAGGACGACAAGCAGTTCTTCCCGGTGTACCAGGGCGCCTTCACGATGCAGGACGCCGTCTTCCAGAAGTACCCGAAGATCGCCGACGTGATGGCCAAGCTCTCCCCGCTGCTGACCACCGAGCAGATGCAGGAGCTGAACGCGAAGGTCGACGTCGACGGCGAGGACCCCGCCGACGTGGCCAAGCAGTTCCTGAAGGACAAGGGCCTCATCTGAGGCCCTGATCCCGCACGGAACGCACCGCAGCAAAGAACTCAGGAAAGGAACCATGTCCACTCAGGAAAGCCCGACCGTCGGATTCATCGGACTCGGGAGCATGGGCGGCGGCATGACCCGCAATCTGCAGGCAGCCGGATTCCCGCTCGTCGTCCACGACGTCCGCCGCGAGGCGGCGGAAGAACTCATCGCCGGCGGAGCGCGGTGGGCCGACAGCGCCGCCGAGGTCGCGGCCGCGAGCGATGTCGTCATCACGATGCTGCCCACCCCCCGGCACGTCTCCGATGTCGTCTCGGGACCGGGGGGCATCCTCGAGGGCATCAGGGACGGCGGAACCTGGGTGGACATGTCCACCTCGGTGCCGGAGGTCGCGGACACCGTGCGCGCCGCGACCTCCGCCCGAGGGCTGCGCATCCTCGATGCGCCGGTGAGCGGGATGTCGGTGGGCGCCGCCCGCGGAATGCTGCAGATCTTCGTCGGCGGCGAGGCCGAGGACGTCGCTCGCCTCCGGCCGGTCTTCGAGGCGATGGGGGATCCGGAGCGGATCCTGCACGTGGGCGGGCACGGCGCCGGATACGCCGTCAAGCTGATGATCAACCAGCTCTGGTTCTCCCACCTGGTCGCGACCGCGGAGGTGCTCTCCGTGGGCGTCAAGGCCGGGGTGGATCTGGCCGTGCTGCGCGACGCGCTCATCGCGAGCCCCGCGAACAGCAACTTCCTGCAGAACGACGTGCTGTCGATCCTGCGGGACGGTGACTACGACGAGGGCTTCGCGCTGATGCTCGCGTGCAAGGACCTCGGCCTCTCGGTCGACCTCGCACGAGCGGTCGGCATGCCGGTCGAGCTGTCGGGCCTCGTGGATCAGATCTTCCGCCGCGCCAAGGCGACCTACGGGGACCGCGCCGGCGAGATGCAGCCCTTCCAGCTGTACGAGGATCTGCTCGGCGCGCGGCTGCGGCTCGACGCGGTCGGCGACATCGAGAGCGGTGCGGCCGCATGATCGCCGAGAGCGACCTGCTGTCGGGGATGCCGACCGGGCTGTACATCGACGGACGATGGCGGGACGCGTCGGACGGTGCGACCTTCGCCGTGACGGATCCGGCGACCGAGGACGTGCTCGCCCTGGTCGCGGACGCGACACCGCAGGACGGGCAGGACGCGCTCGCCGCCGCGGATCGCGCGCAGCGGGCCTGGCAGCGCACCGCCCCCCGTGAGCGCGCCGAGATCCTGCGCCGCGCGTTCGAGCTGGTCACCGCCCGCGCCGAGGAGTTCGCGCTCACGATGACCCTGGAGATGGGCAAACCGCTCGCCGAGGCCCGCGGAGAGGTCGCCTACGGCGCCGAGTTCCTGCGCTGGTTCTCCGAGGAGGCGCCGCGCATCGCCGGCCGGTACGCCACGGCGCCGGACGGCATCAACCGGCTCCTCGTCGTCAAGCGGCCGGTGGGGCCGTGCCTGTTCATCACGCCCTGGAACTTCCCGCTCGCGATGGCCACGCGCAAGATCGCGCCCGCGATCGCCGCAGGGTGCACGATGGTGCTCAAGCCCGCGGCGCTCACCCCGCTCACGGCCCTCCTGCTGACGCAGGTGTTCGAGGAGGCAGGGCTCCCTGCCGGGGTGCTGAACGTGATCCCGACCTCGCACGCGGGCGCTGTCACCGGTCCGCTCATCAAGGACGACAGGCTGCGCAAGCTGTCGTTCACCGGCTCCACCGAGGTGGGCCGTCGTCTCATCGCGGACTCCGCCGACCAGGTGCTCAACGTCTCGATGGAGCTGGGCGGCAACGCGCCGTTCCTGGTGTTCGAGGACGCCGACATCCCCGCCGCGGTCGACGGCGCGGTGCTGGCCAAGATGCGCAACGGCGGAGAGGCCTGCGTCGCGGCGAACCGCTTCCTCGTGCACGAGAGCGTCGCCGAGGAGTTCGCCACGGCCTTCACCGCCCGCATGGCGGCGTTCCATCCCGCGCGGGGGACGGATCCGGCCTCCACGATCGGCCCGATGGTCGATGCCGGCACCCGAGACAAGATCGCCGCCCTCGTCGACGGCGCCGTGCAGGACGGCGCGCGCATCGCGCTCGGCGGATCCGCGATCCCCGGCCCCGGCTACTTCTACCAGCCGACCGTCCTCGTCGACGTTCCGGCCGGTGCGCGCATCCTGGACGAGGAGATCTTCGGACCGGTGGCGCCGATCACGACCTTCCGCGACGAGGAGCACGCGATCCGGCTCGCCAACGCGACGCCGTTCGGGCTCGTGTGCTTCGCCTACACGCAGGACCTGAACCGCGCCCTGCGCTTGGCCGAGGAGCTGGAGACGGGCATGCTCGGCATCAACGCCGGCGTCGTGTCGAACCCGGCGGCCCCGTTCGGCGGCGTCAAGCAGTCCGGTCTGGGCCGCGAGGGCGGCATCGAGGGTATCGACGAGTACCTGGAGACCCGCTACGTCGGCATCGCCGATCCCATCGGAAAGGACTGAGGTGGAGCTCACCGATTTCGCACCCTCCTTCTTCTCGCTCGAAGGCCGGAGAGCCATCGTGACCGGCGGCAACACCGGGCTCGGGCGCGCGTTCACGGTCGCGCTCGCCGCGGCCGGCGCGGACGTGTTCGCCCCGGGGCTCACCGCCGACGACGGCACCACCGAGCGTCTCGTCGCAGCTCACGGCCGACGCTTCGTCTTCGAGGAGGCCGACATCACGGCACCGGGGGCGCCGGCGCGGCTCGTGGACGCGTGCGTCGAGCAGCTCGGCGGGCTCGACATCCTCGTCAACTCCGCCGGCATCTGCCTTCTCGACGATGTGCTCGCCTTCGACCGCAGCAAGTGGGATCCGATGGTCGCGATCAACCTGACCGCCGCGTTCGACTTCGCGCACGAGGCGGCCAGGGTCATGATCCCGCAGGGATCGGGGAAGATCGTGAACATCGCGTCGCTGTTCTCCTTCCTCGGCGGACGTCAGTCGCCCGCGTACGCCGCGACCAAGGCCGGGATCGCCGGGCTCACCAAGGCCTATGCCGACGAGCTGGGCGAGCACGGCATCCAGGTGAACGCGCTCGCACCCGGCTATTTCGCGACGGCGATCACCGCGTCCACCCGTGCCGACGGCACGAGCAACCAGCGCATCATCGACCACACCCCGGCCGGACGCTGGGGCGACCCTGCAGAGCTCATGGGACCCCTCGTGTTCCTCTGCAGCCCCGCCTCCGACTACGTCAACGGGCACACGCTCACGGTCGACGGCGGCTACCTCGTCCGCTGATCCCCTCCGTCTTCACCCCCTTCCCTGAGAGAGAGAAATGCCTGAATCCCGCTCCGCGCTGAGCACCGTCCAGATCGTCGCAGGCCTCGCCGACATCCTCGGCCCCGACCGGATCGACACCGACCCCGCGGCGCTCCGCGACGCCTCCGTCGACCGGTTCAAGAAGTACACGGCCGCGCACGGCATCTTCGACGGACCGTTCCCCTCCGCGATCGTCTACCCCGGCAGCACCGATGAGGTGGCCTCCGTCCTCCGCTTCGCGAACGACAACCTCGTCGCGGTCGTGCCGCGCACCGGGCGCACCGCGACCGAGGGAGGACTGGAGACCGTGGTGGCGGACTCGATCGTGCTCGACGGCTCCCGGATGGACGCGATCCTCGACGTGAACACGGTCGACATGATGGCGACCGTGCAGTGCGGCGTGCCGTTGCAGCGCCTCGAGGACGAGCTGCGCGCCCAGGGCCTCACCACGGGCCACTCCCCGCAGTCCAAGCCGCTCGCGCAGTACGGCGGCCTCACCGCGACGCGCTCGATCGGCCAGTTCTCCACCCTGTACGGCGGGATCGAGGACATGATCGTCGGGCTCGAGGCGGTGCTCGCGGACGGCACCGTGACCCGCATCAAGAACGTCCCGCGGCGCGCGGCGGGGCCGGACATCCGGCACATCGTCGTCGGCAACGAGGGCGCGCTGGCAGTGATCACCGAGGTGACGATCAAGATCTTCCGGTACCAGCCGGAGAACAACAGGTTCTTCGGCTTCCTCCTGGACGACTTCGGATCCGGCGTGGATGCGCTGCGCGAGCTCATCACGAGCGGCTACCGCCCGTCCGTGTGCCGTGTGTACTCGCCCGAGGACGCCCGCCAGCACTTCAGCCACTTCTCCGACGGGAAGAACGTCGTCGTGCTCGTCGCCGAGGGGCCGAAGCCGCTCGCCGACGCGACGGCGACGGCGATCGAGCAGGTCTTCGCCGATCGTCCCCACGTCCGAGTGGACGATGCCCTGATCGAGCAGTGGTTCGCCCACCTCAACTGGGATCAGAGCGCGATCGACCGCGAGCGCCGGGAGATGCAGGAGCATCCGCACCTCGGCTACACGACCGAGGTCTCGGTGGACTGGTCGCGCACGGACGAGCTGTACCGGGCGGTGATGGACCGGATCCGCACCGAGTTCCCGCGGGCGGCCGATCTGACGATGCTGGGCGCGCACTCCTCGCACAGCTACCAGACCGGCACCAACCTGTACTTCGTGTACGACTACGACATCCGCTGCGAGCCGCGGCAGGAGATCACCGAGTACCACGAGCCGCTCAACGGCATCATCGTCGAGGAGGCGCTGCGCCTGGGCGGATCGATGGTGCACCACCACGGCATCGGCAAGTACCGCACGCCGTGGACCCGGCAGGAGCACGGCAGCGCCTACGTGCTGCTCGAGCGGCTGAAGGCGGTGCTCGACCCGAACGGGATCATGAACCCGGGGACGATCTACCCGCTGGAGGCCTGACGCGTGGACTCGTTCCTCGTCGCCATCGACAACGGATCCCAGAGCACCAAGGTGCTCGTGGTCGATCAGGGCGGCCGGGTGCACGCCTCCGCCCGGGTGGGGCTGCGCCCCTACGACACGAGCCTGCCGGGGCGCGCCGTGCATCCGGACGACGACGTGTGGGAGTCGATCGCGACGGCGTGCGCGACCGCCCTGCGCCGCTTCTCCGGCGACCGTTCCCGCATCGTCGGGGTGGGGCTCTGCACGATCCGGTTCTGCCGCGCCTACCTGCGTGCGGACGGGACCCTCGCCGAGCCGCTGCTGAGCTGGATGGACGAGCGCGTCGGGCTCCCCTTCGACGCGGACGCCGCCGGCGCGAACGATGTGCGGTGGATCACGTCGTCGTCCGGCTACGTCTCGCACCGGCTGACCGGCGAGCGCACGGACGCGAGCGGCAACCTCCAGGGCGTGTGGCCGATCGATCCGGCCCGCTGGCGCTGGTCGGACGACCCCGAGGCGTACCTGGCCACGGGCATGCCCCGGGAGATGCTGTTCGACCTCAGGGATCCGGGTGAGGAGCTCGGCCGCGTGACGGCCGCGGCGGCCGCGCTCACCGGGCTGCCCGAGGGCGTCCCGGTCTTCGCGACCTCGAACGACAAGGCGGTGGAGGCGCTCGGCGCCGGCGCCGGCAACGAGGGCGACGTGCTGCTGTCGCTCGGCACGTACATCGCCGCGATGACCGCGGGCGCAGGGCCGGAGCACGGGGAGACCTTCTGGTCCAACTTCGCCGCCCGGCCCGCGATGCATCTCGCCGAGAGCCACGGCGTGCGGCGAGGGATGTGGACGGTCAGCTGGCTGCGCCGGCTCGTGCAGCCCGAAGGATCCGCGGATGAGTCCATGTACGACCTGGAGGCGCTGCTGGACGCCGAAGCGGCCGCTGTCCCGGCGGGGAGCGACGGCGTCGCCGCGGTGCTGGACTGGCTCGCGCCGTCCGACGAGCCGTGGCGACGCGGGGCGCTCCTCGGCTTCTCCGGCCCGCAGGGACGGGCGCACGTGTACCGGGCGATCCTGGAGGCGGTCGCGCTGGCCATGGCCGACAACGTCGATGCCATGTCCGCCGAGCTGGGACGGGCGCCGAGCGCGCTGATCGTCACGGGAGGCGGAGCGCAGTCCGCCACGATGCGGCAGATCCTCGCCGACGTCTTCGCGCTGCCCGTGCGGCGTGCCGGGGTCGACGATGCGGCCGGCCTCGGCGCCGCGATCTGCGCGGCCGTCGGGGCCGGGATCCATCAGGACTGGGCGAGCGCGATCGCGGCGATGGTCCGCCCCGGCGGTGTCACGCTGCCCGGCGAGGACGAGGCCGCCTATCGCCGCCTGCGTCCGTGGCACCGCGGCGTCCGGGAGCGCGTCGCGGAGCTATCCCGGTGGTCGGTCGGGAACATCGGGGACATCGACGATCAGGAGAGGAACGAGGAATGAACCAGGACATCGACGGGCGCTTCGCGCAGGGCTGGGGCGGATCCGCCCCGAACGGCGTCCACGTCAACGTGCTGCTGGCGCGTCGGGGGTCGCCGACGGCGGCGTCGATCACCACCGCCTTCACCGCCCCGCGCCCGGGCTTCACGCCGATCCTCGCGTGCGTCGGCGAGAGCCAGCAGCAGTACGTCACCGTGAACCCGCCGACCGTGATCCTCTCCAAGTCGTTCGCGGAGGAGGGCGGCATGGTCGAGACGGCGGTCTTCGGGGCGGCGCAGGTCGGGATCGCGCAGGGGGTGCTCGATGCGGTCGCCGCGGAGACCATCTCCGGCGATCAGGACACGCTCGTCTTCGTGTCCCTGTGGATCGACCCCGCCTGCGACGACGAGACCGCGGTCAAGCACGCCTCCCGAGAGGCGGCGGCGTCCGCCGTGGCGGAGGCCGCGACAGGCCTGCCTGCGGAGGTGCGCGCCGCCCAGGTCGCCGCCCGCGACACCCTCACGCACCCCTTCTACGGCGGCGCCTGAGACCCGAGTCGTCCCCCTCAGCGGAGCCTGGAGCGTCCGCTGAGGGGGACGACCCGGATCAATGGGCCCCGCGGACTCGCTGTGGATCCGCCCGGGGCTTCTTGACAGGGGTGCGGACGGGGGCCGACGATGGCGCCATGACCCGAGAACCGTCCGACGAGGACAAAGCGATCGCCGACGTCATCGAACGCCTCCAGGCGAGGTTCCCCCAGACCGCGGAGATCGAGATCGACGGCGCGGTCCGAGACGCGCAGCGCTCGTTCGAGCGGGCGAGGGTGCGCGACTTCGTGCCCGTCCTCGTCGAGCGCGAAGCACGCGCGCGGATCGAGCGACCGATCCGCTGAACCGGCGGCATACGGGCGCCGTGGACCGCGCGTCCGATGCCGTCCGTCGCCCGCGTCAGTCCTGCGCGCCGATCGTGCGGAGCTCTCCCGCCGCGTGCGGCTCCGGCGCCCAGAGCGGCGCCTCATGCGCGGGCGACATCCACGCCCGCTGCTCCGAGGTGGCGATCGCGGCGTCGAGGAAGCCGCTGATCTCGGCGGTCAGCGGCTCATCCCGCCAGACCAGCGACCACGGGTAGACGGGCTGGATCTCGCGGGGAGCGGACACCGGGTAGCCGAGGTCGCGATACCGGCGCGCGTAGGAGTCGAACTCGAGCAGGTACTCGGATCCGGTGGCGCGCAGCATCCGCGGCTCGCACTGCTCGAAGGTGCCGGGATTGCCCAGCCAGCGGAAGGTCGTGTCGAGGCGGTCCTCCAGGAGTGCGAGGTACTCGCCGTGCGCATTGAACAGCCCTGATCGAGGCGGATCCCCGAAGACCTTCACCGGACGTCCGTGGAAGGACGCCGTCCGCGGGGCCGCATCGCCCCGGCGGCCGATGAGCCAGAACGGCTCGAGGCGGATGAGGCGGTGCCGCCAGCCGGTCGGATGCTCGGCACGCATCGCCGGGGTGAGCCGGATGATCGCGACATCGAGCAGCCCCGCCATGAGCGCGGAGAACTGCCGCACGCTGTCGATCGAGTGCTCGGTCACGGGCACGTCCGGGGACTCGGCGGCGAAGGCGTCCGAGATCGTGCGGCTCGTGTCGAGGCCGAAGATGTGCGCCATCCGCACACCGGTCGTCCGCGGGTGCGTCATGCGCGTCACCTGGGCGAGAAGGGTGCGCGCCTCCCGCAGGAACCGGTCGCCTTCGGGCGTGAGCGCCACGTGACGGCTGTCGCGCAGGAAGAGCGCGAACCCGAGCTGATCCTCGAGCCTGCGCAGCTGCTTGGAGAGGGCGGGCTGACTGATGTGCAGGGTGGCCGCGGCCCGGCCGAAATGCAGCTCGTCGGCGACCGCGACGAAGTAGCGGACGAGCCGCAGGTCGAGATCCATCGCACCTCCTGCCCGAAGCGTGGCGCAGCGGAGCCGGCGATGCAAGATCGGTTATCGATCCGGTGCGAACAGGTCTTGGACGGCGCTCGGGGCACGGGTGTGTGCTGAGCTTCATCACCCGAGTGCGAGGAGCGCGATCATGGCCGCGAACGCCCGTCCTGTCGTCTTCATCCACGGCCTGTGGCTGCACGCGAGCAGCTGGGAACCGTGGATCGAGAAGTTCCGCGCCGCCGGCTACGAGCCCGTCGCGCCGGGGTGGCCGAACGAGCCGGGAACCGTCGCCGAGGCCCGTGCGGATCCGGACGCCGTCGCCGACATCGGCATCGACGAGGCGGCGGGACGATTCGCCGAGGTCGCGACGGCGCTCGGCGACGACACGATCCTGATCGGGCACTCGTTCGGCGGACTCATCGCGGAGAAGCTGCTCGGCGAGGGCATCGGCGCCGGTGCGGTGGCGATCGATCCGGCGCAGATCAAGGGCGTGCTGCCGCTGCCGCTGGCCCAGCTGCGTTCCGGGTTCCCCGCGCTGGGCAACCCGGCGAACCTGCACCGCGCCGTCTCCCTGACCGCGGCGCAGTTCCGCTACGGGTTCGGCAACGCGCTGGACGAGGAGGAGTCGAATGCGCTGTACGAGCGCTGGACCATCCCGTCTCCGGCCCGCCCGCTGTTCCAGGCCGCGGCCGCGAACTTCGTGATGCGCTCTCCGGCGGCGGTGAACACCGGGCGCGAGCCGCGGGGTCCGCTCCTGCTGATCTCCGGGACCGCGGATCACACCGTGCCCGATGTCGTCACCCGCTCCACGCTCAAGCAGTACCGCGACTCGATGGCGATCACGGAGCTCCAGCAGTTCGAGGGGCGCGGGCACTCGCTCACGATCGACCACGGCTGGGGCGACGTCGCCGACGCCGTGCTGACCTGGCTCGAGGCGCAGGGCCTCTGACATGGATCTCGGTCTCGACGGCGCGGTCGCCCTCGTCACCGGTGCCGGGCGGGGGATCGGGCTCGCCGTCACCCGGACGCTCGTCGCGGAGGGCGCCAGAGTGCTGGCCGCGTCGCGCACCGTCACGCCGGAACTCGGCGCGCTCGCCGCGGCGGGCACGGTGGTGGCGCTCCCCGCCGACCTCACGGATCCGTCGGTCGCCGAGGACCTCGTCGCGCGTGCGGAAGCGCTCGGCGACCTGCGCGTCCTCGTGAACAACGTCGGGGGCGTGCACCCCCGCACGGGCGGCTTCGCCTCGGTGACCGACGAGGAGTGGACCGGAACGTTCCAGCTCGACGTGCTCACGGCGATCCGGATGACGCGGGCGGCGCTCCCCGTGATGCGAACGGCAGGAGGAGGCGCCGTCGTCACCGTGGCGTCGGTGAACGCACGGCTGCCCGATCCTGCGGTCATCGACTACAGCGCCGCGAAGGCCGCTCTGGTCAGCTTCTCCAAGTCCCTCTCGAAAGAGGTGGGCAGGGACGGGATCCGGGTGAACACGGTCAGCCCCGGCCCGGTCGCGACCGACCTCTGGCTCGGAGACGGCGGCGTGGCCGCCACCGTCTCCGCCGCGGCAGGCGCGGCCCGCGAGCAGATCGTCGCCGGAGCAGAAGCCTCGATGGTCACCGGTCGGTTCACGCGCCCGGACGAGGTCGCCGCTCTCGTGGCCTTCCTCGCGAGCGATCTGGTGGCCGGAAACATCACGGGCGCGGACGTCGTGATCGACGGAGGGCTCACCGCGGAGCTGTGATTCCGCACGATGTGGGGCGAAGGACCGCTCGCCTCAGGCCGCGAGCTCGGCGAGCTCGGGGTTGCGGACGGTCTCGAGGGCGTTCGCCCAGGCGATGAGCTGGTCGAACAGGGTGTTCAGGAAGTCCGCCTGGTAGTCGCCGGGCGCGAACGTCTGGAAGTTCTCGAACTCCGTCATGAGCGAGAGCGTCAGCGTCTGCCGCACGGTCGCGACCTGCAGCTCTGCGAGCACGAGTCGCAGGTGCTCGATCGCGCGGGCCCCGCCCACGCCGCCGTATCCGACGAAGGCGGCCGCCTTGTTGTTCCACTCCGTGTGCAGGTAGTCGATCGCGTTCTTGAGGACGCCGGAGGTGGAGTGGTTGTACTCGGGGGTGACGAAGATGTAGCCGTCGAACCCGGAGATCTTGTCGGACCATTCGCGGGTGTGGTCGTGCTGGTACCGGCCCATGGCGGGCGGCATCGGCTCGTCGAGGTGGGGGAGCGGGTAGTCGGCGAGGTCGACGAGTTCGAACTCGGCGTCGTCGCGCTGCGCGGCCTGCTGCAGCACCCAGTCGGCGACCTGCTTACCGTTGCGGCCGGGGCGGGTGCTCCCGAGGATGATGGCGATCTTGGTCATGTCACTAGCTCCTTGTCGAATGCGATGGTGAGGTTCAGGTGGTGGGGGTCGTCAGCGCGCGCTCCGCGGCCGCGGCGTCGATGAGAGCGCGCAGCTCGTCGGCGGGCAGATCGGCGCCGAAGGTCGGGTGGCCCGGCTGGAGCACGGCGCCGGTGGCGAGCGCTCCCGTGACGACCGGGTCGAACCCGAGGCGGTCGATGAACTCCGCCACGCGCGCGAGGTCATCGTCGTGGTCGCCGGCGATCGCGATCGCCTTGCGTCCCGGGGATCCCGCGGGCCGCGCCTCCTCCTCGAGGTCGTGGTAGCCCATGTGGTTCAGGGCCTTCACGACCCGGGATCCGGGGAGGAACTCCTGCACGATCTCACTGGTCGAGGAGCGGGGGTCGTCGAGGTCGTCGCGGATCCCGTCCGTCTCCCACCAGTAGTTCATGGCGTCGATCACGAGGGTGCCGCGCAACTCCTCGACGGGGAGGCGCCGATACTTCCCGAGCGGCAGGGCCAGGATCACGAAGTCCGCCTCGCGGGCCGCGTCCTCCGGGCGCCGCACCTCGGCCCCGGGGGCGAGGACCTCGATCGTGAGGGCGATGCGCTCGGGGTCCCCAGATCCGGAGATGAGCACGCGGTAGCCGGCCGCGAGAGCCAGCCGGGCCAGCACGGTGCCGACCTTGCCGGCCCCGAGTATTCCGATCGTGCGGGTGCTGTCGTCCATGATGTCCTCCCTCTCAGAGCCCGAACGCGGCGCCGGCCCTGGGCGCGCTCGCCGGCGCCTCGGCGAGCAGTTCGCGGACCATCGGGACGACCTTCGTGCCGTAGAGCTCGACGGTCTTCATCCGGTCGCTCGCCCGCATCGCGCCGCCGGCGGTGTAGATGAGGTCGAAGCGTCCCACGTCGAGCGTGCGGATCGCGGCGGCCATCTTGCGCGCGACGGTCTCGACGGATCCGACGTAGAGCGATCCGCCCTCGACGTCCGCCTCGAACTCGCGGCGCTGCAGCGGGGGCCATCCGCGGAGGGCCCCGATCCGGTCGCGGATGACCTTGTAGCCGGGATAGAAGAGCTCCTTCGCCTCCTCGTCGGTGTCGGCGATGAAGCCGGGGGAGTGCATCCCGACCGGGAGCGCCGGGGTGCCGAGCTGTTCGGTCGCGCGGCGGTAGAGGTCCACGTAGGGCGCGAACCGGGCGGGAGCCCCGCCGATGATCGCGAGCATGAGCCGGAATCCGTACTGGGCGGTGCGCAGCACCGACTGCGGGGTGCCGCCGACGCCGACCCAGGTGCGGAGGCGACCGGACTCGGTCTTCGGGAACACGTCGGCCTCGTGCAGGGCGGCCCGCGTGGTGCCCTCCCAGGTGACCGGCTTCTCGTCGAGAAGATGGCTGAACAGGTCGATCTTCTCCTCGAAGAGCAGGTCGTAGTCCTTCAGGTCGTAGCCGAACAGCGGGAACGACTCCGTGAACGATCCGCGCCCGAGGATCACCTCTGCGCGCCCGTTCGAGAGCGCATCGACCGTCGCGAAGCGCTGGAACACCCGCACAGGGTCGTCCGAGGAAAGCACGGTCACGCCGGATCCGAGCCGGATCCGCTCGGTCGCCGTGGCGATGCCCGCGAGCACGGTCTCCGGCGTGGAGATCGCGAACTCGGGCCGGTGGTGCTCGCCGACCGCGAAGGCGTCGACGCCGATGTCGTCGGCGAGGATCGCCTCGTCCAGGGTCGCGCGGATCGCCGCGCCGTAGGTGGTGATCTCGCCGCGGTCGTCGCGGGGCAGATCCCCGAAGGTGTCGAGGCCGAACTCCAGGCCCTCGAAGTCGTTCATGATTCTCTCCTCGTAGATGTCGATGTGGATGTCGATGTCGATGCGGATGCCGTTGGTCGGGTTCAGGCGTGGACGGCCTTGCCGCCCTTGACGATCTGCGCCGGGGTGCGCCCCGTGAGCCGCCAGTCGTCGGCGTCGTCCGCGAGCAGCTCGCGGACCCGGGGAGCCACCTGCTCGCCGAAGAGGCGGATGCTGCGGGCGCGCGCCGCGCGATCCATGTGCAGCACGTCGTACTTCAGGTCGAATCGGGACAGATGGTTCGCCCGCACGATCCCGGCGATCTTCCGGGCGACGGTCTCGGGGGATCCGACGTAGAGCGCGCCGGTGCCGACCTCCTCCGCGTAGCGCTCGGCGGTCGGCGGGTAGAACCCGCGCTCTTCGCTCACCCGCTTCACGACCGGCTGCCAGTGCTTCCAGTGCACGTTCTTCGCCTCCTCGTCGGTGTCGGCGATGAAGCCGAGGGAGTGCTGGGCGATCGGCAGCTCCGGCTGTCCGAACTGCGCCAGCGCCCGCAGGTACAGCTCCGCGTGGCCGGCGAAGCGCTCGGGTCGTCCGCCGATGATCGCCATCATCAGAGGCAGCCCGTGCCGGGCCGCGCGGACCACCGAGTCCGGGCTCCCGCCGATCCCGATCCAGGCGGGGATGCCGCCCTCGGGCATGCGCGGATGGAGGCGGACGGCCTCGAGCGGGCTGCGGTAGGCGCCGGACCAGGTCACGCGGTCCTCCCGCATGAGGCGCAGGAAGAGGTCGAGCTTCTCCTCGAAGATGTCCTCGTAGTCGGCGATGTCGTAGCCGAAGAGCGGGAACGACTCGATCGCGGACGCCCGGCCCAGCACCAGCTGGGCGCGTCCGCCGGAGAGCCCGTCGACCGTCGCGAACTGCTGGTACAGGCGCACCGGATCCTGCGTCGACAGCACCGTCACCGAGGTGCCGAGCCGGATCGTGGACGTCGCCTGCGCCGCCGCTGCGAGCAGCACGGGTGTGGCCGAGTCGACCATGCCCTCGCGGTAGTGCTCACCGACGCTGAAGACGTCGAGGCCCACCGACTCGGCGAGCTGCGCCTCCTCGACCATCAGGCGCAGCGTCTCGGCGTCCGACAGCATGCGTCCGCCGTCCGTCGCGACGTCGCCGAAGGAGTTCAGTCCGAACTCGAGTCCTGCCATGTCGATCACGACCTCTCCCGCCGTACCGGTCCCTCCGGATTGACGTGTCAACTCTGCAACAATAGGCTTGACGTGTCAATTCCCGACCACGGAGGGGCAGCGAGATGAGCGACGACAGGCACCGGCACACGCCGACGCGGGAGCAGCTGCGCATCTGGCGGAACTACATCGAGACCGCCGAGGTGCTGCGCGCCCGCCTGGCGAGCCGCTTGCAGAGCGAATCGGACCTGTCGTCCGGCGACTACCAGGTGCTCCTCGCCCTGACCGAGGCCGAAGGGCGCACGGTGCGCTCCTCGGAGCTCGCCGGACTGATCGGGTGGGAGCGCAGCCGGCTCTCGCATCATCTCGGGCGCATGGAGAAGCGCGGGCTGATCCGCCGGCAGGCCTGCACCGACGATGTGCACGGCATCGACGTGATCGCGACGGATGCGGGGGCTTCCGCGTTCCGCGCCGGATCCGTCCCGCATCTGCGCGCCGTGCGAGAGCTCTTCGTCGACGCCCTCACGCCCGCCCAGCTCGACGAGGTCGAGGATCTCACCGCCGCGCTGCGCCGGCACCTGGATCTCGATCCCGCGCCGGCGGGCTGAGCCGCCGGCACCCGTCAGCCCTGGGCGAACTCCGCCCGCGGGCCGTGGAGCCGGGCGGAGACTCTGGTCATGGACGACAGCGAAGCCCTCGACGCCTACTCGGCGACGGTCGTGCGCGTCGCGGAGACGGTGCTGCCCTCGGTGGCCGCGGTGAGCGTCCGCACCGACGGCGGGGCCGGGGCCGGAAGCGCCTCGGTGTTCCGGGCCGGTCTGCTGCTGACGAGCGCGCATGTGGTGGCGGGGGCGCGCGAGGTCGGCCTCGCGTTCACCGACGGGACCTCCGTCGAGGCGCAGGTCGTCGGATCCGATGTGCTGTCGGATCTGGCCGTGCTGCGGGCGCAGGGGCCGGTTCCCGATCCGGTCCCGCTCGGCGATGCCGCACGTCTCAGGGTCGGGCAGCTGGTCGTCGCGCTCGGGAATCCGCTGGGTCTCGCCGGCAGCGTGACCGCGGGGATCGTCTCGGCGCTCGGTCGCTCGCTGCCGACCGCGTCGGGGCGCGTGATCGACGAGGTCGTGCAGACCGATGCCGCCCTGAACCCCGGCAACAGCGGGGGAGCGCTCGCCGACAGTGCGGGCCGGCTGGTCGGGGTGAACACCGCCGTGGCGGGCATCGGGCTCGGGCTCGCGGTGCCGATCAACGCGACGACCCTGTCGATCATCGACACGCTCGCAACGGTCGGGCGGGTGCGGCGGGCCTGGCTGGGGGTGGCCGGTGCGAAGGTCGCGCTGACGCCCGAGGCCGCTGCCAAGGTCGGATCCCCGACCGGGATGCAGGTGATGTCGACCGTCCCGGGAAGCCCTGCGGCGGTCGCCGGGGCGCGACCGGGCGACATCGTCCTCTCGATCGACGGCACCGCGGTCTTCGATCCGACCGGATTGCAGCGGGTCATGGTCGAGGGCGCGATCGGGCGCCGGATGGAGATGGTGGTGCTGCGTAGCGGCGCCCTGATCGACCTCGTGCTGGAGCCCGAGGAGCTGCGGCTCGGCTGACGCGGCTCCGGCTCGGGGCCCTTCGACAGCTCAGGGCTCTTCGACAGGCTCAGGGGCCGGGACCCCCTGGCTACGATGGCGGCGTGGCGGAGACCTCCGGGATCGAGACGCTCGGCATCATCGGTGCCGGCCGGGTCGGCAGCGTGCTCGCCCGGCTCGCGGTGTCGGCCGGCTATCGCGTGCTCGTCGCCGGATCCTCGGATCCGGCCCGCATCGCGCGGACGGTGCGGGCGCTCGGCGCGACCGCGGTCGACGTGGCGGCGTTGGCCCGCGAGTCCGACGCCGTGCGCCTGGCCCTGCCCCTCAGCAAGCACGGGACCCTGCCGGCCGAGTCGCTGCGGGGGAAGCTCGTGATCGACGCCATGAACTACTGGTGGGGCGACGGGCTCCGCGGCGACCTCGACGATCCGCGCACGTCCACGAGCGAGACCGTGCAGCAGCACCTCGCCGGTTCCCGGGTCGTGAAGGCCTTCAACCACATGGGCTACCAGGATCTCGAGGACGAGGCCCGGCCTGCCGGCGCACCCGGCCGCAAGGCGATCGCGATCGCCGGGGACGACCCCGACGACGTGGCGCGGGTGGCCCGGCTGGTCGACGCCCTCGGGTTCGAGCCCGTGGTCGCCGGCGACCTCGCGAGCGGCATCATGCTCGAGCCCGGCGCGGAGGCCTTCGGCGCCGACGTCGACGCCGCGGAGCTGCGGGCGATGTTGAAGCGGTTCGCGACATCGCAGCGCGGCATCGTCGTGGCGCGTGCCCGCGCAGCGGATCCGAACGCCTGAGCCGGAGGGCCGGCGGGGGCGGCGACGGGCGGTCAGCCCAGCGCGACGCGCCGCAGGGCCTGCTGCAGATACCGCGAGACCGGGTTGGTGACGTCGCGGGCGACCTGGCGCAGGGCCACCGCCGTCTCGATGTTGTCCGTGATGATGCCGTCGACGCCCCGGTTCAGGTAGTCGGTGATCAGGGAGGGGTCGTTCACCGTCCAGACGTAGACGAGCTGGCACTGTGCGTGAGCGGTGGCGAGCATCGTGGAATCGTAGGACCAGTCCTCGATGACGATCGCGTCGGCGCCCGTGCGGGGCAGGTCGCCGAGCTGGAGTCCGACGACGTAGGCGGTCGCACGTTCCGGATCGAGCGTGCGGATCCGGGTGATCAGATCGTGGTCGAGGGACTGGATCATGTCCGTGCGGTCGGGGTCGAGGCGGTCCATGGCGGCGACGACGTGCGCGGCGAAGTCCGGCGCCTCGTGGCCGTGCGGCTTGACCTCGACGAGCAGCCGGATCCCGAGGCCTCGGGCGGTGCGCACGAACTGATCGAGCGTCGGGATCTTCGCCGTGTGGTCTCCCTGGCGGAGCGTGATCTGTTCGGCTTCGGCCGTGGTCAGGTCGTAGATCGCGCGAGGGTCGCCGGCGAGTCTCTGCAGCGTCGAGTCGTGGAGCACGACGAGGCCGCCGTCCTTCGTCTCCTGGATGTCGAGCTCGACCATGTCGGCGCCGGCGGCGGCGGCCGCGGTCAGGCCCTCGAGAGAGTTCTCCACCGCGGCGTCGGGGTAGCCGCGATGCCCGATGACGATGGTCTTCCCCGCGGGCGGTGCGGAGATCAGGGCCTCGGCGTCCGCGACCACGCGCGGCGCGGCGAGGAGCACTGCTGCGGCGATCACGAGGACGGCGCATGCGGTCGGCAGGACCGTGGCGCGCCCCGTCCGGCGGGTCCGGCGCGGAGGCATCTGGAGTGATCCGCCCTCGCGGAGCCGAGCGAGGGCGACGAGGAAGAAGGCGGCGAGGGCGGCGGCGAAGCCGAGCGCGAGGAAGCGGAGGATGTCGAGGACGCCCAGAGCGGTCCCCGCCATGGCGGGCGTGGGAACCAGTGCCACGACGCCGGCCCCGATCAGCGCGCACAGCAGCAGGGTGATCGTCGCCGTGCCCCCGATCGCCAGCAGCACGAGGGCGATCGCACCCTGGCTGCGCCAGGTCTGGGTGAAGCTGCGTCCCATCGCGGCGAGCACGGACCTGCTCCCGCCGGTGAGGAAGCTCAGCGACAGCGCGAACCGCAGTGCGGCGTAGGCGATGACGGCGATGACCACGACGTAGAGCACGGTTCCGGCCGTCGTCTTCGTGAGCTCGCCGCTCACGAACTTCGGGATGGCGATGTGCTCGGTGAGGACGGAGGTCACGCCGACGTGCGACAGCGGGAGGAGCAGGAGCAGATAGGGGATCAGCACCAGCCCCTGCCAGCGGCACACCTTGCGCGCGACCGCGCCGAGTCCGTGCAGGACGGCGCGCGGGGTCGGGCGCTCGCCGTCGAAGCCGAGCTGGGCGATCACGGAGAAGACCGTGAGCTCGGCCAGGGCGAAGACGGTCGCGACAAGGGCGAAGCCGACGAGGGCGAGCACGGCCAGCGGAGCGCCGAGGACGTCCAGGATGCTCGTCTGATTGAGGCCGTCGACGCCGCTCGCGTTCAGAGCCGTGCGCATCAGTGTGTTGAGGACGGGGATCACGAGCCAGACCAGCACGCCCTGGACCACCAGCATCGTGATCAGCACCGGGAACCACGTGCGGCGCAGCAGCGGCGCCACCGCTCTCACGGCCCTGACGGACGGGAGAGATCCGAAAGAGCGAACGGTGCTGTTCATCCCGCACAGCGTACCGAAACCGAAAGGTGCGATATTCCGGTCAGGGCGCACTTTCGGACGAGTGTCGCGGATCGTTCCGGGAGACGACTCGCGGTGCCGGGGACTCAGCCCCACGCGGCGGCGCGCGGCACCACGAGCACCGGCACGCCGGCGCTCCGCACGATCTTCGTGCCGTGCGAGCCGAGGAAGACCCGGGCGAGCGGGTTGAGCGAGCTGGATCCGACGACCAGCAGGTCGCGGTCGGTCCAGCCGACGTCGTCGATCGCCGCGGCCCAGGAAAGGCCGACGCCCACCGCGACCCCGTCGACGGCGGGTGCCGGTTCGGCGATCCCGTCGAGCACGGTGCTCACGTGATCGCGGATCCGACCCTCCCACTCGACGAGCACCGGATCCTCGGCGTGGCCGCCCGCGCCGGCGAGGATTCCGAGCTCGGCGTCGGGCCGGACCGCGAACGAGGCGATCCGCAGGCTCACTCCGCCGAGCGCGGCGACGGCCGCCGCGCCGGGGATGAGGTCCTGCGCCTCCCCGGATCCGCCGTACGCGACCGTGAGGCGATCGAATCGCGCGTCCACGCGCGCCCGGTAGCCGACCGGAGCGATCGCCACGGGCGCGGGGGAGGCGTGCAGCAGCGCCTCCGATACGGCTCCGAGCGCGATCCGCCCCGGCTCCCCGCGCACCGCGGATCCGAGCACGAGGGCGTCGGGGCGCTCCTGCTCCGCGAGCTCGAGCAGTCCGCGGCGGGCCGAGGCCGCCTCGTGCACGAGGTAGCGCGCCGCCACCTCGCCGCCGAGCACGCCCGCGGCATGATCGAGCACCTGGTCCGCGGCCTCGCGATTGTGCGCCTGCCACTCGTGGTCCACGCTCGCCCGGGAGGGCGGCCAGGCGGAGGAGACGACCGCGGCGACCACGAGGTCGGTGTCGAGCGAGTTCGCGAGCTGGGCGGCGAGGGCCAGCACCGACGAGGAGCGACGCGCGGTGTCGAGTCCGACGAGGAGCGTCATCGCTCGCTCCGCTCCAGCGGACCGGGCTGGCGCACCACCGAGGTGAACGGCACCTCGGCGCCGGGTGCGGCGTTGCCGGGCTGCAGTGCGGAGCGGCGGCGCCCGTAGAAGAAGTAGAACCCGAGGAACACCGCGACCCAGATCGCGAACACGAGGATCGTGACCGGCCGCAGCTGGGTGATGATCCAGATGCAGCCCGCGATCGAGAGCAGCGGCGTGATCGGGTACAGCGGGACCTTGAAGCCGCGCTCCAGATCCGGCTCGCGGCGGCGCAGGATGATGAGGCCGACCGAGACGACGAGGAAGGCGGCGAGCGTGCCGATGCTGGTCATCTCCGCGAGGAAGTTGATCGGGATGACGCCGGCGAGCACGGCGACGACGGCCGACACGATGATCGTGTTCTGGATGGGCGTGCGGGTGCGCTCGCTGACCTTCCCGAAGACCGGCGGGACCATGCCGTCGCGCGACATCGCGAACAGGATCCTGGTCTGACCGTAGAGGGTGACGAGCGTGACGCTGAAGATCGAGATCACCGCGCCCGCCGCGAGCACCGTGCCCGGCCACGGGCTGCCCACGACGTGGGCGAGGATCTCGGAGAGCCCCGCCTCCTGACCGTCGAACCTGCCCGGGGCCTGCGCGCCGACCGAGACCAGGGCGACCCCGACGTAGAGCACGATCACGACCACGAGCGCCAGCAGGATGGCGAGCGGCAGGTTGCGCTTGGGGTTCTTCGCCTCCTCGCCCGCGGTGGAGACCGCGTCGAGCCCCACGAAGGAGAAGAAGATCACTCCCGCACCGGCCGCGATCCCGCCGATCCCGTACGGGGCGAAGTTCGCGAAGTGGTCGGAGTTCCATCCGGTCATCCCGACGGCGATGAAGAAGAGCAGCACGCCGATCTTGATGCACACCATGACGGCATTGGTGACGACGGACTCCTTGGTGCCGCGCACCAGCAGCACGGCGCAGAGCGCGACCAGGATCACAGCGGGCAGGTTGACGATGCCGCCCTCTTCGGGGGCGTTGCTCAGCGCGGCCGGCAGGTGCCAGCCGAGCAGGTTGCCGATGAGCTCGTTCACGTACTGCGACCAGCCGACCGCGACCGCGCCGGCGGAGACGGCGTATTCCAGCAGCAGGCAGGCGCCGACGACCATCGCGATGCCCTCGCCGAGGGTCGCGTACGCGTAGGAGTAGGTGGATCCCGAGACCGGGACGGCTCCCGCGAGCTCCGCGTAGCAGAGGGCGGTGAGGCCGGCGACGATGCCGGCGATCACGAAGGACCACACCACGGCGGGGCCGGCGAGCGGCACGGCCTGGGACATGATGAAGAAGATCCCGGTGCCGATCGTGCAGCTGATGCCGATCGCCATGAGCGGGAAGAGACCGATCGTGCGTCTCAAGGGGGAATCGCCTGCCTCCCGGGCGATGGGCTTGCGCCGGAGGAGCTGCTGGGCGATCGACGTCATGCGGTTGCCTGTTCTTTCACGGGCGACGGCGTCAGTGCACGTCGCAGGCCGGTTCGGGAGCGCGCATCGGCGGATCCGATGCGCGTGGTCTTCGGTCGAGTCGGGGTGCGCTGCTCCGGAGCCTCGACGACGACGCGCACGCCGTCGACGAGCGCGTCCGCCGCGCCGCGGACGTAGCCGCCGGGCGTCGCCGCGATCCCGCGCAGGAACGCGATCGTCTCGGCGGTGAGGATCTCGCCGGGCAGCACGTTGGGGATCCCGGGCGGGTAGGCGGCGAGAGAATCGGCGGAGACGCGGCCGATCGCGTCTCCGGCCGCGACGATCTCGGTGTGCGCGAACGCCGCGTCGCGCGGGCGCATCACGGCGGGGCCGGTCTTCGGCAGCGCGATCGAGCCCGCGTCGCCGCGCGCGGCGAGATCGCCGACGGGCTGCAGCGCCTCGAGCGCCGCGACGAACCGGGCGGGATCGGGGGTGGTGCCGGGGCCGATGAACGCGACGATGCAGGATCCCGTCGAGATCTCGGTCATGATCCCGGCCGTGCGCAGGAGCTCCTCGCGCACGGTGTGCCCGTGCAGCCCGGCGGCTCCGACGTCGATCGAGACGCGCAGCGGGTCATGGTCCACGATGTCGGGGAAGGCGCCGAAGCCGTCGCTCACGATCGGGAAGCGCCCGGTCGCGCGGACGGCGTCGCGCAGCGCGGCGGCCGCGGCGAGGGAGGCGGCGATGCGGTCGTGGCCGTCCTCGAGCGTCGCCCTGGCGAGATCGAGTGAGGCGAGCAGCAGGGAGCTCGCACTCGTGGACTGGGTGAACATGAAGGCGCGGTCGATGAGGGGCTCGAGCTCTTCCGCGTACGGTCCCTCGGCCAGGTGCAGCATGGCCGACCGGGTGAGGCTGCCGCCCATCCTGTGCGTCGAGGACACGACGAGGTCGGCGCCGAGCGCGATCGGGTGGGCGGGCAGGTCGGGGTGGAAGCCGAAGTGCGCGGCCCAGGCGGCGTCCACGACGAGCGGCACGCCCGCCTCGTGGCAGACCGCGGCGATGCCCTCGACGTCGGCGACCGCGCCGAAGTAGCTCGGGCTGATGATGTAGGCCGCCTTTGCGTCCGCGCCCTCGAGCGCCTCGCGCATCGCGGCGGGCGTCACGCCGTGGTTGATGCCGTGGTGCTCGTCGATCGTCGGCTGCACGAAGCGGGGATCGAGCCCGCCCAGGATGATGCCGTCGAAGAAGCTGGAGTGGGCGCTCCGCTGCGCGACCACGATCTCGTCCGGGGTGCGGAACGCGGCCAGGGCCAGCGCGGTCATCCGGTTCGCCTCGGAGGCGCCGTTCGTGAGGAACCAGGTGCGCCGCGCTCCCCAGGCGCGGGCGGCGGCTGCGCGCGCCTCCTCGAGCGGGTTGTCGGATCCCTTGTCGATGCCGTCCAGCAGCGGCTCCACGTCGTAGCGCAGCACGTCCTCGCCGAAGAAGTCCGCGAGCAGCGGGGCCGCCGCAGGATCGGCGCTGTGGCCCGGCACGTTGAGGCGCTGCAGGTCGCGTGCGGCGAATCGGCGGATGGCGTCGGCGTAGGGCGTGGTTGTCGTCACGGATCGATTCTGGCGCGGGGGGATACGATGAGGAATGAAGACAATTCTTCATTGATCAATACCCATTATGGAGCGATGATGCTCGATCTGCGGCAGCTCAGGGCCCTGCGCACGGTGGCCGACGAGGGCTCGGTCCTGCGCGCGGCGACCGCGCTGCAGTGGAGTCAGCCCACGGTCACCCACCACCTCCGCGGCCTCGAGCGCGCGCTCGGGGCGGCCGTGGTCACGAGCGGATCCGGGGGCACCCGCCTCACCGCGGTCGGCGAGGCGATGCTCCCGCACGCCGTCGCGATCCTGGACCGCTCGGAGCGGGCCGTCGAGGAGGTCCGTGAGCTGGTCGACTCCGGACGGCGGCGGATCGCGATCGGCGTGTTCCCGTCGGCCGGAGCGCGGCTGCTGCCGCAGGTGGTGCGCGCGCTGCAGGGGGCGGGTTTCGAACCGCTCGTCTCCGAGGCCGAGCTCGATCCTCTGATGGCCGCGGTCGTGGGGCTCCGGCTCGACGCCGCGATCGTCTACGACGCCCCCGGCAGGCCGACGATCCTGCCGCCGGGCTTCCGGATGATCCCGGTCCGGCAGGAGCATCTCGCGGTGATCGTGCCGCCCGCGCACCCCCTCGCCGGGCGCACCGGCGTGCCCCTCGCCGATCTCCGCGACGAGGGCTGGATCGCGGGCGCGACCGAGGCCGATCCGGTCGATGCGGCCCTCGCCCGCGCCGCGGAGCAGGCGGGTTTCACCCCACGGATCGCGATGCGCAGCGACGACTACGCCGTGGTGGCGGCCTACGTCGCCGCCGAGTTCGGCGTCGCCCTGGTGCCGGAGCTGGCGCTGCCCGCGCATCTCGACGCCGTGGCCACGGTGGAGATCGCGGACGCCGTGTTCGAGCGGCGCATCTTCCTCGTGACCGCGCCGGCCGTCGGCGAGGCCGCGCGGCGGGCGCTCGAGGGGGCGCTGCGCACACCCGCCGGCGAGTAATCCCGGCCGACGTCGCTTGCAACCTCCCCGGAGCCGGAGCAGGGTGGAGCCAGGGGTGAGATCCCCGCGCGGTCGGAGAGGGAGACATCGAGACATGGCTGTGCTGAAGGCGTTGCGACGACAGCCCGTGATCCCCCTGGCGCTTCTCACGCTCGTCGCGGTCCTCGTGCTGAGCGCGACCGGCCAGGGCGTGATCGCCCGATGGATCGCGACGATCGTGGTGGGCGGCTTCGTGCTGGGCACGCTCATCCAGATGATCCGGGAGATGCTGCGCGGCCGGTTCGGGCTGGACGTGCTCGCGATCGTCGCCATGGTGGCGACCCTCGCGGTCGGCGAGTACGTCGCCTCCCTCATCATCGTGCTGATGCTCTCCGGGGGCGAGGCGCTCGAGGACTTCGCGGCGCGCCGCGCGAAGCGGGAGCTGACCGCCCTGCTCGAGCGCTCGCCGCAGACCGCGCACATCGTGACGACCGACGGGGAGGGGGAGGGCGAGCTCGTCCGGGACGTGCCCGTCGACGAGGTCGCGATCGGCGACGTGCTGCTGATCCGCCCTTCCGAGATCGTTCCCGTGGACTGCGAGCTCCTGACCGAGGAGGTCTCCTTCGACGAGTCCTCGCTGACCGGTGAGAGCCTGCCCGTGACGCGCACCGCGGGCGAGACCGTGCTCTCCGGGGCCGTCAACGGCACCCACATCGCGCGGGCGAGGGCCCTGCGGCGCAGCGCCGACAGCCAGTATCAGCAGATCCTCGCGCTCGTGCGGCAGGCGCAGGACTCGCGCGCGCCCGTCGTGCGGCTGGCCGACCGGTTCGCGATCCCGTTCACGGCGGTGTCGCTCCTGCTCGGCGGTCTCGCCTGGGCGCTCTCCGGCGAGGCGGTGCGGTTCGCCGAGGTGCTGGTGCTGGCGACGCCCTGCCCGCTGCTGATCGCCGCGCCCGTCGCGTTCCTCGGCGGCCTGTCCCGGTCGGCGAAGGACGGGATCGTGCTCAAGGGCGGAGCGGTCATCGAGACGCTCTCGCGCGTGCGCTCCGCCGCGTTCGACAAGACCGGGACGCTCACGCGCGGCCGGCCGGCGCTCGTGGACGTCCGGCCCGCCGCCGGGTTCACCGCGGAGGACGTGCTGGGCCTCGCGGCGTCGGCGGAGCAGTACTCCTCGCACGCGCTCGCCGCCGGGATCCGTGCGGCGGCACGCGACCGCGGGCTCGTGGCAGAGACCGCGGAGGACGCGAGCGAGGTCGCGACGAACGGCGTGATGGCGCGCATCGGCGGCCGCACGGTGGTCGTGGGCAAGCCCGCGTACATCGCCTCCCTCGTGCCCGAGTTCGCGCGCACCGACCTCGCCGCGGGACAGGCCGCGGCCTACGTCGCGATCGACGGACGCCATGCCGGCGCCCTGGTGCTGGCCGACGCACCGCGTCCGGAGTCGCCGGGCGTGGTGGCCTGGCTGCGCGATCACGGCGTGGGGCAGATCGTGATGCTGACCGGCGACACCGCGGCGACCGCGGATCCGATCGCCGCGCAGGTCGGCATCGCCGAGGTGCACGCCGAGCTCCTGCCCGACGACAAGGTGCGGCTCGCCCGCGACCTGCGCCCGCGTCCGCTCATGATGGTCGGCGACGGCGTGAACGACGCCCCGGTGCTCGCCGCGGCGGATGTGGGGATCGCGATGGGCGCGAAGGGCGCGACGGCCGCCGGCGAGGCCGCCGACGCCGTCATCCTCGTGGACTCCCTCGCGAAGGTCGCGCACGCGGTGGAGATCGGCCGGCACACCGTGCGGGTCGCCCTCACCGCGATCTGGATCGGCATCGGGCTGAGCGTTGCGCTCATGATCGTCGCGATGACCGGGGTGATCCCCGCGGTCGTGGGCGCCCTCGTGCAGGAGCTCGTGGATCTCGCCACCATCCTGTATGCGCTGCGGGCGCTGCGCGGCCCGCTGACCCCGGAGCGCTCGTTCGCGGCGCAGGACCCGGCGGACGGAATCAGGACCAGGCACGACGACAGTGAGAGGACCCGGTTGTGACCACGAGCGACACGCACCCGACGACACCCGCGCCGACCACGGGAGGCGGCGTCCCCGATGCCGACCTGGAGAGCATCGACGCGTGGTGGCGCGCGGCGAACTACCTCAGCGCCGGACAGATCTACCTCCTCGACGATCCGCTGCTGCGTCGCCCCCTGGCACCGGAGGACGTCAAGCCCCGCCTCCTCGGGCACTGGGGCACGACGCCGGGGCTCAACTTCCTCTACGCCCACCTGAACCGGGTGCTCCGCGACCGCGCGCTGAGCTCGATCTTCGTCACCGGCCCCGGCCATGGCGGACCGGGCATGGTCGCGAACGCTTACCTGGACGGCACCTACTCCGAGGTCTACCCGCGGATCTCGCGGGACGAGGACGGAGTGCGCGCGCTGTTCCGCCAGTTCTCCTTCCCCGGCGGGATCCCGAGCCATGTCGCCCCGGAGACGCCGGGTTCCATCCACGAGGGCGGGGAGCTGGGGTACTCGCTGAGCCATGCGTTCGGCGCCGCATTCGACAACCCCGACCTGGTCGTGACGTGCGTGGTCGGGGACGGCGAGGCCGAGACGGGACCCGCGGCGACGGGATGGCACTCGAACAAGTTCCTGGATCCCGTGCAGGACGGCACGGTCCTGCCGATCCTGCATCTGAACGGCTACAAGATCGCGAACCCGACGGTGCTCGCGCGCATCCCGGAGCGCCGCCTCGTCGAGCTCTTCCGCGGGTACGGGTATGCGCCCTACGTGTTCACGGGAGGGTTCGACGACGAGGATCCGCGGAGCATCCACCGCCGGTTCGCGGAGCTCCTCGAGGAGGTGTTCGACGAGATCGCGCGGATCCGCGCCGACGCGCGGGCCGGCCGCTACCACTCGGACGACCCCGTGACGGCGACGCCGGAGTGGCCCATGATCATCCTGCGCACGCCCAAGGGATGGACCGGCCCGCACGAGGTCGACGGCGTGCTCGTGGAGGGCACGTACCGCGCGCATCAGGTTCCGCTCGCGAACGCCAGGGACACGCCGGAGCACCTCCGGATCCTCGAGGACTGGATGCGGCGCTACCGTCCCGAGGAGCTCTTCGACGCCCAGGGCGCGCCCGTCGAGCTCATCGGCCGGATCGTGCCGGAGGGGGAGCGGCGGATGAGCGCAAACCCGGTCGCGAACGGCGGGCTGCTGCGCACGCCGCTGTCGCTGCCGGACTTCCGCGACTTCGCGGTCGACGTGCCGGCGCCTGGATCGACGACCGCCGAGGCGACGCGGGTGCTCGGAACCTGGCTCGCCGAGGTGATCCGGCGCAACCCCGCGACGTTCCGGATCTTCGGCCCCGACGAGACGGCCTCGAACCGGCTCGCCCCTCCCGTCTACGAGGCCACCGACAAGCAGTGGGTCGCGCAGATCCTGCCCACGGACGATCACCTGGCGCGGGTCGGCCGGGTCATGGAGATGCTCAGCGAGCATCAGTGCCAGGGGTGGCTCGAAGGCTATCTCCTCACCGGACGCCACGGTCTGTTCACCTGCTACGAGGCGTTCATCCACATCGTCGACTCGATGTTCAACCAGCACGCGAAGTGGCTCAAGGTCACCAGGGGGATCCCCTGGCGGCGCCCGATCTCGAGCCTGAACTACCTGCTCACGAGTCACGTCTGGCGGCAGGATCACAACGGGTTCAGCCATCAGGATCCGGGATTCATCGACCACGTCGTGAACAAGAGCGCCGAGGTGGTGCGGGTGTACCTCCCGTTCGACGCCAACACGCTGCTGTCCACCTCGACCACTGCCTGCGCTCGACCGACTACGTCAACGTCGTCGTCGCCGGGAAGCAGCCCGCCGCGAACTGGCTCACGATGGACGAGGCCGTGAACCACTGCACGCGCGGGCTCGGGATCCTGGAGTGGGCAGGCACCGAGGTCGCAGGACAGGATCCCGATGTCGTGCTCGCCGCCGCGGGCGACATCCCCACGCTGGAGGTCCTTGCCGCCGCGCAGATCCTGCGGAACGCGCTGCCGGAGCTGCGCGTGCGCGTGGTCAACGTGGTGGACCTGATGCGCCTGCAGTCGGAGAGCGAGCATCCGCGCGGCCTTCCGGATCGGGAGTACGACGCGATCTTCACGGCGGACCGGCCGGTGATCTTCGCGTACCACGGCTATCCCTGGCTCATCCACCGGCTCGCCTACCGCCGGCACGGGCACGCCGACCTGCACGTGCGCGGGTACAAGGAGAACGGCACGACCACCACGCCCTTCGACATGGTCATGCTCAACGACCTCGACCGCTACCAGCTCGCGATCGACGCGATCGACCGCGTGCCGGGCCTCGCCCAGCGCTGCGCGTCCCTGCGGCAGGACCTGCAGGACGCCCGCCTGCGCGCCCGCGCCTACACGCGCGAGCACGGCGAGGACATCCCCGAGGTGGCCGAGTGGAGCTGGGAGGGCGCTCGCGGCTGAGCGGATCACGCCCCGGGCGACGGCTCCTGCGCTCCGGTGAGCGCCGACACGGGCGTGGTGCACGCGTCGCCGCGCCAGGCCTCGATGCCCTCGCGGACGGCGAAGCCCGCGATCACGAGCGCGGCGACCGAGTCGGCCCACGCCCAGCCGAGCAGGCCGTTCAGCAGGAGGCCGGCCAGGACGGCGGCCGAGAGGTACGTGCAGATCAGCGTCTGCTGGGAGTCGGCGATCGCGGACGCGGATCCGAGTTCGCGCCCCGTGCGCCGCTCGAACCAGCTCAGGAACGGCATCACGAGCAGGCTGAGCGCCGCGATCGCGATCCCGATCGGGGAGTGCGCGGGCTCGCTGAGGCCGGTCAGCGCGAGCACGGCGTCCACGCCGACATAGGCGGCCAGGCCGAAGAACGAGATCGCGATGATGCGCAGCGCCGTCCGCTCGCGCCGTTCCGGATCCGGAGCCGCGAACTGCCAGGCGATCGCCGCGGCGGAGAGGACCTCGACCACCGAGTCGAGCCCGAACCCGATCAGCGCCGCCGAGGACGCGGCGCCGCCGGCGAGCAGCGCGACGACGGCCTCGATCAGGTTCCAGGTGATCGTGATCGCCACCACGATCCGGATGCGACGCCGCAGCACCAGGGTGCGATCGGCGGTGGCGGCGGCGGTCACGATGCCGAGCCCTGGTCGCAGCAGCCCGGCACGCGGCAGGCCGGATCGATGCACGGCACCTGCTCGTCGACCGCGAGCGTGGTCTCGAGCAGCGCGGTCAGGGCGGCGGCGAGATGCGGGTCGGCGATCTCGTACCGCGTCCGGCGCCCCTCGGGCTCGGCCGTCACGATCCCGCACCCGCGCAGACAGGCGAGGTGGTTGGACACGTTGGTGCGGGTGAGCCCGAGGTCCTGCGCCAACTGCGCGGGGTGCCCCGGCCCGTCCAGCAGTGCGAGCAGGATGCGGGAACGGGTCGGATCCGCCATCGCACGGCCGAGCCGGTTCATGACGTCCATGCGGGTGGCAATGGTCAGCATGTACTGACTATACAGCCGAGGCTGACCTGATTCGGATGTGTGGGCGGGTCCTTCGCGGCAATCCCGAGGGCGCTAGAGGTGGACGAGCCGGCCGTTGACCGGCAGAGAGCCGCCGAAGGTGATCGGCACCGCGGCGGCGCTCCCGAAATCTGCGCCCTCGCTCGCCTGGATGTGGACGTGCGGCTCGGTGCTGTTGCCGGAGTTCCCGCATCGTGCGATCGGATCGCCGGCGCGAACCCTCTGTCCCGCACGCACCCGCACGCTGTCCTGCTGCAGATGGCACAGGGCGACGACGGTCCCGCGGGTCTGGATCAGCACATGATTGCCGGCGAGCGCCCTCCATCCGGCGGACGCTCTCCGCCGCTGAGTCGCCGCGTAGCCGAGGGAGCGCAGGCCGCGGAAGGAGGGGTGGTCGATCTCGCTCCCGTGCGCGGCGAGGACGACGCCGTCGACCGGGGCCAGGAGTTCTCGGCCGAAACCCGGGAACCGCTCCGGCGGCTCGGTCCCCACGAGTGCCCGCAACCCGATGCGGGCGGTGCGGCCGCTCGCCGAAACAGGAACGAAGTCGATCGCCTGCGAGGAGGCGAACGCGGGGGTGCCATGACTCGGAACACGGTTCGCCGGACTGTTCTGCACCAGCCACCACCCCGTGAACGGGTA
>JAITLM010000171.1 GCA_031277885.1 Microbacterium sp.
CACGAGAACCTCGTGATCCTCGGCGACGCCGCACACACCGCGCACTTCTCGATCGGCTCCGGCACGAAGCTCGCCATGGAGGACGCGCTCGCGCTCGCCGCCTGCCTGCACGAGCACGACCGCCTCGGGGACGCGCTGGACGCCTACGAGTCCGAGCGTCGCCCGGTCGTCGCCTCCACCCAGCGCGCCGCGCAGGCCTCGCTCGAGTGGTTCGAGCGGATCGGCCAGTACGCGGATCAGGATCCGCTGCAGTTCTCCTTTAACCTGCTCACCCGCAGCCGGCGCATCACGCTGGACAACCTCGCCCTGCGGGATCCGGCTTTCGCCGTCGACGTGGTGCGTGGAGCGGGCTTCGCGGGCCGGACCGAGGACGAGCCGGCCATGTTCCGCCCGCACCGGATCGGCGCGCTCGCGCTGAAGAACCGCGTTGTCGTGTCGCCCATGGACATGTACTCCTCGGTCGAGGGCGTGCCCGGCGACTTCCACCTCGTGCACCTCGGATCCAAGGCCACGGGCGGCGCGGGGCTCGTCATGACGGAGATGGTCTGCGTCTCGGCCGAGGGGCGGATCACGCCGGGCTGCGGCGGCCTCTACACGGACGAGCAGCGCGATGCGTGGGGCCGGATCGTGGACTACGTGCACGGCCAGTCGACCGCGAAGATCGGCGTGCAGCTCGGCCACTCCGGCCGCAAGGGTTCCACCAGGCTCATGTGGGAGGGGATCGACGATCCGCTGCCCGAGGGCAACTGGGCGACCCTCGCGCCGTCCGCGCTGCCCTACGGCCCGGCGAACGCAGCGCCGCGGGAGATCGATCGTGCCGGCATGGACCGGGTGCGCGAGGAGTTCGTCGTCGCGACCCGGCGCGCGGCCGAGGCCGGGTTCGACCTCGCCGAGCTGCACGCCGCCCACGGCTACCTCATCTCGTCGTTCCTGTCGCCGGTCTCCAACCGGCGCACGGACGAGTACGGCGGCATTCTGGAGAACCGCCTGCGCTACCCGCTCGAGGTGTTCGATGCGATGCGCACCGCGTGGCCGGCCGAACGTCCGCTCACCGTGCGCCTCTCGGCCGTGGACTGGTGCGAGGACGGCAATGAGCTCGAGGACGCGATCGAGATCGCCCGCGCGTTCATCGCGCACGGGGCGGACGCAATCGACGTGTCCTCCGGGCAGATCGCCAAGGAGGAGAAGCCGCAGTTCGGTCGCAGCTACCAGACGCCGTTCGCCGACGCGATCCGCAACCGGGTCGCCGCCGAGGCCGGGGTGAGCGTGATCGCGGTGGGCGCGGTGTCCAGCCACGACGACGTGAACTCGATCCTGCTCGCCGGTCGCGCCGACCTCGTCGCGCTCGGCCGCACGCACCTCTGGGATCCGCAGTGGACGCTGCACGCGGCCGCGGACCAGGGCTACCGCGGGGAGGGCGCGGACTGGGTGGCGCCGTTCCGCGCCGGGTCGCGCAAGCCGCCGACCGCCCGCACCGACGCCGTGCGACCGCGGCTCTCGCTCGTCCGGGACGAGCGCGCGGGGGAGAGCGCGCCGGAGCACCGCCGGTGGATCCCGCAGCGCGAGGCCGTCGAAGCCCTCGCGCCGGTCGGGCCCTGAGCCCTGGGTCAGACCCCCATAACGCATCCACACAGGAGGACGAGAAAATGACCCGCCAGATCATCAACCCCGAAACTCTCATCGCGCCGAGCGGGTTCGCGCACGGAGTGCGCGCCGGCGAGTTCGTCTACCTCGGCGGGCAGACCGCGATGGACCGCACCGGCGCGATCGTGCCCGGGGGGATCGTCGAGCAGTTCGTGCAGGCGTTCTCGAACCTGCTCGTCACGCTCGAGGCGGCCGGCGGCACGCCCACGGATCTCGTGGACGTCACGATCTACCTCACCGACGTCGACGACTACCAGGCCCACGGCCGGGAGATCGGCCGCCGCTGGCGCGAGATGGCGGGCACCGAGTATCCGGCGATGGCGGGGATCGGCGTCACGCGGCTGTGGCAGAAGGAGGCCATGATCGAGATCCAGGGCGTCGCGCACCTCGGCGGCGCCGTGGTCGCCGACGAGGACCGGGACTGATGCGGCTCGCGACCGTCCGCGTCGATGGAGGCACTCGTGCCGCGGCCGGCGACGCCGACGGCTGGGTGCTGCTCGACGAGGCCGATGCGCAGGATCTCGTCGCCAGCGAGGGCTGGCGCGCGCGGACCGAGGCCGCGCTCCGGGAGCGGACCCGGCAGGACCTGGCCGAAGACGCCTTCGGCGTGCCGATGCCGCGACCCGCGAAGGTGTTCTGCTGCGGCCTCAACTACCGCGACCACATCCTCGAGACCGGCCGCGCCGTGCCGGAGCACCCGACGCTCTTCGCCAAGTTCGCCGACACGCTCACGGGACCGGCGGACGCGATCCGGGTGCACGACACCGTGAAGCTGGACTGGGAGGCGGAGCTGGCCGTCGTCGTCGGATCCGAGGTGCACCGCGCGGACCGTGACACGGCGGCCGCCGCGATCCTCGGCTACACGGTCGCGAACGACATCTCGATGCGGGACTGGCAGCAGCGCACCCTGCAGTGGCTGCAGGGCAAGGCGTTCGATGCCACCACGCCGATCGGCCCGTTCGTGGTCACCGCAGAGGAGCTGGATCCGAAGGCCGGACTCCGCATCACCTGCGCCGTGAACGGAGAGCCGGTGCAGGACGGGAACACCCGCGAGCTGGTCTTCGACGCCGCCGATCTCGTCTCCTACGTCTCGCAGATCACCCGGCTCCGGCCCGGCGACCTCATCCTCACGGGCACCCCGGGCGGCGTCGCGCTCGGGATGGCGGATCCGCGCTGGCTGCAGGACGGGGATGTCGTCACGACCGCGATCGAAGGGATCGGGGAGCTCCGCAACCGGATCCGGTCGGCCTAGAGCCGAGCACGGTGCGGACCCCGGCCGGCTCTACGCGGCCGCGTCAGCGCTCGACGAGCACGCCGTCCTCGTCCGCGTAGAGCACCGCGCCGGGGCAGAACTCCACGTCGCCGAAGCGCAGCATCACGTCGACCTGGCCGGTCCCGGCCTTCGCGCTCTTGCGCGGGTTCGTGCCGAGGGCCTTGACGCCCAGCGGCAGCCGGCCGATCGCCGTGCTGTCGCGGATCGCACCGTGGATGACGACGCCGGCCCAGCCGTTCGCGACGGCGCTCGCCGCGATCATGTCGCCCATGAGCGCGGTGCCGAGGGATCCGGATCCGTCGATCACGAGCACGGCTCCGTCGCCCGGCGTGGCGAGGAGATCCTTCACGAGCTGGTTGTCCTGGAAGCAGCGCACCGTGCGGATCGGGCCCTCGAAGGCGAGGCGCCCGCCGAAGTCGCGCAGTTGCAGCGCGAGGGACTGCAGGGCGTCGCCGTGCTCGTCGTAGAGGTCTGCGGTGGAGGTCATGCGGTGGATCCTTTCATGCTTCTCCGGGAGCGTTGAGCGAGGACGGAGCGCCCTTCGTCTCGTCGCTGCGCTCCTCGTTCAGGGACCGGGTGGGCCGGTCCCTGAACGAGCGCGACGAGACGACGGGCGCTCGATGACCTCTGGGGTGTCAGCTGAACTGGTTCATCGTGTTGTGCTGACCGCCGGCCTTGAGGGCCGCATCGCCGGCGAAGTACTCCTTGTGGTTGTCGCCGAGGTCGGATCCGGCCATGTTCTGGTGCTTGACCGTGGCGATCCCGCCGCGGATCTCCCGGCGCTGCACGCCCTTGACGTAGGCGAGCATGCCCTCGTCTCCGAAGTAGCCCTTCGCGAGGTCATCGGTCGACAGGGCGGCCGTGTGGTACGTCGGCAGGGTGATGAGGTGGTGGAAGATCCCGGCGCGCGCGGATCCGTCGCGCTGGAACGTGCGGATCTTCTCATCGGCGAGGCGCGCGAGCTCGGTGTCGTCGTACTCGACGCTCATGAGCGCGCCGCGGTCGTAGCCGGAGACGTCCTCGCCCTGTGCGGCCAGGAGGTCGTAGACCTGCTGGCGGAAGTTCAGCGTCCAGTTGAACGACGGGCTGTTGTTGTAGACGAGCTTCGCATTCGGCACCTCCGCGCGGATCGCGTCGACCATGCCCGCGATCTGCTCGACGTGCGGCTTCTCGGTCTCGATCCACAGCAGGTCCGCGCCGTTGCGCAGCGACGTGATGCAGTCGAGGACCACGCGCTCCTCGCCGGTCCCCGGACGGAACTGGTACAGGTTGCTCGCGAGGCGGCGGGGCCGCAGCAGCCGACCGTCGCGCTTGATGACCACGTCGCCGTTGCCGAGGTCGGCCTCGGAGATCTCCTCGACGTCGAGGAACGCGTTGTACCGGTCGCCCAGGTCGCCCGGCTCCTGCGAGACGGCGAGCTTCTGGGTGAGTCCCGCGCCCAGCGAGTCGGTGCGGGCGACGATGATCCCGTTGTCGATCCCGAGTTCCAGGAACGCGTAGCGGACCGCGTTGATCTTCGCGAGGAAGTCCTCGTGCGGCACGGTGACCTTGCCGTCCTGGTGGCCGCACTGCTTCTCATCCGAGACCTGGTTCTCGATCTGGATCGCGCACGCACCAGCCTCGATCATCTTCTTGGCGAGGAGATAGGTCGCCTCGGGGTTGCCGAAGCCGGCATCGATGTCGGCGATGATCGGGACGACGTGGGTCTCGTAGTCGTCGATCTGGGACTGGATGAACTCGGCCGCGGTCTCGTCTCCGGCCGCGCGCGCGGCGTCGAGCTGGGTGAAGAGCAGGTCGAGCTCGCGGGCGTCCGCCTGGCGGAGGAACGTGTACAGCTCCTCGATGAGCGCGGGCACCGCCGTCTTCTCGTGCATCGACTGGTCGGGGAGGGGACCGAACTCGGAGCGGAGCGCGGCGACCATCCAGCCGGAGAGGTACAGATAGCGCTTGTTCGTCGACTTCAAGTGCTTCTTGATCGAGATGAGCTTCTGCTGTCCGATGAAGCCGTGCCAGACGCCGAGCGACTGGGTGTACAGCGAGGAGTCGGCGTCGTACTCCTCCATGTCGCGGCGCATGATGTCGGCCGTGTACTGCGCGATCTCGAGTCCGGTGCGGAAGCGGTTCTGCGCCCGCATGCGCGCGGCGGACTCGGGGTCGATGGCGTTCCACGGGGATCCGGCCGCCGCCTTCAGCGCCTGGATGGCGTCGATGTCGTCCTGGTAGCGAGTCATGGTGATGTCCTTCGTTCGTGGGCGAATGGTCGGGTGCCGAGCCGGTCAGGCGGTCTCGACGAGGAAGCGGGAGTAGGCGGGCAGAGTGAGGAACGCGGGGAACTCGGGCTGCAGCGCCACCTCGCGGAACACGGCGGCGGCGTCTTCGAAGCGGTCCTCGGTCCCGGAGCCTGCGGAAGGGCGCGGCGTCGCGGCGAGCACCTCCGCGATCAGGCCCTCGACGTACTCGGCCGTGATGAGGGTGCCGTCCTGCGTGGACTGCCCCTGGTGGATCCACTGCCACACCTGCGAGCGGCTGATCTCGGCGGTCGCCGCGTCCTCCATGAGGTTGTCGATGGCCACGGCGCCGATCCCGCGCAGCCAGGCCTCGAGGTAGCGGATCGCCACGGAGACGTTGTCGCGCACGCCCTCGGCGGTGATCGGACGGCCGATGTGCACGTCCAGCAGATCCTCCGCGCGGACCTCGACGTCGGGGCGCTGACGGTCGAGCTGGTTGGGGCGCTCGCCGAGCACGGCGTCGAACTCGGCCTGTGCCGTCGGGATCAGGTCGGGGTGCGCGACCCAGGTGCCGTCGAATCCGTCACCGGCCTCGCGCTTCTTGTCCGCGGCGACCTTCTCGATCGCCCGGGCGGTCACCTCGGGGTCGCGGCGGTTGGGGATGAAGGCGCTCATGCCGCCGATCGCGAAGGCGCCGCGCTTGTGGCAGGTCTTCACGAGCAGCTCGGTGTAGGCGCGCATGAACGGCACCGTCATCGTGACCTCGCTGCGGTCGGGCAGCACGAAGCGGGCGCCGCGGCCGCGGTAGTTCTTGATGATCGAGAAGATGTAGTCCCAGCGTCCGGCGTTGAGACCCGCGCAGTGCTCGCGCAGCTCGAACAGGATCTCCTCCATCTCGAACGCGGCGGGCAGCGTCTCGATCAGGACGGTCGCGCGGATCGTGCCGCGGGGGATCCCGAAGTACTCCTCGCTGAACGTGAACACGTCGTTCCAGAGCTTCGCCTCCTCGCTCGACTCGAGCTTGGCGATGTAGAAGTACGGGCCGCGGCCGGCCTCGATGAGCGCCTGCGCGTTGTGGAAGAAGTAGAGGCCGAAGTCGACCAGCGAGCCCGAGGCGTCCATGCGGCGGCCGGTGCGGTCGGTGAACTCGAGGTGCTTCTCCACGAGGTGCCAGCCGCGCGGGCGCATCACGATCGTGGGGGTCTTTTCGGCGGTGACGCGGTACTCCTTGCCGTCCTCGCTCGTGTGGGTCAGACGGCCGCGGATCGCGTCGCGCAGCGACAGCTGCCCGCCGATCACGTTGCTCCAGGTCGGGCTCGTCGCGTCCTCCTGGTCGGCCAGCCAGACCTTGGCGCCGGAGTTCAGCGCGTTGATGGTCATCTTCGGGTCCGTCGGGCCGGTGATCTCCACGCGGCGATCCTCGAGGCCCGGGCCCGCGCCGGCGACGCGCCAGTCGGCGTCCTCGCGGATGTGCCGGGTGTCGTCGCGGAAGCGCGGGTCGTGGCCGTTGCCGATCTCGAAGCGGCGGCGCATGCGGTCGGCGAGGCGGTCGTGCCGGCGTCCGCCGAAGCGGTGGTGCAGTTCCGTGAGGAAGGCCACGGCCGCGGGCGTGAGGATCTCGCCGAAGCGGTCGTGCAGGGGGCCGGTGATGCGGATCGCGGGACCCTCGGTGCCGGAGACGGCGGTGCCGACGGTCCGGATCGGGGCGGTCGGCGACGCGGTGGGAATGGTCATGATCTGTCTCCTCCGTGAGTGGATCCGGTCCGGCATCGGGAGTCTGCCGAAGCAGCCGGGGTGGCTTGAGACCACTCTGAGTGAAGATCCGGAGTCGACCAGACAAAACCTGGGGAGAAGTTTGGTCGGATTTCTGTTTTCGTGACAGAATCAGCGCCATGGTCACCGCAGACACGGCAGAAGAGGTCGACGCTCTCACGATCGGGCGCCGCATCCGGCAGCTCCGCACGGCGGCGGGGCTCACGCTCGAGCAGCTCGCAACGGCGATCGACCGGGCGCCGAGTCAGGTGTCCATGATCGAGACCGGCAAGCGCGAGCCGAAGCTCACCCAGCTGCAGCTGATCGCCCGCGCGCTCGATACGACAATCGATCAGATCCTCGCCGAGCAGCCCCTCGACGAGCGCGCCGCGATGGAGATCGCGGTCGAGCGCGCGATGAAGGGGCAGACGTTCCAGGCGCTCGGCATCGCGCCGTTCCGGATCTCGAAGACCGTTCCCGACGAGGCGCTGCGGGCGCTGCTCGCCCTGCATGGCGAGATCGACAAGCTCCGCGACGAGCGCGCGGCGACGCCGGAGGAGGCGCGCCGCGCGAACGTCGAGCTGCGCGACCTCATGCGCCGTCAGGACAACCACTTCGCGGATCTGGAGAGGAAGGCCGCGGAGATCCTCGCGGCGGTGCGCCATCCCGGCGGCCCGCTCACGCAGCGCAGCGCGAGCGACATCGCCGCTCACCTCGGCTTCACGCTGCACTACGCGCCCGATCTGCCGCAGTCCACGCGCAGCGTCGCCGATCTCGCGCACGGGCGGCTCTACCTCTCCAGTCGCGTGCCGGGCAAGGGCGATGCCCGCACGGCCGTGCTGCAGGCGCTGTCCAGCCGGATCCTCGGCCATTCAGAACCGCGCAGCTACGCCGAGTTCCTGCGGCAGCGCGTGGAGACCAACTACCTCACGGGTGCGCTGCTGATGCCGGAGGAGCACCTCGTCCCGGTGCTGAAGGATGCGAAGGAGCGTCGCGCGATCTCGATCGAGGACCTTCGTGACGCGTACTCGGTGTCGTACGAGACCGCGGCGCACCGGTTCACGAACCTCGCCACCCGGCACCTGGACATCCCGGTGCACTTCCTCAAGGTGCACGAGTCCGGCACGATCACGAAGGCGTACGAGAACGACGACGTGAACTTCCCGACCGACCGGCTCGGATCCATCGAGGGGCAGATGTGCTGCCGCCGGTGGACCAGCCGGGTCGTGTTCGAGGAGGAGGACCGGTTCAACCCGTACTACCAGTACACCGACACGGGCAACGGGACGTACTGGTGCACCGCCCGTGTGGAGCCGTCGAGCGAGGGCCTGCACTCGGTGAGCGTGGGGGTGCGCTTCGACGACACGAAGTGGTTCATCGGGCGGGACACCCCCAACCGCGGCGTCTCGAAGCACTCGGTCGAGGTGTGCTGCCGGCGCGCTCCGGCCGATCTGGAGGAGCGTTGGCGCGAGCAGTCCTGGCCGAACGTGCGCACCCCGCGCACCCTCCTGGCGACGCTGCCGACCGGAGCCTTCCCCGGCGTCGACACGACGGACGTGTACGAGTTCCTCGAGGCCCACGCCCCCGCCTGACCCCGCCCCACTTGCGAGTCGTCCCCGCCCTGGCGTGCGCTCAGGGGGACGACTCGGATATGGGGGAGCCCTACCTCCGAGTCGTCCCCGTCGGCGGAGCCCCTGGCGTGCGCTCATGGGGACGACTCGGAGATGGGGAGGGGGAGCGGGCGAAGGAGGCCGGGCGAAGTCAGGCGGCGTGCCAGCGCAGGCGGGAAGCGGCCTCGTCGAGGTCACGGCGGACGGTCTCGGCCTGCGCCACCGAGAGCAGTGCGACCAGGAGCGGCGACGTGCCGGGCCCCGGCGCCACCGCGTAGGCGAGGGCGCGGGATCCGCCGTGCTCGTGGCTCAGCACGGCCCTTGTGGCCCTGCCCTCCGCGAGCGAGTACCAGGAGAACTCCCCGCCCGAGGCGAGCAGCACGGCGGCGGCCTCCGTGGCGCGGTCGAGGAGCGTGCGGGATCCTTCCCAGGGCACGAAATGGGCACCGTCGAGGCCCAGCCCCGTGGCGAGGTCCGCGCCGAGCCAGCGCTCACGGCTCCGGTCGGCGGTGTCGTGCGCGAGCAGGGATCCGTAGGTGTGCAGCAGTCCGGCGTTGCCGATCGGCCAGGACGCCTCGAGTCCCGCCCGCTCGTGCAGCGCCTCGAACAGCGGCCGGGGGAGGAAGGGGTCCCCGGTGCGCGCGTCGATCGCGGAGGCGAGGCCCCAGCGATCGAAGTGGCCGGCTGTGCGATCCGCGTCGATCGCCGCGGAGAGCCAGCCGACCGCGGCGAGCGTCTCGGAGGCCGCGCCCGGAACGGATTCCGCGGCGGTGGCCGCACGGTCCAGATCCTCGATGCCTCCCATGCGCCCACCCTACGCCGGTGCGCCGACCGCGGGCAGGCGGCCGCGAGCCGACGCCCGGCGCGGCAGGCGGTCGGGGCCACAGGGGCGGCGCCCCCGGGCGGGCGAGGCCGCTCAGCGGTGCGCGGTCAGCGCGCCCACGAGCGTCGCCAGGCCGAACTCGAACGCTTCGTCCACGTCGCCGCCGAGCCGGAACGCACCCGCCTGCTCCATGGTGCAGAAGCCGTGCGCCCATGCGGTCAGTGTGCGGGCGGCGGGGAGCGGATCCGACGGCGTCGTCGCCTGCACGGCGCTCAGCAGGGTGCGCGTGAGCGCGACCATGCCCTCGGACTGCGGCTCCGCACCCTCCGTACCCAGCGCGGCGCCCGCGAACAGCAGGGAGGACGCTCTCGGGGAGCGGGCGCTGAACGCCCGGAACGCCCGCGCGATCGCCGTGAGCATGGCGGCGGGATCGGTCGTGGACCCGGCCAGGGCCGCCACGTCCTCGTCGAGCTCCCTGGCGGCGTCGTCGGCGATGAGCCGCAGCAGGTCGTGCCGGTGGCCGACGTGCTTGTACAGGCTGGGCGGGCGCACCCCGACCACGGCGGCGACTGCGCTGATCGTGACGGCGTCGATGCCCTCGTCCTCGGCGATCGCGCGCGCCGCGGTGGTGAGCGCGGCGCGGGTGACGCGTTGCGGTGCGGGCATCGGGACCTCCTCCGCGGCGGCTGTTCGGGACGGCTGCCGCTCTTCGATCATATGGCTATTGACAGTAGCTATCATAGCTATATAACGTAGCCATCATGAACGCAGAGCTCATCCGGATCGGCGACGACATCGTCGCCATGCATGCCGTCGTCACCGACGACGGCATCACGCTCATCGACGCGGGCCTGCCGGGCGACCGGCGGATCCTGCAGCAGGCGCTCGCCGCCGCGGGCCGGCGCCCCGAGGACATCCGCGGCGTCGTCCTCACCCACGGCGACAGCGATCACATCGGCATCGCCGAGTGGCTGCGCACCGAGTACGACGTGCCGACGTTCGTGCACGAGGCCGACGCGGGGCGCGCGAAGGGGGAGAAGACGCCGGGGGCCTCGGGCGGCGCCATGCGGCTCGGTCCGACGCTGCAGTTCTTCGCCGCGGCGCTGCGTCGCGGCGGGATGCGCACGAAGCACCTCGGCGCGGTGCGCACGATGCGGGACGGGGATGTGCTGGATCTGCCCGGAGCGCCGGAGATCATCGGCCTGCCCGGTCATTCGCCCGGATCCGTCGCCATCCGCGTCCCCGCGGTCGACGCGATCTTCGTCGGCGACGCGCTCACCACCCGGCACGTGCTGAACGGATCCACCGACGTGCAGCTCGGTCCGTTCAGTGACGCCCCGGAGCAGACGCCGGAGAGTCTCGAGCGTCTGCGCGACCTGCCAGAGCGCTCGATCGTCGTCGGGCACGGCCCGATCTTCCGCGGCACCGCGGCGGAGATGATCGCGGCGCGCAAGCCCTGACGCATGACGTCGGACGGGCGAAACGCGATCCCCCGCGCCCCTAGACTGGCCGCACCCGGGGGGGTATGCATGGAAGTCGTTTCTCAAGAGCCGTTGCCGCCGTTCGTCTCCGTGCCGGCCGAGCCCAGCGATGACCATCGGATGCGCATCGATATCCGGCGCCTTGCGAACGGGCAGAAGGCCATCGTCGTCTGCTCGGCGCTCGATCGCCTGCTCCGCGGAGCGGGTGCGGACGCCCCGATGGGTTCATCGTCGTCGGCGATTTCGGCGAAGCGGTCGGCGATTGGTGGGTTGATCGGTGGATGGATATGACGGGAGAGGTCGCGAGATGAAGCGTGCTTCGGCGACCGATACCGGCGCGGAACACGCACGCTCTGTGCGGCGCCATGAGTACATCGGCGTGGCGGTGCTCAACGACGTGCTCCCGGAGAAGCCGACAGGCCCGTCGAGTCGGGCGGCGTTGCTGGGTGTGCTGTTCTTCGTTTTCTGCGGCATCTACTTCCTCGTACAGGGGAACGCACACGTGGCGGTAGTCGGCGTGGCCAGCTTCGTGGCAGCGGCGCTGGACGAAGCGGTGCGCCGGGCGGACGGCGCGATGAACAGCGGCAAGATCGACGCGCTGACCCGTCAGGGCGAGATCTGGAGCCGGTCGACGCTGCGGTCCTCCTGGGTCGGTATCTCACTTCTCGTCGTCGGGCTGGCAGGTGGCATCGCGTTCGTTTCGGCCTTGGGCACCATCGCTATTCCGGCTTCCAGCGTCGCAACTTCATGTTCTTCGGCGCTGTATTCGTCTACATGATCGCCCGGGGGGCTTGGGCAACTGTCCGCCCCTTCTTCTCAATCGGTGTCATCGTGTCGCGGACCGGCGTGACGATCACGAAACGGGTCGGACGCCGGCGTGAGTTCGCGTGGTCGGAGTTGGCATACGCGTCGGCGTCGTCGAAGCGGTTCGGGGTGGCGACGAAGGCGGGTGAGGTGCTCGCGTGGAATGCGCGGTGGTTGCGGAGCGATCCGACGCTGGTGGCGGAGATCGTCGCGCAGTGCATCGAGGATCCGGCCGCGCGTGCGCGGCTGGGCGACGAGACGGTCGATGTCATGCTCGCGCAGGAGCGGTGGAACCATCGCTACGACCCGGCGTCGCGATTCTCGGCTCGAGGCGCAGAGGACGGCGTCGCGCGCTGAGCCGTTCCCGCCGGGGCGGCGCGCCCTCAGCACAGCGCACAGTCGGCGCGCAGCCGACTCAGTCGCCGGCCGTCCGCAGCGCCGCCCAGAGCTCGGCGCGGGCCGGGAAGGATCCGAGATCCGCGCCGAGGATCGACGCCGCCTGGGCGATCCGGGTGCGCAGCGTGTGCCGGTGCACGCCGAGCGCGGCCGCCGCGGGCTCCAGGCGGGTGTCGTGCTCGAGCCAGACCCGCAGCGACCGCTCCAGCTCGGCGCCCTCCTGCGCGTCGTGCTGGCGGAGGGGTGCCAGCAGGGACTCGGCGATCAGGCGCGCCTCGTCCGTCGCGAAGGCGGCGAGCACGCTCGACTCCGCGCTGTCGGCATAGCGGGTGACCGCATCGCCGGCTCGGCGCAGCGCGGTGAGCGCCTGCGCGTGGGCGCGGGAGAAGCCGCTGTACTCCTCGGGCGCCGACACTCCGATGCGCACCTCGGCGCGCGCGGCGATCTCGTCCAGCACTCCGGCGTCCGCGACGCTTAGGCACATCACGAGCCCGTCCTCCGACTCGGCGAGGAACGCGGCCGGTGCCGCGTCGCCCTGCTGCCTCTCCCACCATTCGACGACGGCGCCCTGACGCGGTCCTGCGGCGACGGCGACCACCACCGGCGCCGGCGGCAGCGCGCCCAGCACCCGACGAGCCAGGGCCGGATCGTCGGCGAGCAGCGAGGCGAGCAGCTGGCTGTGCAGTCGTCGCCTGCTCCGGGCGAGTTGCTCGCTCTGCTCGAGGGAGAGCCCCGCCATCGCGATGACGGAGGTCACCACGGCGCGGGTCTCCGGATCCAGGGTGCCGCTCGCGATCGCGACGACCCCGCGCAGGTGCCCCGCGCGCCCCACGGTGAGCAGCGTGTGCGCCGCCTCCCCGTCCTGCACCACCCTGTTCGCCGAGCCGCCGCGGGCGAGGAGATCCGCCGCCGCGACAGCGACGACGGGCGAGGCCCCGCCCGAGGGGTGCTCGTGCACGAGCTGCCCCGAGGCGTCGTACATGCCGACGCGGCAGCCGAGCCGGCGGGACAGCTCGGTGAGCGTGGACTCCAGCCCGTGCGGGCGGAGCGCCGCGACAGACAGGGCGCGCTGGGTCTCCAGTGCCCACGTGCGCCGGGCGTAGGCCTGTGCGGCGATGGCCTCGGAGTGCGCCCGCGCGACCGCGATGAACGGCGTGCCGTAGGGAACCTCGAACAGCGGCAGGCCGGTCTGCGCGCAGGCGGTGGAGAGGTCCGCCGGGATCCCGCTGCGGTGCACCTCGGTCCCGAAGCCCAGCGCCACGACGCCGCGGTCGACGAGCCGCTGCACGTAGGCGCGGGTGCCTGCGGGGTCGTCATCGGCGAACTGCGTTCCGGTCGTCAGCAGGGCGAGGTCCTCGGCGAGGAAGGGGGTGGGATCCGTGAGGTCGGAGTTGTGCACCCAGCGCAGCGGGAGGTCCAGGGATCCGGCAGGCAGCGCCGCCTCGGATCCGACCAGCCGCAGATGCAGATCGCGGCGGCCGAGCAGGGTGCGCAGCGTGGGCTGCTGGTCCATGGCGGGGCTCCTTCGCAGCCGATCGCGGCGTGGCCGCATCGGCGAAATCGTGATCCAGATTGTACGCCACGGCGAATGCTGCCGGGCGGCGACCTCCGTAGTCTCGACGCCATGAGCACCATCGACGCGCAGGCAGACACGCTTCCCCTCGGCGGCCCCTCCCTTCCCCAGGAGCGCCGCCTCGTCACCGAGCTCCCCGGCCCGCGCTCGGCCGAGATCCTCGCCCGCAAGGCTTCGGCCGTTCCCGCCGGAGTGGGGCACACCGTGCCCGTCGCGGCGGTCGCCGCGGGCGGTGGCGTCGTCGTCGACGCCGACGGCAACTCGCTCATCGACCTGGGATCCGGCATCGCCGTGACCACGGTCGGCAGCGCGCACCCCAAGGTCGCCGCGGCCATCGCCGCGCAGGCCGCGCAGTTCACCCACACCTGCTTCATGATCTCCCCGTACGAGTCCTACGTGGAGGTGGCCGAGGCCCTCAACCGGCTCACCCCCGGCGACTTCGCCAAGAAGAGCGCCCTGTTCAACTCGGGCGCCGAGGCGGTCGAGAACGCGATCAAGATCGCCCGCAAGCACACCGGCCGCCAGGCCGTCGTCGCCTTCGACCACGGCTACCACGGCCGCACCAACCTGACCATGGCGCTCACCGCCAAGGCCATGCCCTACAAGAGCGGCTTCGGTCCGTTCGCCCCCGAGGTGTACCGCGCGCAGGCCTCCTACCCGTTCCGCGACGGCCTGTCCGGCGCCGAAGCGGCGGCCCGCACGATCCTCCAGCTCGAGAAGCAGATCGGCGCCGACAACCTGGCCGCCGTCATCATCGAGCCCATCCAGGGCGAGGGCGGCTTCATCGTCCCGGCCGACGGCTACCTGCCCGCGATCGTGGAGTGGTGCCGTGCGAACGGCGTCGTCTTCATCGCCGACGAGGTGCAGACCGGCTTCGGCCGCACCGGCGCGATGTTCGCGAGCGAGATCTTCGGCATCGAGCCCGATCTCATCACCACGGCCAAGGGCATCGCCGGCGGCATGCCGCTGGCCGCCGTCACCGGCCGCGCCGAGATCATGGACGCCTCGCACTCGGGCGGCCTCGGCGGGACCTACGGCGGCAACCCGGTGGCCTGCGCCGCCGCGCTCGCCGCGATCGACGCCTACGAGACCGAGGGCCTGCTGGAGCGCGCCACCGAGATCGGCGCGCTGCTCAAGGACCGCCTCGCCGCGATCCAGGCCGCCGACCCGCGCGTGGGCGACATCCGCGGCCACGGCGCCATGATCGCCGCCGAGTTCGTGGACCCCGCCACCGGAGCCCCGGACGCCGCGCTCACCGGTGCCGTCGCGAAGGCCGCGATCGCCCAGGGCGTCATCGTCCTCACCTGCGGCACGTTCGGCAACGTGATCCGCTTCCTCCCGCCGCTGACGATCGGCGACGACCTCCTCAACGAGGGTCTCGACGTCATCGCCGAAGCCCTCGCGGCCCACTGAGACGTCCGGGCGCGATCGGGATCGGGGGATGCTGGATCGCGCCCGGCAACTTTTCTGAACACGCAAGACAGAGCAAGACAAGACGCAGCACCGCCTGCACCGCGCACCACCGCGCAACCGATGAAGGAGTCGAAATTGGCCGATATCACCCGTGACGTGCTCATCGTGGGAGCGGGCGCCGCAGGCACCACCGCCGCGAACGAACTGCGCAAGGCGGGTTTGTCGGTCGTGGTCCTGGAGGCCCGCGACCGTGTCGGCGGGCGGCTGTGGACCGACGTCATCGACGGCGCCATGCTCGAGATCGGCGGCCAGTGGGTCTCGCCCGACCAGGACGCGCTGATCGAGACGATCGACGAGCTGGGGCTCGAGACCTTCAGTCGCTACCGCGAGGGCGACAGCGTCTACGTCGGCCCCGACGGCGCGCTGCACCGCTTCACGGGTGAGATGTTCCCGGTCTCCCCGGAGACCGAGAAGGTCATCGCCGAGATCACCGAGCGCCTTGACGCCATGGTCGCCGAGATCGACCCTGACCGCCCCTACGCGCACCCGAAGGCCGCCGAGTGGGACTCGATCACCTGGGACGCCTGGCTGCGCGAGCAGAGCGATGACGACGAGGCCGTGCGCAACCTCGCGTTCGCGACCGGATCCGCGATGCTCACCAAGCCGACGCACGCGTTCTCGCTGCTCCAGTCGCTGCTGATGGCCGCGTCCGCCGGCTCGTACTCGAACCTCGTCGACGCCGACTTCATCCTCGACAAGCGCGTCGTGGGCGGACTGCAGCAGGTCCCGCTGCTGCTCGCCGAGCGCCTCGGCGACGACGTGCTGCTGAACCAGCCGGTGCGCAGCCTCGAATGGGGTGAGAACGGCGTCACCGCGACCACCGACTCCCTCACGGTCCGCGCCCGCTACGCGATCCTCGCGCACGCGCCGGTGCTCTACGACCGGATCTCCTTCGTGCCGTCGCTGCCGCGTCGCCAGCACCAGATGCACCAGCACCTGTCGATGGGCTTCGTGATCAAGGTGCACGCCGTCTACGACCGTCCGTTCTGGCGTGAGCAGGGCCTGTCCGGCACCGCGTTCAGCCCCTACGAGCTCTCGCACGAGGCGTACGACAACACCAACCACGGCGACGAGCGCGGCACCCTGGTGGGCTTCGTGAGCGACCAGAACGCCGATGACGTGTTCGAGCTGAGCGCCGAGGAGCGCAAGGAGCGCATCCTCGAGTCCCTCTCGCACTACTACGGCCCCGAGGCGAAGAACCCGGTCGTGTACTACGAGAGCGACTGGGGCACCGAGGAGTGGACCCGTGGCGCGTACGCCGCGAGCTTCGACATGGGCGGCCTGCACCGCTACGGCAAGGACCTCCGCGCCTCCGTGGGCCCGATCCACTTCGCATGCTCCGACCTGGCCGGCGCGGGCTACCAGCACGTCGACGGCGCGATCCGCATGGGGCGCCTCGCCGCCGCGCAGATCCTCGAAGCGGACCGCTCCGCCGTCTCCGACGAGCTGCGCGAGCCCGCCCTGGATGGCGCATGACCCGAGCCATCGTCGTCGGCTTCCGCCCGACGAACTCCGGATCCGACGCCCTCGCGCTGGGCGTGCGGCTCGCGCGCAGCGCGGGAGCGCACCTGCACGTCGTGACGGTGCTGCCCCGTGAGGGCGCGCTGTCCGCCGCGGTGCCGCCGGAGCGCTCCTACGAGACGCACATCCAGAAGCAGGCGCGCGCATGGCTGCGCGAGGCGGCGGGACGCATTCCCGCCGGCCTCTCGCACTCCGGCCATGTGCGCCCGGGTGAGTCATTCGCCGAAGGCCTCATCGAGGCCGCGGAGGAGTTCGGGGCGGGGCTGATCGTGGTCGGCGCCGCCAACGGCGGACTGTTCGGCTACCACCGGATCGGGAGCGTGGCCAGCGAGCTGCTGCACTCCTCGCCGGTGCCCGTGGCGCTGGCCCCCGCCGGTCTCGCCCGTGGCATCGACGCCGACACCGATGTTTCACGGGTGACGGCGGCGATCGGCACCCGGCCCGGCGCCGACGTGCTGCTGGACGCGGCCGTGCGACTCGCCGCCATGACCGACAGCGGACTGCGGCTCATCTCGCTCGTGCCGTTCGACGTGCCGGCGGGCCTCGGCACGGGCGCCATGCGCCTGGTCGACGACGCGCTCGGCGAGGACGTGCTCGCCCGCGCCTCCGATGCGCTGCCCGAGGGCGTCGACGCCGAGCTCGAGCACGCGCGCGGTGAGACGGTCGAGGAGGCCGTGGCGCGCCTGGCGTGGAAGCCCGGCGAGATGCTCATCGTGGGATCCAGCAGGCTCGCTCAGCCGCGCCGGCTGTTCCTCGGCTCGACCGCGGCGAAGATGCTGCACGTGCTGCCCGTGCCCATGATCGTGGTGCCGCGCACGAGCCACGACCCTCTCGCCGACACACCGGAGAAGGCCGCACCGGACACCACCACCGACACCGAGAGCCCGAAGGGAGCCGACGCATGACCGCCACCGATGAGCGCATCGCCGCGCCGGCCGACGCGCCCTCCGACTCGGTGACCGGCGGCATCTCCCGCAAGGGCCTGAGCGTCGGCACGGTCGGCCTCCTCGGCGCGATCGTGATGGGCATCTCCTGCATCGCCCCCGCCTACACCTTCACGGCCGGCGTGGGCCCGACCGCCTCCGCCGTGGGCACCCAGGTGCCTGCCGTGCTGCTGGTCGGCTTCATCCCGATGCTGCTCGTGGCCTTCGGCTACCGCGAGCTGAACCGCGAGATGCCCGACTCCGGCACCTCCTTCACCTGGGCGACCCGCGCCTTCGGGCCCTGGATCGGCTGGATGGCCGGCTGGGGTCTCATCGCGGCGACGATTCTGGTGCTCTCGAACCTCGCCGGCATCGCGGTCGACTTCCTGTTCCTGCTGATCTCGCAGATCGCGCAGAACCCCTCGATCGCGGATCTCGCCTCCAACCCGTTCATCAACGTGGGCGTGTGCCTGCTGTTCATGCTCGGTGCGACCTGGATCTCGTACCGCGACATGCAGACCTCGCAGAAGCTGCAGTACGTGCTGGTGGGCTTCCAGCTCGCCGTGCTGCTGGTGTTCGCGGTGGTCGCGATCGTGCGCGGCGCGACCGGCGACGCCTTCGACCCGACGCGCTTCGACATCCAGTGGTTCGACCCGTTCGCGGTCTCCTCGGTCGGCGCTCTCGTGACCGGCCTCTCGCTGTCGATCTTCATGTTCTGGGGCTGGGACGTCACCCTCACCATGAACGAGGAGACGAAGGATCCCGAGCGCACGCCGGGCCGTGCCGCGACCACGACGGTCATCACGATCATCTCCGTCTACCTGCTGCTGACGATCGGCATGATCATGTTCGCGGGTGTCGGCACCGGCGAGCTGGGCCTCGGCAACGAGGGCATCCAGGAGAACGTGTTCTTCGCGCTGTCCGGCCCGATCATGGGGCCGCTCGCGTTCCTCGTGTCCCTCGCCGTGCTGACCTCCTCCGCATCCTCGCTGCAGTCCACGTTCGTGAGCCCGGCCCGCACGCTGCTGGCCATGGGCCACTACGGTGCGCTGCCGCCGAAGTTCGCCACGGTGAGCCCGCGGTTCTTCACCCCGGGCTATGCGACCGTGGTCGCCGCGATCGTGGCGAGCGCGTTCTACGCGATCATGCGCCTGGTGAGCGACACCGTGCTCTGGGACACAATCGCCGCCCTCGGGATCATGATCTGCTTCTACTACGGGATCACGGCGTTCGCCTGCGTGTGGTACTTCCGCAAGCAGTGGTTCGACTCGGCGCGGAACGTGTTCTTCACGTTCCTGTTCCCCCTCATCGGGGGGATCATCCTCCTCGGCATCTTCGTGCTGTCCCTCGTGGAGAGCTGGACGCCGGGGGCGACCGGAAGCGGATCGCAGATCGGAGGCGTCGGGCTGGTGTTCATCCTGGGCGTCTCGGTGATCCTGCTGGGCGTCGTGGTGATGATCGTCCAGTACTTCCGTTCCCCGGGCTTCTTCCGCGGGGAGACGCTCACCAAGGCCGCACCGGAGAGCCTGCGCCGCCGCTGAGGCGCTGCGCGGATCCGCAACAGATATCGAGAAAGAAGGAGCACTCATGACCGATCAGGAGAAGGCGCTGCTGGACAGCGTCCCCACCGGGCTCTACATCGCGGGCGAGTGGGTCGCCGCCGAGGGCGATAAGACCTTCGACGTGCACGACCCCGCCACCAACGACATCGTGCGCACGATCGCCGACGCCTCGCCGGCCGACGGCATGCGGGCGCTCGACGCGGCTGTCGCCGCACAGGACTCCTGGGCCGCGACGCCGCCGCGCACCCGCAGCGACATCCTCCGCCGCGCGTTCGACCTCGTGCAGGCGCACAAGGAGGACCTCGCGCTGCTGATGACCATCGAGATGGGCAAGCCGCTCGCGGAGGCCCGCGGCGAGGTCGGCTACGGCGGCGAGTTCCTGCGCTGGTTCAGCGAGGAGGCGGTGCGCATCTCCGGCCGCTACGGCCTGAACCCCGAGGGCACCGGCCGCATGGTCGTCTCGCAGCGCCCCGTGGGCCCGTCGTTCTTCGTCACCCCGTGGAACTTCCCGTTCGCGATGGCGACCCGCAAGATCGCGCCCGCGCTCGCGGCCGGCTGCACCGTGGTCATCAAGCCCCCGGCACTGACCCCGCTCACCACGATGTACTTCGTGAAGCTGCTCGAGGAGGCAGGGCTCCCCGCCGGTGTCGTGAACGTCGTGCAGACCTCGCGCTCCTCCGCGCTGTCGGCCCCGATCATCGCCGACCCGCGCCTGCGCAAGCTGTCCTTCACCGGATCCACCGAGGTCGGCCGCAAGCTCATCGCCCAGGCGGCGGAGGGCGTGCTGCGCGTGTCGATGGAGCTGGGCGGCAACGCCCCGTTCGTGGTGTTCGAGGACGCGGATCTGGACAAGGCCGTGGAGGGCGCCCTTGCGGCGAAGTTCCGCAACATCGGCCAGGCGTGCACCGCGGCCAACCGGTTCATCGTGCACCAGGACATCGCGGACGAGTTCGCCCGGCGCATCACCGAGCGCGTGGACGCGATGAAGATCGGCCGCGGCACCGAGGACGGCGTCTCGATCGGACCCCTGATCGACCACGACGCGGTCGCCAAGGCGCAGGAGCTCGTCGGCGACGCCGTCGAGCGGGGCGCGACGCTGCTGTCCGGCGGAAAGGCGCTCGAGGGCGTCGGATCCTTCTACGAGCCCACCGTGCTCGCGAACGTGCAGGCCGGCAGCGAGATCCTCCGCGAGGAGATCTTCGGCCCGGTGCTCGCGATCGCGACCTTCGCCGACGAGGCCGAGGCCGTCCGCCTCGCGAACGACACCGAGTACGGCCTGGTGTCCTACGTGTTCACGCAGGACCTCGCCCGCGGCCACCGGATGATCGACGCGCTCGAGACGGGCATGATGGGTCTGAACGTGGGCGTCGTCTCCAACGCGGCCGCCCCCTTCGGCGGCGTCAAGCAGTCCGGCGTCGGCCGCGAGGGCGGCTTCGAGGGCATCCACGAGAACCTGTCCACCAAGTACACGCTGATCCCGGTCGACTGAGAAGACCAGGACGGGGCGCGGCGATCCGAAGGATGCCGCGCTCCGTCCCCTCCTGCACCACGATCTGACCAACCGAAAGGAACCGGAATGACCGACTACGCCGTCGTCAACCCGGCCACGGGCGAGACCCTGGCCACCTACGAGACCTTCACCGACGCGCAGATCGAGGACGCGGTCTCGCGCGCCCACGCCGCGGCCGCGGTGTGGGCCGCCACGCCCGTCGCCGAGCGCGCCGCCGTCGTGCGGAAGATCGCCGAAGGCCACCGCGCTCGTCGCGACGAGTTCGCCGCGATCATCGTCCGCGAGATGGGCAAGCCGCTCGCCGCCGCCGTCGGCGAGGTCGACTTCGCCGCCGACATCATCGAGTTCTACGCCGACAACGCGGAGAAGATCACCGCGGACCAGCCGCTGGACATCCTCGGCGAGGGCACCGCGGTCATCCGCAAGGCGCCCTTGGGCGTGCTCTTCGGCATCATGCCGTGGAACTTCCCGGCCTACCAGGTCGCCCGGTTCGCCGGCCCGAACCTGGCGATCGGCAACACGATCATCCTCAAGCACGCGCCGCAGTGCCCCGAGTCGGCGGCGCTCCTCGAGGAGATCTACCGCGACGCCGGCCTGCCCGACGGCGGGTACGTCAACGTGTACGCCACGAACGAGCAGTCCGCGACGATCGTCGCCGACCCGCGCGTGCAGGGCGTCTCGGTGACCGGATCCGAGCGCGCCGGCGCGGCCGTCGCCGAGGTGGCGGGACGCAACCTGAAGAAGGTCGCGCTCGAGCTCGGCGGATCCGACCCGTTCATCCTGCTGTCCACCGATGACCTGGACGCCACGGTGCAGGCCGCGGTCGACGCGCGCCTGGACAACAACGGCCAGGCCTGCAACGGCGCCAAGCGCTTCATCGTCGTCGACGGCCTCTACGACGCGTTCGTGGAGAAGGCCGTCGCGGCGCTGTCCGCGGTCACGCCGGCCGACCCGACGCAGGAGGACACGGTGCTCGGCCCGCTCGTCTCGGAAGCGGCTGCGATCAACCTGCAGAAGCAGGTCGACGACGCCGTCGCGCAGGGCGCGACCCTGCTCACGGGAGGCACCCGCAACGGCGCGTTCTACGCGCCGACCCTGCTCGCCGACGTCACGCCCGCGATGGACGTGTACCGCGAGGAGCTGTTCGGTCCGGCGGCCGTGGTGTACCGCGTCGCCGACGAGGAGGCGGCGGTCGCGCTCGCGAACGACACCTCGTTCGGTCTCGGTTCCTACGTGTTCACCACCGATGAGGCCCAGGCCGAGCGCGTGGCGAACAGCATCGACGCGGGCATGGTCTACGTCAACGTCGTGCTCGCCGATAGCCCCGAGCTGCCCTTCGGCGGTGTGAAGCGCAGCGGCACCTCGCGTGAGCTGGGCCTGCTCGCGGCCGACGAGTTCGTGAACAAGAAGCTCATCCGCGTGGCCTGATCCCGGCTACGGGATCTCCTCCCGCCGCCGCTGCTCGATCGAGGGGCGCGTCGGAGGGAAGGGCGGGCGTCGCATATCCTGCGGCGCCCGCCCTTCGTCGTCCGCGGCCTTCATCGGGTGCCGACATCGTCGAGCGCCGCCTTCCCGCAAGGGGCTCAGCGGCCCGCGGGGACCAGCCCCGGAAGCACCACGTCCACGATGCCGGCGGCGATGCGCTCGGCGTCGGGCACGGCGTCGAGGCCCTCGAACGCCGCGAGGAAGCCCTGATGGAACGCCGCTCCGACGAGCAGCCGCGCGGTGGAGGCGGTGTCCGCGGCGGGGCGGATCCGGCCCGCATCCTGCTCCGCGACGAGGCGGGCGCGGACGCCGTCGATCACGGTCGCGGGGCCGCCCCCGTGCGCGGCGACGCCCTCGCGGTGTTCCGCCAGCAGTGCCGGTGAGCCGAAGATCGATGCCGCGATCGGGAAGGTGCGGGTGAAGAACGCCATGAGGTCGGCGACCAGCGCGGAGAGCCCCTCGGCCAGGCTCTCGCCTCGCGGGTCCGCCTCGAGACGCGCGCGCGGAGTGCGTTCCCGCAGCACGCTGAGGAACAGCTGCTGCTTGTCGGCGAAGTGCTTGTAGAGCATCGCCTCGGACAGGCCCGCCTGCGCCGCGATGAGCTTCGTGGTGGTGTTCGCGAGCCCCCGATCGCGCATCACGAGGAGCGCGGCGTCGAGGATCCGCTCGCGGGATGAGGGGGCGGGGGTGGACCGGGGCATGATCCGAGTATAGTGAGTGAGTAATCACTCACCCCTGGATCGAAGAAGGAGAAGCGGATGCGCGTCGCCATCGTGGGAGCATCGGGTCGATCGGGAAGGGCCGCGGTCGCGCACGCCCTCGCCGCCGGTCACGACGTCGTCTCGGTCGTGCGCAGGCCCGAATCCGCACCAGAGGGGACGATCGTCGCCATCGCGGACGCTCGGGACGTCGCCGCCCTCACCGCCGCCCTGCACGGTGCCGACGCGGTGATCTCGACGATCGGGCACGTCCGCGCGGACGGCGACGTCGTGCTGCTCCAGGAGGGCATGGCGGCGCTCCTCGCGGCGATGGACGCGGCCGGGGTGTCCCGCGTGATCGCCGTCTCCGCGGCCGGCGCCTACATCGCCCAGGACGACCCGCTCTCGCGCTTCGTCGCGAAGCCCATCCTCGAGCGCGTCCTGAAGGCGAACAACACCGACACCAGGGCCATGGACGCGGCCCTCGCCGACAGCACCGCGGACTGGACGAGCCTGCGCCCGTCCCGCCTCATCCCCGGCACCGGCGCCGCCGGCTACCGGGTGGGCGTCGACCGCACCGTGCGCTGGCACTACAACACGCGCTTCGACACGGTGGGGCGCGCCGCGGTCGAGGCGCTGTCCCGTCCGGAGTGGGTCCGGCACGCCGTCTACATCACGGAGTAGCGAGCGGCCCTGCCCGCAGCCTGCGGGCGTAGCCTCGAAGTGTCCTGTTCGCTTTCACGAGAGGCCGCCATGACCACCGTCGCCGAGAACATCGTCAGCACGCTCCGCGCGAACGGGGTGAAGCGCGTGTACGGGATCCCGGGGGACTCCTTGAACGGTTTCACCGACGCCCTGCGCAAGGACGGCACCCTGCGCTGGGTGCACGTCCGCCATGAGGAGACCGCCGCTTTCGCCGCGGCCGCGGAGGCCGCGCTCACGGGCGAACTGGCGGTCGTGGCCGGATCCTGCGGACCCGGGAATCTGCACCTCATCAACGGCCTCTACGACGCCAACCGCTCGCGGGTGCCCGTGCTCGCGATCGCCGCGCACATCCCGACCACCGAGATCGGCACGCAGTACTTCCAGGAGACGCATCCGCAGGAGCTCTTCCGCGAGTGCAGCGTCTACGTCGAAGACGTGTCGGATCCGGCGCAGATGCCGCGGCTGCTGCAGATCGCGATGCGCCAGGCGATCGAGAAGCGCGGCGTGGCCGTGCTCGTGATCCCCGGCGACATCGCGCTCGCGCAGGCCGAGGACGATCGCGTGACCGTGATCGAGCGCAGCAGGCCCGTGGTCGTGCCGAGCGGTGCGGAGCTGGAGCGCGCGGCGACCCTGCTGAACGCCGCATCGAAGGTGACGATCCTCGCCGGCGCCGGTGCAGAGGGGGCGCACGACGAGATCGTCGCGCTCGCGGACCGTCTCGCCGCACCCGTCGTGCACGCCCTCCGCGGCAAGGAGTTCGTGGAGTACGACAACCCCTTCGACGTGGGCATGACGGGCCTGCTCGGCTTCGCCTCGGGCTACCGCGCGATGGACGGCGCGGACGCCCTGCTGATCCTCGGATCCGACTTCCCGTATCCGCAGTTCTACCCGGCGGAGGCGACGACGATCCAGGTCGACATCCGCGGAGAGAATCTCGGGCGGCGCCACCCTCTGGATCTGGGCCTCGTGGGCGACGTCGGCGCGACCGCCGCCGCGCTGCTGCCGCGCCTCAAGGCAGACCGCCGGCGCGCGCACCTCGACGACGCGACGGCGCACTACCGCAAGACCAGGGCCAAGCTCGACGAGCTCGCGGTGCCCTCGCGGGGGAAGGCACCGATCCACCCGCAGTACCTGGCCCGGCTGCTCGACGAAGCCGCAGCCGACGACGCCGTCTTCACCGCCGACGTGGGATCGCCCACGGTCTGGGCGGCCCGCTACCTGCACATGAACGGCCGGCGCCGGCTCATCGGATCCTTCAACCACGGATCCATGGCGAACGCCCTGCTGCACGGCATCGGCGCGCAGGCGACGGAGCCGGGTCGCCAGGTGGTGGCGCTCGCGGGTGACGGCGGGCTCACCATGATGCTCGGCGAGCTCATCTCGCTCACGCAGAACCGGCTGCCGGTGAAGACGATCGTGGTGAACAACTCCTCGCTCAACTTCGTGGAGCTGGAGATGAAGGCCGCGGGCTTCGTGAACTACGGCACCGGACTGGACAATCCCGACTTCGCCGCCGTCGCGGAGGCCATGGGCATCTTCGGGCGCCGCGTGGAGCGCAGCGAGGACCTTCCCGGCGCGCTCGCCGAGGTGCTCGCGCACGACGGGCCCGCGCTGCTGGACGTCGTGACCGAGCGGCAGGAGCTGTCCATGCCGCCCGCGGTGAACGCCGAGCAGGTCAAGGGCTTCGCGCTGTACGCGATCCGCACCGTGCTCTCGGGGCGCGGCGACGAGCTGCTGGACCTCGCGAAGGCCAACTGGCGTCAGCTGTTCTGAGCGGGGTCGGATCCGATCCGCGGCGTCCGCCGGGACCGGATCCGATCCCGGATCAGTCCTCGGCGAGCCGGCGCACCTCGGCGGCCTCGGCGTCGCGGCCGAGGCCCTGCAGCACGTCGCCGAGCTCGAGCGCGGCGATCTGGCGCAGCGGCGGGATGTCCGACGCCTGGTCGAGCACCGCGCGGTAGGCGGCGACCGCGTCGGCCGAGCGCCCTCCGCCGGTGAGCGCACGCGCCGCGAGCAGCGCGGATCCGCCCGCGGACTGCGCGTCGCCGACGGCGGCGAACGCGTCCGACGCCGTGAGCGCCGCGGCGACGCCCTCGTCCACGCGCTCCGCGGACAGCAGAGCACGCGCGCGGGAGTCCGTGACGTCGGCGACGACCCAGTCCGCGTCGTTCGCCCGCGCGACGGCTTCGACCTCGTCGAACAGCGCGAAGGCCCGCGGATCCTGCTGCGCGCCGTAGGACTGGCCGAGGTTGTGCAGCACCTCGACCACGGCGGCCGGGGCGTCCTCTGCCGTGCGGACGATCGCCGCGGCCTCCTCGAGGGTCTCGACGGCCTGCTCCCGCTCGTCGTACTGAGCGAGGATCTGCGCGCGGTTCATCAGGGCGAGCGCCTGGTCGGCAGGGTTCTCGGCCTCTCCGAAGAGCTCGGCCGCATAGCCGAACGCACCGTACGCCTGCCCGCCCTCGCCGGCCGCGCGGAGAGCGCGCGCGAGCATGATCGCGGTCATCGCCCGGCTGCCCGCGGGGACCTCGTCGGCCTCTTCGCGCTGCAGCACCTCGCCGAAGAGCTCCGCGGCCTCCTCCACGGCTCCGGAGTTCAGCATGCTGCGCGCCACACGGTACTTCGCCCCGGCGACATCGCCGCCGTGCTGCTCCAGCAGGCGAGTGCCGACGCGGTAGCGCGCGAGTGCCTGCTCCGGCTCCTCGGCGTCCTCCCAGAGGGCGCCGGCGAGCATCTGCGCCCCCGCGAGCGGGGACATGCTGCCGAGCTCCGCCAGGATGCGGCCGGCCTCGTCGGCGTCGGCGGCCCCCATGGCGAACGCGCCGCGCCCGCCATGGACGCGCGCCCGCATCTCGAGCATGCGCGCGCGCACGCCGCGCGTGATCGCGGTGTCGGCCAGCAGCGCGTCGATCCGGGCGAGGGCCTCATCGACCCGCTCGGCGCGCAGCAGCGCCATCGCGGCGGCGATCTCGGCGCCGTGCCCGAGGCGGGCATCCCCCGCTTCGGCGAACAGGGCCGCCGCCTGCTCGGAGAGCTCGAGAGCCGTGGCCGGATCCCCGTCGCCGAGTTCGAACGCCAGGGTGAGCGCGATGTCGCCGCGCGCCGCCGGAGGCAGCGCTGCGGGACCGGACGGATCCGCGGACGCGGCGAAGAGCTCGGCGAGGGCGGCGGTGTCGGCCTCGGTCGCGGTGCCGAACAGGGCCAGCCCGAAGCGCTCCTCGAGCCCGGCCTGCGCGTCGAGACCTGCGGCGCGCAGGGAGCGGATCCGGTCGGGCAGGAGCGCGGTCGCCTCGTCCACGCGCTCCAGGTTCACGAGGGCCGCGAGCCGCTGGCCCGTGAGCACCGCGCGGCGCTCGGGATCGACCCGGTCGATCACGTGCGCCAGGGCGCCCAGCGTGTCCGCGGCGGCGCCGTAGCCGGCGAGGTCGAGCACCCGGCGGTACCAGCCCTCGTCGTCGGTCGGCGTCGCATCCACCGCGGGCGCCGCGAACACGTCGCTGCGGATCGGCACGTCATAGCGGTCACCGGCGGTCCTGCGCGCGAACTGCAGCCGCCGCGCGTGGTTGTCGGTGCCGTCGCGCTCGTCGAAGCGCACGCCGATCCGCTCTGCCGCGGCCCACGCCGCCGCCGCGAGCTCCACGGCGGACCACGCGCCCTCCGCACCGTCGTGTGCGCCGAAGAAGCGCTCCAGGTCGGGGGAGTCGGCTCCGCGCACGGGCGTGTCGCCGTGTCCCGCCGCCGTGACCGCGTCGAGCGCGGTGCCGATCGCGGTGAGCATGCGGAAATGCCCCTGCGCGTTCAGGGCGTCGTGGGCGAGCCAGGGGAGGTGCCTCTCGATGAGCGTGAGGGCGCGGGCCTCGTTGCCGCTCAGCGCGCAGAACCGGATGCTGTTCGCGATGGCGGTGAGCAGATCGGGGTTGTCCTTCGCGAGCCGGTAGCTGCGCAGGTGCGCCGCCCGCGCCTGCTCGCCGCGGCCGAGGCGCAGGTACGGCAGCAGCGATACCGACAGGGCGTGCTCGGGCTCCTCGCCGCAGGAGAATCCGCCCTCGAGCATCTCCTCGACCAGGCGGATCGCATCCTCATCGCGGTCGGTGTCGGCGAAGAATCCGGCGACCTGGCTCCGCCCGCACGCGTCGCAGTGGCTGTGCGAGTCGCGCGGAGTGGCCTCCAGCTGCACGCGCAGCCGCTCCGCGTCCTCCATCCGCCCTGCGGCGTGCGCATCCTCGAAGCGCGCCATCAGCACGCCGCTCATGCCGAGTCCGGCCGTGCGGTAGTGCGCCTCCATGTCGTCCAGGACCGCCGTGATCTGCTCCGGCGAGAACGCGGGCGAGCTGCGCAGCGAGGAGGCCATCCACTTGAACTGCCACATCAGGTCGGCTGCGCCGTTGTCGATATCGGCCGGGAACCGGGCCGGATCCGCATCGTGGTGCGCGAGGCACCAGGCGAAGGAGCTGAGCATGAGGTCGGTGAGACCGCCCATGTTCGCCGAGGCGGTCTGCCGCATCCGCGCCTGATACTCGAGCTGTTCGTCGCCGATCTCCTGGGCGAGCGCGACGGCTTCCGCGACGAGGGCCTGCTCCTGGGGTCCCCAGGGCGTGCGGTCGATCTCCTCGAGGAGCCGGTCCAGCTGCGTCTTCTGTCCTGCCATGAGTTCCTCCGGATGTACGGACCCGCTGCGGGCGGGTGGAGTGCGGTCCCGCTGCGGCGGGGCGGGATGCGCCCGCCGTCAGGACGGGGTGAGGGGATCGGGATCCTCGGCCAGCGGGGGCAGTTCGAGTCCGGTCACTCCGGCCGAGAGCGCGACCAGGTCGGACAGCGCGACCGTCATGAGGGTCCGGTCGGCGTCGCCGAGCGGACGGTGTCCGGCGAGCAGCGCCTGGATGTACAGCAACTGCACGGTGCGGGCGAACACCGCGTCGTCGGCGACCGCGCCCAGCGAACGGATCACGCGGTTGCCCCAGTTCAGGCACAGCCGGGCCGCGAGGTCGTCGTCCCGGTCCTCGCCGACGGCGCCGTCGATGCGGTCCAGCACGCCGCCCCAGAGGGCCCCCGTGATGCCCTTGGTCCTGGTGCGGTCGATGCGGCGCAGCACCGAGGGATCCGCGACGTACAGCGAGGGCAGCTCCGGCTGGTCGATCGTGCGCACCACGACGGCGCATCCGACCTCGGCGAGCACCGCGGCGGCGCGATCCTCGAGCGCGATCGCCGCGGCCCTGTCGTCCAGCGGCGGTGGATCCAGCCGGTCCAGCTCGCCGACGACGTCGACGCGCTCGACCGTCACCGCAGGGAACAGCTCCGGCAGGCGCCGGATCAGATCCGCGTCGTACAGGTAACCGCCGTTCACCAGGATCTGCTCGGCGCGGCTGATGCCGGCGACCTGGCGGAACTCGTCGACGGTCTCGGCGTAGCGGATCCGCTCGTAGCGCTCGACGAGGTCCCCGACGCTCATCGTGCCGTGCGTGGTCTCGACGGTCAGCCAGCGGGTGATGAACCGCGCGAGCTCGTCGTCGTGGCGGATGAGGGACTTGAGTCCCACCTCGTGCACGGCGACGAACTGCGCGAGCCGGTGCGGCGCGCTGAGCCCCAGTTCGAGCACCCAGCGCCGCAGCACGGCGCCGAGCTGCTGCCGCACGAGCGCCAGCGCCTCGTCGTCGACGAGCGACTCCCTGCTCGCGGTGGGATTGAGGCCGGTCGAGTCGATCACCGCCCGCACGAAGAACGCCCATTCCGGCAGCACGTCGTCGGCGCGCTCGGAGAGCAGCATGCGGCCCAGGTACATCCGCGTCGCCTGGCGCGCGCCGGGCGGGGGAGCGAAGGGCAGCACGTAGGCGACACCGCGCGTTCCGGTGGCGGGCTCGGCGAGCTCGATGACGTCGAGCGGGGCGGATCCGATCAGCTCCCGGCCGTAGGCCGCCGTCGCGGCCGGATCCTGCCTCGGGTCGAGGAACGGCGCGTCGTGCGTGATCTGCACGTCGCCCCCGGGCAGCTCGAGCAGGACGGTCGTGGGCAGGAACTCGGCGAAGGTCGTGGCGAGCTCGCGCACCGCGTCGGCGCGGAGCAGATCGCCGGCGTCGAACCGCGGCACGAGGTGCACGCTCGTGCCGACGGGCAGCTCGTCGTCGAGCTCGCGCACCCGGAAGGTGCCGTCGGCGGATCCGACCCACTCGACTCCGCGTCCGCCGCGGGCGCTGCGGGAGCGGATCACGATCTCGTCCGCCACCATGAAGCAGCTGAGCAGCCCGATGCCGAACTGTCCCAGATAGTCGCTGCGGGGCAGGTCGAAGATGTCGCGCTTGGAGCTGCGGCCGACGGTCGCGAGCAGCTCGGCGACCTCGCTCGCGGTGAGTCCGACGCCGTCGTCGGTCAGGACGAACTCGCCGCCCTCGGCGGGAAGCGGCCTGATCCGGATGATGCCGCCGCGTCCGTCGACCTCGCGACGCGCCGCGATCGCGTCGCGGGCGTTCTGCAGCAGCTCGCGCAGGTACACGCGGGGCCCGGAGTAGATGTGCCGGCTGAGCAGGTCGACGACGCCGCGCAGGTCCACCTGGAACTGCTGCGATTCCGCGCGTGCCGGATCCTCCGCCGCCATCGATCCTCCCTCCGCGACCGCAGCGTCCATGAGGGATGCGCGGCCGTACGGCGAGCCTAACAACCCTGCCCAGGAGGTCGCCGCGCGGAGGGGATGCGGGGGACGGTGCGGGAGGGTGTGCCGCGCCCGGGATGCGGCCCCGGTTCGGAGGGCCGGTGCGGATGCCGTACACTGGACGAGCAGTTGTTGTCTGCATTCTTTCGCCGTGCCCCGGGTCTCCCGGAACACGGAGAGGTTGCGGACAGAGATCTCCGGATCTCTAGGGCGGTAGCTCAATTGGCAGAGCAGCGGTCTCCAAAACCGCAGGTTGCAGGTTCGATTCCTGTCCGCCCTGCGCGTCGGCGCGCAGCCGGCACACGAAAGGTACTCGAGGATGGTTCAGGACGCATCGGGCGCTGTGGTTCCCACGGCGAACGGCGGCGCGGGCCGCGACAAGAAGCTCGGCTTCTTCGGTCGCATCGCGCTGTTCTTCCGTCAGGTGATCGCCGAGCTCCGCAAGGTGGTCACCCCCACGCGCAAGGAGCTCGTCAAGTACACGCTGGTCGTGCTGGGCTTCGTCATCGTGATGATGGCCCTCGTGTACGGGCTCGACATGGCCTTCTCGTGGCTGACGACGCAAGTCTTCGGGGTTCCCGGGAAAACCGCGTGATCCCGCGGCCCGGCGGCATCTGACCCCGGGCCGAACCTGAAGGAGAGAAGAACCAGTGTCCGAACGCGAACGATACCTCGGAGACGACGTCGACTGGGCGACGGCCGCCGAGCAGTCCAGCGAGGACGACGAGGCCCAGGAGGGCGACATCCTCGCCTCCGAAGAACGCGCCGTCACGCCCGCCGAGCGGGTGGCCCTGCACATCGAGGGCGGCGAGGACGACGACGTGGACGAAGAAGACATCGACATCGACGAAGACCCGGAGGCAGACGCGATCGTGAACGACGCTCTCAACCTGGACGAGGCAGCCGAATCAGAGGCCGCCGCAGAGGTTCTCAACGACTCCGTGGCCGAGGAGGCCGCCGATCGTGAGGCCGCGGCCGCAGACGAGGTCGCTCCCTACGACGGTCCCGACCTGAACGGCGACGAGGACCAGGCCGACGACGAGGCCGTGGAGGAGGACCCGTACGAGTCCTTCCGCATGGACCTGCGCATGCTCCCCGGCAAGTGGTATGTCATCCACTCCTACGCCGGCTTCGAGCGCAAGGTGAAGGCCAACATCGAGCAGCGCAAGTCGACGCTCGAGGTCGAGGACGACATCTACCAGATCGAGGTCCCGATGGAGGACGTCGTCGAGATCAAGAACGGTCAGCGCAAGATGGTCACGCGCGTCCGTATCCCCGGCTACGTGCTCGTGCGCATGGAGCTCAACGAGGACACCTGGTCCGTCGTGCGGCACACGCCCGGCGTCACCGGCTTCGTGGGCAACGCGCACAACCCGACCCCGCTCCGCTTCGAAGAGGCCTTCAACATGCTGAAGTCCCTCGTCGAGGTCAAGGACGTCCCGACCGCCAAGGCCGTCACCGCCAAGGGCGGCGTCGCCGTGGCCCGCCCGCTCGCGGCCGAGGTCGACTTCGAGATCGGCGAGACCATCACGATCAAGGAGGGCTCGTTCGCGGGTCTTCCCGGTTCGATCTCCGAGATCAAGCCGGAGAGCGGCAAGCTCACCGTGCTCGTCTCGCTGTTCGAGCGCGAGACCCCGGTCGAGCTGTCGTTCGACCAGGTCACCAAGATGATCTGACGCTTCCCCGGAAGCGCACTGCGGAACGGCCGTCCCCTCGGGGGCGGCCGTTCTCGCGTCTGTGGCTGGTCGGTCGTCCGCCAGGACGGATGCACGATCCCGCCACGGATGCCGGACGGATCCGCCGGAACGGTCGTGCATCCGTACCGGGCTCCTGCAGGTGTGCGGGCGCGATCCCGGGGCCGTGCGGTCAGATCGCGGCGGCGAGCAGACGCGGGCTGCTCTCGCGGATGCGGTCGAGCGCGCTGAGATCGCCGCGGAGGTAGGCGATGAGGCAGTTCAGGAACAGTCCGTCGAAGAGCGCATAGGCCTCGAGCGGATCGACCGCGGGGGTCCTGCCGCTCAGTTCGCCGTACCGGAGGACCACGTTCCACACCATCTCGCGCAGCAGGTCGTCGATCGCCACGATCGTCTCGCGGAAGCCCTCGTCGAAGAGGGCCTGGTTGCGCAGGTCGTACCAGAGCCGGTGCATGTCGGATTCGTCGCGCAGCGTCGCGGCCATCTCGTCGCCGAAGCGGCGGGCCAGCTCCTGCGCTGTCACCGAGGTCTCCACGATCGGGTCGTAGCGCCGGGCGCACTCCGACTTGTACTGCCAGATCGCCTGGCGGATGAGGTCGTCCTTGTCCTCGAAGTAGTAGTGCAGCGCGCCGTGGGAGAGCTCCGAATGGGCGGCGACATCGCGCATCCCGGTGCGCGCGTAGCCGCGCTCGGCGATCGCGGAGAGGGCGGAGTCGGCGAGCTCGCGACGCCGCGCGGCGAACTTGTCGGTGCTCGCGCGCTCGGCGCGGACGGCCACATCGCCCATGATCGCCTCCTCCGGTCTGTCGCGATTCTACGCGCGTCGGATTCCCGCACGGCCGGTTCGAGTCCGTCCGCGTCGCGTGTCTTGACAAGTGTCAAGAATTTCCTTGCCAACTGTCAAGTTCTCTGTTCTGCTGTACGCATCAACTTTCACCGGCGAAAGGAGCGGACACCGATGTCCACGGATCTGGCAGGAAAGCGCGTCGTCGTCACGGGCGGTGCGAGAGGGCTGGGCCTGCGCGAAGCGCAGCGGATCGTCGAGGGAGGCGGGGTCGTCGTCCTCGCGGACGTCGACGAGGAGGCGGGGCGTGCCGCGGCGGAGGGACTCGGCGCGGACTTCGTCCGGCTCGATGTCACCGACGACGCGTCGTGGCAGGAGGGCATGGCGGCCGCGGTCGTGCAGCTCGGCGGGCTCGACGGACTCGTCAACAACGCGGGCATCGAGATCTCTGATCTGCTCGTCGACCTCGATCCCGACAACATGAGGCGGGTCCTCGAGGTCAACGTGCTCGGCACCGCGCTCGGCGTCAAGCACGCGTTCCGGGCGATGCGCCCGGGAGGCGCGGCGGGTGCAGGCGGCGCCATCGTGAACATCGCCTCGGTCGCCGCCACGATCGCGTTCCCCGGGATCGCCGCCTACTCGGCGTCGAAGTCGGCCGTGGAGCGGCTCACCAAGGTCGCCGCCGCCGAATCGGGAAGGCTCGGTTACGGCGTGCGCGTCAACACCGTCTGCCCCGGCCTGGTCCCCAACGCGATGGGGGCTCAGCTCGCGGGCGACATGGAGCGCCTCGGCCTGTTCCCCACGGCCGGTGACGCGGTGACCGCGGTCGTCGGCCTCACCCCCTCGGGACGGCTCGCGACCGAGGACGACATCGCGGACGGCGTCGCGTTCCTGCTCTCCGAGCGATCCTCGTTCGTCAACGGCGCGACGCTGTCCATCGACGGCGCGATGGGGATGTGAGGCGATCATGGCAACCGACAAGCCCGTCGTCGTCTACGGCGTCAGCGGATACACCGGCCGGCTCATCTGCGAGTACCTGCGCGAGCTCGGCGTCCCCTTCGTCGCGGCGGGCCGCGACGAGGACAGGGTGCGCGAGGTCGTGGAGCGCATCCCCGGGATCGAGACCGCCGACTACGAGATCATCGCGGTCGACAACGACGCGGACGCGATGGCGAGCGCCTTCGAGGGGGCGCAGGTCATCTGCAACACCGCGGGCCCGTTCATCAAGTTCGGACCCGCGGTCGTGGAGGCCGCACTGCGCATCGGCGCGCACTATCTGGACACCACGGGCGAGCAGGACTGGGTGATGGCCGCGCGGGACCGGTGGGGCGAGGGCTTCGCCGAGAACGGACGGCTGCTGGCACCCGGCGTCGCGCACATGTACACGACGAGCGAGATCGCGGCGAACATCGCGCTCGAGCCCGGCGGGTACGACACGCTCGACATCCTCGTGCTGTGGAAGGGGTTCCCGACCTTCGCGTCCACGCAGACGATCTTCACGATCCTCAAGGCCGACTGGTTCTACCTCGAGCAGAACCGGCTCGTGGAGTGGGATCACACCTCGGCGTTCCAGGTGCCGGTGCCCGGCTATCACGAACTCGCCACGGCCGTGCCATGGGGCGGGATGTCCCACCCGATCTGGTTCCAGCACGACCCCCGCGTCAGCAATGTCCGTGCGATCGGCGGCGTCTTCGCGCCCGAGGTGATGGCGAACGTGGCGCTCACGGTGCAGATGTTCGAGGAGCAGATCCGCCCGCTCGACCCCGAGGCCCAGGAGGCGGCGCTCGCTGAGGTCGCCGCATCGGTGCAGGCGGGCATGCCGCCGCGGGAGAACCCGAGGATCAACCGGTCGCTCGACTCGGTGCACGCCTCGGGTCCGCTCGGGCGCTCGCACGTGGTCATCCACGGCAACAGCAACTACAAGCAGACCGGACTCCTGCAGGCCTTTGCGGCCTACTCGCTGATCCAGCAGGCCCCGCACAGAGTGGGCTTCGCCTCGGCGTGCCAGGCCTTCGGGCATCGCGAGCTGCTCGGGCAGCTGCGCGCCTTCGGGCTCGTCGCAGAACCCGTCGTCACGCGCGTCTGAATCCCTCGACCGGGCGGTGCCGACACGCGCCGGCACCGCCCGAAAGGAGCCTCATGCACTTCAGTGATCTGCCCCATGGGCGGGCGCTCGTGGATCCGCAGGGTCCCGCGCTCGCCGACGACGACGGCGCACTCGACAACGCCGCGCTGCTCGCCCGCACCGAGAGCGCGGCGGCCGTCCTCGCGGCCCACGGCGTGGGCGAGGGCGATGTCGTCGCCGTGCTGCTGCCGAACCGCGTCGACCTCATCATCGCCCTCTTCGCCGCCTGGCGGCTGGGCGCCGCCGTGACGCCGATCAACCCGGTCCTGGGCGATGCGGAGGCGCGCTACCAGCTCACGGACGCCGGTGCGCGCGTCGTCGTGACCGACACCGGGCGCGACCTCGGCGTCGCCGCGCTGACCCCGTCCGCGCTCGCGGAGGGGGAGGTGACGGGACTGCCCCCGCGCGGTCCGCGTCCGGACTCCGATCTCGCGCTGCTCATCTACACGAGCGGCACCACGGGCAGCCCGAAGGGCGTCATGCTGACCCACGCCAACCTGGACGCGATGACAGCATCGTTCGCGGAATGGTTCGAGCTGGGCCCGGAGGACCACAGCCTCCTCGTGCTGCCGCTGTTCCACGCCAACGGCATCGTGCTCGGCACGCTCACCCCGCTGCGCGCCGGCGGGCGCGTCACGATCACGGGGCGCTTCTCGCGCGATCGGTTCTTCGACGACGTCGAGCGCGTGCGCCCCACCTACTTCTCGGCCGTGCCCGCGATCTACGCCCTGCTCTCCACGCTCCCGGAGGAGATCCGCCCTGACACCTCGTCTCTGCGCTTCGGGGTGTGCGGCGCCGCGCCGATGCCGGTCGAGGCGATCGAGCGATTCGAGGAGCGGTTCGGGATCACGATCGTCGAGGGATACGGGCTCAGCGAGACGACGACAGCCTCGACCATCAACCCGCTGCGCGGTCCGCGCAAGCCGGGGACGGTCGGCCTTCCGCTGCCGGGGCAACGGGTCGAGGTCGTGGATGCGGACGGCCGGCCCGTTCCCGTGGGGGAGCGCGGCGAGGTGGTGATCTCCGGACCCGTCGTCATGGCCGGCTATCTGGGGCGCCCCGAGGAGACTGCGCGGACGATCGTGGACGGACGCCTGCGCACCGGCGACATCGGCTGCTTCGATGAGGACGGCTATCTGCGGATCGTCGACCGGATCAAGGACATGATCATCCGCGGCGGCGAGAACGTGTATCCGAAGGAGATCGAGAACGCCCTCTACGCGCATCCGTCCGTGCACGAGGCGGCGGTGGTGGGACGGCCCGATGACGTGCTGGGCGAGGTCCCGGTCGCTTTCGTGTCCCTCGTGCCGGGATCGACCGCCGGGGCGCCGGAGCTCTCGGCGCACGCCGCGCGGCTGCTCGCCCGCTTCAAGCAGCCTGAGGTCATCGAGATCGTCGCCGAGATCCCGAAGAACCCCGTGGGGAAGATCGACAAGCCTGCGCTGCGGCGCCTGCTCGGGGAGCGGGTGTGAGCGTCGTCGTCGCGGGCGTCGGCATGATCCCCTTCGCGACGCCGCGGACCAGCGGGACCTATCACGAGATGGGGGCCGAAGCCGCCCGCCGCGCGCTCGCCGACGCCGGGATCGGCATCGCCGACGTCGCGCAGGCGTACGCGGGGTATGTGTACGCCGATTCGGCCGCGGGGCAGACGGCTCTCTACGGGGTGGGCCCCACGGGCATCCCCGTCGTCAACGTGAACAACTGGTGCGCGAGCGGATCCACCGCGCTGTGGCTGGGGCGTCAGGCGATCCTGTCCGGGGCGGCGGAGTGCGTGCTGGTGCTCGGGTTCGAGCAGATGGCGCGCGGCGCGATCGCCCCGACCTACCTCGATCGTCCCGATGCGCTCTGGCGGTTCACGGAACTGCTCGGCGACGAGGAGCCCGAGGCTCCCGTCGCCGCCCGGTTCTTCGGCGCCGCAGGGCAGGCCTACCTCGATCGCTACGACGCCGAGGCGACGCTGTTCGCCGAGGTCGCCGTCAAGGCGCGCCGGCACGCGCGGGCGAACCCCGCAGCCGTCTTCCGGGATCCCGTCACGGTCGAGGAGGTGCTGGGCTCGCCGCACGTGTTCGGCCCGCTGACCCGGCTGCAGTGCTGCCCGCCGACCTGCGGGGCCGCTGCCGCGGTGCTGTGCACCGAGGACTTCGCCCGCAGGCGCGGGCTTGACGGTTCCGTGCGCATCAGGGCGCAGGCCATGACGAGCGATCGCGCCGACTCGTTCGAGGGCGACGCGATGGCGCTCGTGGGTGCGGGGATCGCGCGCCGGGCAGCCGACGCCGTCTACGAGGAGGCGGGCGTCTCGCCCGAGGACATCCCGGTCGCGGAGCTGCACGACTGCTTCACCGCGAACGAGGTCATCTCCTACGAGGCTCTGCGGCTCACGCGGGAGGGCACGGCCGCGCAGTTCGTCCGCGACGGGCAGAACACCTACGGAGGCCGGGTCGTGACGAACCCCTCCGGCGGGCTGCTCTCGAAGGGACACCCGCTCGGCGCGACGGGGCTCGCGCAGTGCACCGAGCTCGTGCAGCAGCTGCGCGGCCGGGCGGGGGAGCGGCAGGTCGAGGGAGCGACCCTCGCCCTGCAGCACAACCTTGGTCTCGGCAGCGCCTGCGTGGTGACCCTCTACGAATCGCTCCGCCGCTGACGCACCGGCGTCGGTCCCTGAGTCCGGCGCGAGGGGCTGACGGGGGTGACGACGCGGGCAAGCGCGGCGTCGGGGTCGTGGAGGAGTTCGCGTTCTTCGGGATGGTCGAGGAAATGCTGCACGACTTCGCCGACGACGGCGGGGTCGGATCCGAGGAGCCCCGCGGCGAGGTCGTGTCGGGTGCCGCTGGTCGTGTGGATGCGGATGCATCGCCCGCCCCGGGCATTGGTTGCGAGAGAGACGGCGCCGATGCTGTTCCACTCGAATCTCATCGGGGTCCGGCCTTCCGTCCATGTCAGGCCACCCGGTGCGACGCTGAGCCCTCGGGGCAGGCGCGCACGGCTGATGAGGTATCCGAGGAACGCGATTCCCAGCGGAATGAGCGCGACAGGGGATAGCCGGCCAACCCCGTGAGGCAGGGGGTTCGGGAGGAAGAGGGCGATGATTCCGATGACGCCAGCTGCGGCGACAACCAGTGTCCAGAGGACGGTGACCAGGGGGACCGTGACGCTGGGGAGGAGCCGGAGCGGTCCTCGCTGCGCACATCGGATCCGGTTCAGGCGGAGCGTCCGAAAAGCACTGCCGATGATCGGGATGAACATGAGAATCGTGACGCCGTGGAGGAGCATCATCAATCGCTCTGCGGGGTGAGCGCGTTGGTTCGTGGCGACGTATACGCAGCCGAGGAAGATCAGGGCGATGCCGAGGAGAGCCGGGGAGCGCCTCAGGCTCGTGCGTCGAAGGGTCGCATCGGCCTGGCGATACTCTTCGGACTGCTCGAGCACGGGTGCGAGCGCGCGGACATTCTGGCAGCGAGTGGTCATCGGTCTTCGGTCCTCACCCGAATGCGTAGCCGAAGTCGCCGGCGTCGATCGCTTCTCGTACGTCCAGCGATACAGAGCCTTCCCATCCCGATTGCGCCGCTCGCCCTGCCGCCACAGCGAGCACTCCGATGACAATGGCCGCAGCGAGAGGAGGGACTTCAAGGGTGCTTGCCGCTGCGGCCCACCCGAGTCCGGCATCAACGATGATTCCGCCACCCACGCTCCCAGCGAGGCCGACCGCGGCCGATGATGCGGATCCGCCGCTCATGACCTCCAAGGAGGCGGAGACGACGTCGATCGCTGTCCCCGCGAGCGGGATGATCCGGGTTCCGACGCGGATCTTGCTGACTTCGGCGTTCAGCGCCTCGCGGGCGGCGAGGAGTTCCGGTCTGGTCACGCGGGCGGCGGCGTTGCGCAGCTTGGGGTCGCCGGAGCGCAGGCGATGGAAGTAGCTGTCGTAGTCGACCTGAGCGGCCTCGGCGTGCGTCTCGTAGTTCTTGAGACTGGCCTCCCACGTCTTGCCGCTGAATGTGAAGAGCGTTCCCCGGACGAAGTCATTGCCGATGCCCAGGGTTCTTGCGGTGCTCGTGAGCAGGTCGAACTCCCCCAGGCGTGCGATCAGCGGCGTCATGTGTTCGTCGATCCAGTTCTCGAGATCGCCCCACCACACGCCGACATCGTCAGCGATGCGGTTGTAGGCCTTCAGGGCCTTCTCATACGCGCCGACGACCGGCGGGGCGATACAGGTTCCATCCGCGGCGAACTCGATCGGAGCGGGCGTTCCGGGTTCGCCGATGTACTGCTTCGGAGCCACGGGGGCCTGGATGACCGACGCCGCGACGACCAGACCCGCGACCGTCGCATCGTCGGCGTGATCGGCGAACGCGTGCCGGCCGCGGATGATCCGCTGGGCGTACGCGCGGAATACCGCGGCGGCGTCTCGGGCGTACTCGTCCACGGGATCGATGGCCTTCGCGGTCGCATCGATCGTCTGACGGAACGCCACGCCCGTCCTGCCCGTCCAGCACTCGTCAGAATCGCGCGAGACCTTGCGGAGCTCCTGGTCGAGTGCGTCGGAGTCGGCCCCGAGTACGCGGTCGAGGAAGTCGGCGAGGCCGTGGATCGCCTCCGGATCCCCCGGAATATGCAGGTCGATGCCCATCAGAGGTTCTCCTCGGCGAAGTTGTCGAGCGAAGCGATGAGCTCCGCCTCGGTCCTGGAGTGGTCATCGATCGCGGCGAGGGCGATGTCGCGGACGCCGCGTGCGAGATTCGAACCCGACTGCGCCGCCTCGATCGCGGCGCGCACGATGAGCGCCATCTTGCCGCTCGCCGCACCGCCGTCGGCCGTGGAACCGAACCCGGAGAGCGCCGCGTCGAGCTGATCCGTCTGCCGTGCCACCTTCTTCAGCAGCGCATGCATCGAGTCGGGGTCGATGCTGATGACCGTCACAGCAACCGGCCTTCGTGTGTGAGATGGTCGGCGAAGGTCGGATCGAACAGCACGAGGTCGAAGGGCTGCTCGGCCTTCAGATACCCGAGCGCGTCGGTCTGCACGACGATCCACGGCTGCTCGAGGCCGCAGCCGTCGGCCCGGCGATCGAGCGCGGTGAACGCGATCAGCGCCTGTCGGCCGTCCGGGATCCGTCGCACCTCCGCGCACCTTCCCGCATCCGCGCCCCCGCGGACGGGAAGGTACAGGAAGGGCGGAATGATCACGCCGGTGTCGGACAGCCGGGAACGCAGCCCGGCGATCGTGCGCAGAGATGCGCTGGTTCTCCCCCCGAAAGACATGGCAGGGATGCTAGCGGGCAACGCGGACGGACCCGCTCACGAGGAGATGTTTTGGATCATTCCTCTTCGTGCCCGCGAGCGTTGTTCGGACAGCTTCGCATGGACGCTCGACTGACCGCGGTGCGCGGACGCGCCCGGGATCCGGTAGACTTCTATGGTTTGTGCGCAGTCTCTGAGCTTGTCGAAGGGGCGGCGCGCGAACGCCACCGCGCTCCGGAGATGCCGGATCCGCGGGAGAGGGATGCTCGCATCCGCTCGAGAAAGGAATCACTATGGCACCGAAGAAGAAGGTGACCGGCCTGATCAAGCTTCAGATCAACGCCGGTGCAGCCAACCCGGCGCCGCCGATCGGCCCCGCGCTCGGTCAGCATGGCGTCAACATCATGGAGTT
>JAITLM010000183.1 GCA_031277885.1 Microbacterium sp.
CCGCCGCGGTGATCGGATCCGGGACCGCCCCGGTCGCCGTCGCCGAGCGCGTCATCGAGTCGGCCGAGTCGCCGGAGAACCCGTCGTGGGAGATCGAGGACGACAGGGTCTGACACCCCATCCGCACCGACGTGAGCGCCGTCGTCCTGTTCGCAGGGCGGCGGCGCTTCCGCGTCAACGGAGGCGGCATCGCCCGGGCGGAGGCGGCATCACCGGGGTGGAGGCGGCATCACCGGGGTGGAGGCGGCATCACCGGGGCGGAGGCGGCATCGCCCGGGCGGAGGCGGCATCGCTCGGACGGAGCCGCATCGCGTGGATGGAGGCGGCGGACCGGATCCCGGTCGCGGCGGGATCCCGGCGCGTCCGAACCGGCGCCTACTTCGTCAGGCCGAACAGCTCGAGGGGATGGGTGAGGCGCCACCAGAAGCTCGGACCGTTCAAGGCCGTGCGCAGTTCCAGCGGCACCGAGGTGGAGTCCAGCGGCCCCTTGAGGCTGAGCGTGCCCGCCTTCTCGCCGGCCTTCCACTCGTCGCCGAGAGAGAACTTCGTGGTCGCCGTCGCGGAGGCGCCGTTCCACAGCACGACCCGGGCGTTCTCCGCGGCCACGACCTGGGTGGTCTCGCCCCACGCCGTGTCGACGGTGCCGAGGGTCGCGCCCTTGTCCACCGTCTGCGGCTGGTCCTTCAGGGCCGCCTCGAGGCCCGCGTACAGAGCCCGCGAGGCGTCGACCCGACCCGCATCGCTGTCCTGCCCGAGGGCCGCCACGTAGATCCGCACGGTGGCGTCGCCGTCCGGCACGTCCTTGGCCGAGAGCAGGTTGTAGCGCGTGTCGGCGCCGTCGCCGATCGTGCCGGTCTTGATTCCCACGATGCCGGCGTCGTCGATGAGCCCGTTGGTGTTCTTCACGACGCCCGCGCCGGGCAGTTCGACGCTCTTCTGCTTCACGATCCCGGCGATCACCGGGTTCTTCTCGGCGATCTGACCGAGCTGGATGAGTGCGCGCGGGGTCGCCACATTCCCGAAGTCGAAGCCGGAGGGGGTCACGACCGTGATGTCGGCGAGGTCGTGCTGGCTCAGCCACTGGTTCGCGGCGGCCGCGTAGTTCTCATCCGAGCCCCACACCTCGCGGGCGAGACGGTCGGCGTAGTTGTTCGCCGAGCCGAGCAGGATCCCCTCGTACAGCTGGTACTGCGTGAGGGATCCGCCCACCGGGACGTCGAGCGCGGACTGATCCTGGCGGAGGTAGTCCCAGTAGTCGTCGCTGTCGGCCTGCGTGAAGGCGAAGGACGGACCCTGCTCGCCGGCCTTGAGCGGCATCTTGTCGAGCGAGGCGAGCACCGTGACGAGCTTCGTGATGCTCGCCATCGGCGCGTGCTGCTCGGCGGAGGCGATGGTGCCGATGCCGGCGACGCCCACGGCGGCGCTGCCCGTCGCCGGCCACGCGGCGGCAGCGGCGGGTGCGGCGGCGGGCTGGAACGCGACCGGAGACGCGACGGGCTGCACGGCGTTGAGCGGCCAGAGCGCGGTCGTGGCGCCGTACGCGATGACGAGGGCGAGCACCCCGCCCAACGGCAGCAGCACGGCCGGGCGGGCGAGGCTGCGATGCGGGGCGTCGTCCAGCAGTGCGCGGGACGACGCCGCGGCGGCCGCGGCACTGCCGGTGCCGACCCGGGCCACGTCGACCCAGGCGAGCGCCGCGGTCGGGGCGCGGTCGGGGCCGCGGACGAGCGATGCCGAGGGCAGCGGCTGTGCCGTGCGGGTCGCGGCGGCGGGACCGGCGGCGGGGGATGCTGCGGGGGTGGGCTCCGGCGACGCAACGGGAGCGGGCGACGCGACGGGAGCGGGCGACACGGCGCGGGGAGGGGCGGTGGGCGCGGAGGGCGCTTCTGCCGGCGCGGGGAACAGCGGCTCCGCCATGGGCGTCTCAGACGCAGGGAACAAGGGCGCGGGCTCGGCCGGCTCGGATGCGGCGGGGAACAGTGCTGCCGGTTCCGGTGCGCGCTCGTCGATGGCCGCGCGGGAGGCGTCGGCAGCGGGTGCGTCGGCGTCGGCGATCTTCGGATCGACCTGGGCGGCCCCCGGACCGTCGTCATTGTTCACCCCCCTACCGTATCTGGCGGGCCTGTCAACAGCCGGTATCGCGGGCGTTCTCCCGTCACGCCGTGTGACGAGACGGTCGCCGGTGCGCTCCGGCGGGGCTAGGATGGGCGGATCACCACGGGAGTCCGGCGAGCCGGGCTGAGAGGGAGCGAATCGCGCTTCGACCGTCGAACCTGATCCGGATCATGCCGGCGCAGGGAGGAGCATTTCACATGCATGCATCTGCAACCGCACAGAACGTGAACAGCAGCGGGGCGGTCGCACGCCGCCTCAACTGGCGCGTCGTCGACATCGTCGTGGCCGCCGTGCTCGGCGTCGCGATCGGCCTGGTCTTCTGGGTCTGGAACACGATCGGTTACGCCTGGTTCACCGCGGCCGACGGCCTCACGCCCGGCCTCGGCGGCGTCGCCGTCGGGATCTGGCTGCTCGGCGGCGTGGTCGGCGGGCTCGTGATCCGCAAGCCCGGCGCCGCACTCGTCGTCGAGGTCGTGGCGGCGATCGTGTCGATGCTGATCGGCAACATCTGGGGCGTCTCCACGGTGCTCGAGGGCATCGCGCAGGGCCTCGGCGCCGAGCTGATCTTCGCGATCTTCCTGTACCGCCGGTTCTCCCTGCCCGTCGCCGCCCTCGCCGGCGTCGGCGCGGCCGCGGGCGCGTGGCTGTTCGAGCTGTTCTACGGCAGCTCGCCGAACATCCTGAAGTCCGTCGAGTTCAACACGATCTACCTCGGCGCCCTGGTCGTCTCGGGCGCGCTGCTGGCCGGCGTCCTCGGCTGGCTGCTCGTGCGCGCCCTCGCCGCGACCGGCGCTCTGAGCCGCTTCGCCGCCGGACGCGAGCTCCGCCGCGAGGTCTGACATGACCGCGGGTGCCGCTCGCGTCGTCGCGGACGGGTGGGGCTGGCGCTACGCCGGCCGTCGCCTGCCCGCGGTCAGCGACGTGACGTTCACGATCGAGCCGGGGGAGCGGGTGCTCCTGCTCGGTGCGTCGGGCGCCGGCAAGTCGACGCTCCTGACCGGCATGGCGGGCCTCCTCGGCGACGCCGAGGAGGGGGAGAGCCGCGGATCCCTCCAGGTCGACGGATCCGATCCGGAGCGCCGGCGGGGCAGGATCGGCCTCGTCCTGCAGGATCCGGACGCCGGCGTCGTGCTGAGCAAGGTCGGCGACGACGTGGCCTTCGGCTGCGAGAACCTCGGCGTGCCCGCGGAAGACATCCCCGCCCGCGTCGCCGAAGCACTCGACGCCGTCGGCCTCGACGTGCCGCTGGACCGGCCCACCGCCGCGCTCTCCGGCGGTCAGAAGCAGCGGCTCGCGCTCGCCGGAGCCCTCGCCATGCGACCGGGACTCCTGCTGCTGGATGAGCCGACCGCCAACCTCGACCCCGACGGCGTGCAGGAGATCCGCGCGAGCGTCGAGCGCGTCGTGGCCGCCACCGGCGCCACGCTCGTCGTCATCGAGCACCGCACCGCCGTGTGGGCGGAGCTGATGACCCGGGTGATCGTGGTCGGCGCGGACGGCGGACTCCTCGCCGACGGAACCCCGGACGAGGTGTTCCTGGTGCATGGCGACGCCCTGGCGGAAGCAGGCGTCTGGGTGCCGGGGCATCCTGTGGGCCTGCCGGCGCTGCCGGTGGTGGATCCCGCGTCGGAGGCGTCCGTCCTCACGACCCGTGACCTCGCCGTCACCCGCGATCGGCGGCGGGCCGTGCAGACCGGACTCGATCTGGCCGTGCCGGACGGTGCGGCCACCGTGATCGTCGGCCCGAACGGCGCGGGGAAGTCCACGCTCGCGCTCACTCTCGCCGGACTCCTCGACGCTCTCGACGGCACCGTTCAGGCCGCGGAGGGCCTCCGCGGGCGACGCGGGCGGGATCCGATCCGCTGGACGTCGCGCGAACTGCTCACGCGCATCGGGATGGTGTTCCAGGATCCGGAGCACCAGTTCCTCACGCAGACCGTGCGCGACGAACTCGCGGTCGGACCGCGCGCGCTCGGCTGGGACAAGGAGCGGATCGACGCGGTCGTGGACGCCCTGCTGGAGCGACTCGGGCTGACCGCGCTCGCCGCCGCGAACCCCTTCACGCTCTCGGGCGGGCAGAAGCGCCGGCTCTCGGTCGCGACCGTGCTCGCCGCCGCGCCGGCGGTGATCGTGCTCGACGAGCCGACCTTCGGGCAGGACCGTCGCGGCTGGATCGGCATCGTGAGCCTACTTCAGGAGGAGATCGCCCGTGGCACGGCCGTCGTCGCCGTCACTCACGACGCCGACGTGATCCGCCACCTCGGCGGCCACCGGATCGAGCTGGCCGCATGACCACGGGCTTCGAAGCGCGCAAGACGCTCGATGTGTCGGCCGGGAGCAGCCATTCGGGCGCGTCGAATCCGGCGGGCGCCTGGATCGACGGGGTCAACCCTGTCACCCGGATCGTGCTGGCGCTGCTGCTGTCGGTGCCGCTGTTCGCGTCGATCGACGTCACGAGCGGGGTCGTCGCGATCGGGTTGCAGCTGCTGTGCATCCCCCTCACCGGGCTGCGGCTCCGCACGGTGCTGCGCCGGCTGGCGCTGCTTCTCGTGATCGCCCCCGTGGCCGGCGTGAGCATGCTGCTCTACGCGGCTCCGGGCGGGCAGGTGTTCTTCAGCTTCGGGTTCGCGCACATCAGCGAGGCATCGATCCAGCTCGCGATCGCCGTGTCGATCCGCGTCGTGGCGCTGGGGCTGCCGACGATCCTGCTGTTCGCCCGCACGGATCCGACCGAGCTCGCCGACGCCCTCGCCCAGGTCGCGCACCTGCCCAGCCGCTTCGTGCTGGGTGTACTGGCGGGCACCCGGATGCTCGGCCTGTTCCTGGACGACTGGCGCACCATGTCGCTCGCCCGCCGGGCGCGCGGGGTGGGGGACCGCGGCGCGCTGCGACGCTTCTTCACGATGTCGTTCGTGCTGCTCGTGTTCGCCGTGCGGCGGGGCACCAAGCTCGCCCTCGCGATGGAGGCGCGCGGATTCGGATCCGACATCCCGCGCACCTGGTCCCGTCCGTCCCGGCTGTCCGGACGGGACGCGATCGCGCTCGCCGGAGGCGCGGCGATCATGGCGCTGTCGATCGCCGCCGCGGTGCTGCTCGGGACGTTCCGGTTCGTCTGGAGCTGAGGCCGGCGGGCCGGCGCGGGCCGCCGGCGCGCTCGGTGAGACATCACTTCGAGCGTGAGGCACCACGCGAGGAGTGGTGCCTCACGCAGAAACGGGCGTCTCGCTGCTCAGGGCGGGCGCCACGTCGAGAGGCACCACGAGCAGCTCCTCGATGCGGCGGCGCACGGTCTCGGCCATGTCGACGGAGGACGGATCCAGCAGCCACTGCAGCTGCAGACCGTCCATGAGGGCGGTGAGTTCGGCGGCGGCACGGTCCTCGTCGACGTGCGGGGCGAGGTGCCCTGCGACCCGTGCGTCGCGCAGGGCCTTCGCCGTGCCGGAGCGGATCCGCTGGTAGCGCCGGACGAAGTACTCGTGCGCGGGGTGCGAGGGGTCGGCGGCCTCGGCGGACAGCACGGCGTACAGGGCGATGATCCCGCCGACCTCGGTGTTGTGCCGGGCCAGATCGACCATGCCGCGCAGGATCCCGATGCCATCCTGGCCCTGCGAGCCGTTGCGCCGGAAGCGCTCGCGATCCTCGAGATCCCTGGTCTCCAGCACCGCCTCCATGAGCGATTCCTTCGTGGGGAAGTGGTGCGCGAGCCCGGCGCGGGAGATCTCGCAGACCTGCGCGATCTCGAGCATCGTGGCGCTGTTGAAGCCGACGCGTCCGAAGAGAGCGGTCGCCGCCGCGATGATCCGCTCCCGCCGGGCGCGGCCCGTCGTGTATCCGCGTTCGGTCGTCATCGGTGTCCCATCGTATGCGTCGGCGGGGTGCCGTGCGGGGTTCTGCACGGTCCTGATCCATGGAGGAAAGGGCCTCCGGAACAAAAACCTACACTTGTGCCGGTTTTCATGCTAGCGTGCCTCTACCGGGCGAGCGGGGCAAGGACCAGCCCTGTCGGATCCGGTGAGCACGACCCGAACCCGTAGTCCCATCCCGAACCAAGGACTGACAATGTCGTCGACTTCTTCTGACGCCCCTGAGCTGCGTCCGCCCATCACCGAGACCACGTTCGTGGCCACCGCCTCCGGCGAGGACGACCCGCCCGCGCCGATCAAGGGCGTCCGGCGGCTGCTCGGCTGGATCATCCCCGCGAACTTCGCGATCTTCGTGATCTGGGGTGCCGTGCCCGGCATCCTGCTGCAGGCGCAGCTGATCGCGATGTTCCCCGACGAGAAGACCCAGGTCGCCAACATCGCGATCGTGTCGACGATCGGCGCGCTCGGCGCGATGATCGCTCAGCCCGCAGCCGGACAGCTCTCCGACCGCACCCGCTCGAGGTTCGGCCGCCGTGCACCCTGGATCATCGCCGGCGCGATCGTCGGGGGCATCGCGCTCATCGCCCTCGGGTTCATGAACAACCTCGTGGGCATCATCGTGGCGTGGACGCTCATCCAGATCGCCTATAACTTCGCGCAGGGACCGCTCTCGGCGATCCTGCCGGACCGTGTTCCGGTGGCCCGTCGTGGCACGTTCGCGGCGCTCTCCGGCATCGGCCTCATGTTCGGCGCGCTCGGCGGTCAGATCATCGGATCCCAGCTCGCGCACTCGATCACGCTCGGCTACATCATCTTCGCCGTCTTCGCGGTCGTCGTGCTGCTCGGGTTCGTCGTCTCGAACCCCGACCACTCGAGCCTCAACTTCCAGAACGAGCCGTTCAGCTTCGGCGAGTTCCTGCGGACGTTCTGGGTCAGCCCGATCAAGCACCCCGACTTCTTCTGGGCGTTCACCGGGCGCCTGCTGCTGTACACGGGGTACTTCGCCGTCACCGGATTCCAGCTGCTGATCCTCAAGAACTACCTCGGTGTGAAGGATCCGTTCTCGGTGATCCCGCTGCTCGGCATCCTCAGCCTCGTCGGCATCCTCATCGCGACAGTGGTGTCCGGACCGCTCTCCGACAAGGTCGGTCGGCGCAAGCCGTTCGTCTTCGGATCCTCCCTGCTCATGGCGGTGGCCCTGGTCTTCCCCATGCTCGCGCCGTCGTACACGTCGTGGATGATCATGACCGTGATCAGCGGCTTCGGGTTCGGCATGTTCCAGGCCGTCGACACCGCCCTCATGAGCCAGGTGCTGCCGTCCGCCAAGAACTTCGCGAAGGACCTGGGCGTCGTGAACATCGCCGCGACGCTGCCGCAGACGTTCGCCCCCGGCGTCGCCGGTGCGATCGTGCTGGCGTTCGGCTACGGAGCGCTCTTCCCGATCGCGATCGTGCTGAGCGTGCTCGGCGCGGTCAGCGTCTGGTTCATCAAGTCGGTCAAGTAACTGAGGAGAACATCGATATGACGGACACCGTGAACGAGGCCGTGCTGCCCTACCGCGACGCCTCCCTGCCGATCGACGACCGCGTCGAGGATCTGCTCGGCCGGATGGAGCTCGCCGACAAGGTCGGGATGCTGTTCCACACCATGGCGGCCTTCGCCGAGCTCGACGAGGGCAACCCCACCTTCGGACTCCCCTCGATCTCGTCGATGGTGCGCAAGCGCCGGATGAGCCACTTCAACCTGCTCGGCGCCGCCCCCGGCGGTCGTGAGTTCGCCGCCTGGCACAACGCCCTGCAGCGGATGGCGCTGGACACCCCGCTCGGCATTCCGATCACGCTGTCGACCGACCCGCGGCACTCGTTCAGCGACAACCCGCTCACCTCGCTCATGGCGGGTCCGTTCTCGCAGTGGCCGGAGACGCTCGGCTTCGCGGCCCTCGGATCCCCGGAGCGCCTCGAGCGCTTCGCCGACATCGCGCGGCAGGAGTACCTTGCGGTCGGCCTGCGGGTCGCGCTGCACCCGCAGATCGACCTCGCCACCGAGCCGCGCTGGTCGCGGATCGCGGGGACCTTCGGCGAGGACGCGGATCTCACCTCCCGCCTCGTGGTCGGCTACATCCGCGGCTTCCAGGGCGACGAGCTCGGGGCGGACTCGGTCGCGACGATGGTCAAGCACTTCCCGGGCGGCGGTCCGCAGCTCGACGGCGAGGATCCGCACTTCGCCTGGGGCAAGGAGCAGGTCTACCCGGGCGACGCGCGGGACTACCACCTGCGTCCGTTCATCGCGGCGATCGGCGCCGGCGCCACCCAGATGATGCCGTACTACGGCCAGCCCGTCGGCACCGACTGGGAGGAGGTCGGCTTCGGCTTCAACAAGGGCGTGCTCACGGATCTGCTGCGCGACGAGCTCGGCTTCGAGGGCATCGTCTGCACCGACTGGGGCCTGCTCACCGACGTCGTCGTGTTCGGCGCCGACATGCCCGCCCGCGCGTGGGGCGTCGAGCACCTCACCCGGCCGGAGCGCATCGTCAAGGCCCTCGACGCGGGCATCGACCAGTTCGGCGGCGAGCTGTGCACCGAGGAGCTCCTCGCGCTCGTCGAGCGCGGCGAGGTCTCCGAGGACCGCCTCGACGTGTCCGTGCGGCGGCTGCTGCGCGAGAAGTTCCGGCTCGGCCTGTTCGAGAACCCGTTCGTCGACGAGGAGAGCGCGGAGGCCGTCGTCGGCCGGGCCGACTTCGTCGCCGAGGGCCTGGACGCGCAGAGCGACTCGCTCACGCTGCTCACGAACGGAGTCGTCGATGGGGGAGCGCCGATCCTTCCGCTCGCGCGGGGCGTCAAGGTCTACGCCGAGGGCGTGGCCGCCGAGACGCTCGCCGCCTACGCGACCGTCGTCGAGAGCCCGGAGGAGGCCGACGTCGCGATCCTGCGCATCAAGGCCCCCTTCGAGGACCGCGACCGGGGCGGGTTCAGCGACCTGTTCCACTCGGGATCCCTGGAGTTCCCGGCGGAGGAGCACGCCCGCCTGACCGCGATCGCCACCGCGGTGCCGACCGTGATCGACATCTACCTCGACCGCCCGGCGGTGCTCGGCGGCCTCGAAGAAGCGGCACATGCGGTGCTCGCGGACTACGGCGCCTCCGACGCGGCCGTGCTGCGCGTGCTGTTCGGCGAGCGCGGACCGCAGGGCGCGCTGCCCTTCGATCTGCCCCGTTCGGACGCGGCGGTCGCGGCCAGCCGCACCGATGTGGCGTTCGACACCGAGAACCCGACCTTCCGGTTCGGACACGGTCTGCGGTACTGACGCCCCTTCTGCCCCGGGCGCTCCGAGAACTCGGGGCGCCCGGCACCACGAACGCGGCCTCCTCCGGGAGGCCGCGTTCGGCGTTCCGAGCGGCAGCCGGATCCCGATCCGGCTCGCGTCCGGATGAGGTTCCCACCCGGGGTCGTTGAGCGAAGACACCGAAGGAGCCCCGGGGATCCTGTCTCGTCCCTTCGATCGATCTTTCGATCAACCTTGTGCACGATGGCACGGGGCGTGTGCGGCGATGGACTGGAGGCATGTCAGATCCCGCTGTGCGCTCGCGCCTCTCCGATGCTCTGACCTCGCGCCGCGGCGCGTGGATCTCGCTCGGGCTCGTCCTTCTCCTCATGGTCCTCCTGTTCGGCGCCTTCGGCTCGGCCAAGGCTCCCGGCGGCAACGCGCAGGCGCCCGCCGCATCGGAGTCGACCCGGGTCTCCGAGCTCCTGAAGACCTTCCCGAACGCCGATCGGCAGTCGGTGCTCGTCGTGGCATCGAGGGAGGACGGTGCGGCGCTGTCGGAGGCGGATCTGGCGGGGCTGAAGGAGCTGGTCCCCGTGCTGGGCGCCCGCGCGGCGGCGGACCCGTCGGGACCCGTGGTCAGCGATGACAAGAAGGCCGCGGTGATCATCACCCCGATCACGACGTCGGACGCCAACGCCGAGAACGCGAAGGCGATCGCGGCGCTGCGCTCCGACGTCGCAACGCACGCGCCGGACGGCCTCGCGCTGCAGGTCACCGGAGGCCCCGCCTTCGGCGCCGATGTCGCGTCCTCATTCGAGGGCGCCGACTTCACGCTGCTGATCGTCACGATCCTCATCGTCGCGATCCTGCTCATCGTCACCTACCGCTCGCCGATCCTGTGGCTGATCCCGCTCGTGGTCGTCGCGCTGGCGGACGGACTCGCGGGCCGGATGACCGCGGCGGCCGGATCCGCGTGGGGCCTGCAGTTCGACGCCGGCATCATCAGCGTGCTGGTCTTCGGCGCCGGCACGAACTACGCGCTGCTCCTGATCTCCCGCTACCGCGAAGAGCTGCAGCAGGAGCCGGATCACCGTCGCGCACTCAGCACCGCCTGGCGGAAGACGGCACCGGCGATCCTCGCCTCGAACGTCACGGTCGTGCTCGCGCTGCTGACACTCGTGCTGGCCGTGATCCCGGGGACGCACGGGCTCGGGATCTCCTCGGCGATCGGGCTGCTGATCGCGCTCGGATCGGTGCTGTTCCTGCTGCCGCCGATCCTCGCCGTGTGCGGCCGGAAGGTGTTCTGGCCGTTCGTGCCGCGTCCCGGCGACGAACGTCGGCAGGGACGGGTCTGGCGCGGGATCGCGGGAGGCGTCGTGAAGCGCCCGGTCGTGGCACTGCTCGCGGGCGGCGCGCTCCTCGCCGTGATGGCCGCGGGCCTGTTCGACACCGCGGTCGGGCTCGACCAGGTGGAGAAGTTCCGCGTGCCGTCGGAGTCGGCGGCCGGGCTCGAGCTGTTCTCCGCGCATTTCCCCGCGGGCGAGGCGCAGCCGATCCTCGTCGTCGCCGACACGGCGCAGGCTCAGGACGTCGTCACCGCGGCGAAGGACGTCGAGGGGGTCGTGCGCGTGCAGCCGGTCGGCACCACGGCGGACGGAGACCTCACGAAGATCATGGTGACGAGCGAATATGCGCCGAGCACCGCGAAGAGCCTGAGCCAGATCACCCAGCTGCGCGACGCCGTGCACGCCGTGCCGGATGCGCACGCCGTGGTGGGCGGGGCGGTCGCGACCGACCTCGACGCCCGCGCCGGCAACCAGCAGGATCTGCTGCTCATCGCGCCCCTCGTGCTGCTGGTCAGCTTCCTCGTGCTGCTGGTCCTGTTGCGCTCGGTCGTGGCACCCGTGCTCCTGCTCGTCGTGAACCTCGCCAGCGCGCTCGCCGCGATCGGTGCGGGAGCGTGGCTGAGCCGGGTGCTGTTCGGTCAGCACGCGCTGGATCTGCAGGTGCCGCTGCTCGCATTCCTGTTCCTCGTCGCGCTGGGCATCGACTACACGATCTTCCTCGTGCACCGCGCCCGCGCCGAGGCCGCCGCGCATGGCACGAGAGCCGGTATGGTCGAGGCGATCGCGCACACCGGCGGCGTGATCACGAGCGCGGGCATCGTGCTGGCCGCGGTGTTCGCCGCCCTCGGGGTGCTGCCGCTCGTGACCCTCGGACAGCTCGGCCTGATCGTCGGCGTCGGCGTGATCGTCGACACGCTCGTGGTGCGGACGGTGATCGTGCCCGCGATCTTCGCCCTCGTCGGGGACCGGATCTGGTGGCCAGGACGCCGGCGGCGCTCGCCGCAGGTCAAGGCGTCCACGGAGACGGATCCCGACCGGGACCTCGTCTCCTCGCCTCCTCGGGGCCGTTGAGCGAAGACGCCGCAGGCGACTCCCGTCTGGGGTCGTTGAGCGAAGCCCTGAGGCGCGTCCCTCCTCGGGGTCGTTGAGCGAAGACGCCGAAGGCGACTGAGACGAAACGCGGTGCGCCGACGGATCCGATCCGCGAGCGCACCGCGTTTCGTCTCGCTTCGCTCGCTCAACCACCCCGGTCTCGTTTCGATCGCTCGACGACGCCGGAAAGTGGGCGGGGCGTCAGGCGGCGGGCAGCCAGAGAGTCATCCGCACGCCGTCCTCGGGCAGGTGCAGCACCTCGTAGCGGCGGGCGGTGATGGCGCCATCGGCAGAGCGCACGTGCGTGATGTCGCCGCGTCGGCGCTGCACGAGATGTCCGCTCCACCAGGTACGGAACAGGGGACTCTGCGCGCTCAGCTCCGCGACGAGCGCGACGAGCTGCGGATCCTGCAGGTCGTCGACGTTCGCCGCGCGCAGGTGCGCCACCGCGCCGCGCGCCAGGTCCTCCCACTCCACGAACGTCGAGCGGGCGCGCGGGTCGAGGAGCAGGGAGCGGCAGGTGTTGCGCTGAGCGGGCGGGAGATCGGCGAGCCCTTCGTGCAGCGCGAGCCCCTCCGGGTTCGCTGCCACGACCGTGCTGAGACGGTCGAGCACATAGGCCGGGTTGGGGCGCACCGCATCGACCAGCATCGTCATGCGCGCCACGAGGGCGTCATCGACGGAGGAAGAAGCCGCGGGCTCGGGGCGCGCCGTGGCGGGGTGGGCATCGCGCAACCGGTGCAGGTGGTGGGTGGCGTCGGGGTCGAGCCGGAGCGCGCGGGCGAGCGCATCGAGCACGGCATCGCTGGGGTGTGTCTCGCGCCCCTGCTCGAGGCGCGTGTAGTAGTCGGCACTGATGCCGGCGGAGGTCGCGACCTCCTCGCGACGCAGGCCCGTCGTGCGGCGACGCGCGCCCGGCCTTGGCGCCTCGGTCTCCAGCCGGGCGTCCGTGCGCCGGGCGCGGAGGAAGTCTCCGAGTGCGTTCGACATCCGCGGCCTCCTGGATCCTTCCCCTCGGCGAGCGCCGCCGAACGAGGGTGCGGCGCTCCTAGGAAGACTACGGTCTTCCCCGCGGTGCGCCGAACCGGAACGCTGGGGATCCAAGACCCCCGAAGCAGAGGAGAGCCGATGGCCGCCTACACCCACGGACACCACGATTCGGTGCTGCGATCGCACCGCTGGCGCACTGCGCAGAACTCCGCCGCGCACCTGCTGCCGCACCTGCGTCCGACGGATCGCCTGCTCGATGTGGGCGCGGGACCCGGCACGATCACGGCGGACCTCGCGGGGCTGGTCGCGGAGGTGGTCGCCACGGAGATCGGCGCGGAGGAGCTGCAGCTCAGCCGCACCACGGCGGCCGAGCGCGGCGTGACGAACATCGAGTTCCGCGTCGCCGACGTGCATGCCCTGGACTTCCCCGATGACAGTTTCGACGTGACGCATGCGCACCAGGTGCTGCAGCATGTCGCGGATCCGGTGCAGGCGCTGCGCGAACTGGCCAGAGTGACGAAGCCGGGCGGGATCGTCGCCGTGCGCGACAGCGACTATGGCGGCTTCCGCTGGTGGCCCGCCCTGCCGGCGCTGGACACCTGGCTCGATCTCTACCGCACCGCGGCCCTGGCGAACGGAGGGGAGCCGGACGCCGGCCGGGTGCTGCTGTCGTGGGCGCACGCGGCGGGGCTCACCGATGTCGTGGCGACCTCGAGCACCTGGTGCTACGCGAATGAGGAGGATCGCGCGTGGTGGGGCGGCATGTGGGCGGACCGGATCCTCGACTCCGCGATCGCGCCCCAGCTCATGGACGCGGGAGCGGCGACCCCCGAGGACCTGCAGCGCGTCAGCGACGGCTGGCGCGAGTGGGCCGCGAGCGAGGACGGCTGGCTCTCGCTCCTCCACGGCGAGATCCTCTGCCGCGTGTGACCCGCCCCCTCGCCGGCAGCCCCGCCCCGCCGTCCTCCACTTCCGAGTCGTCCCCGTGAGCGCACACTATCGGGTCCGCTGACGGGGACGACTCGAAAGTGGGGGAGTCGCCATCTCTGAGTCGTCCCTGTGAGCGCACGCCAGGGGGTCCGCTGGTGGGGACGACCCGGAGGTGGGGGAGTCGCCATCTCTGAGTCGTCCCTGGGAGCGCACGCCATGGGGTCCGCTGGCGGGGACGACCCGGAGGCGGGGGGGTCGCCATCTTCGAGTCGTCCCTAGGAGCGCACGCTATGGGGTCCGCTGGCGGGGACGACTCGGAAGAAGAGTGGGGCGCGGGGAGGGATCAGGCGTCTGCGGCGGAGATCGACGGGCGCTCGGACTCCTGCGTGGCCGCCCAGGACGCGAGCAGCGCGAGACCCTCGGCCGACGGCGAACCCGGCTCCGCCGTGTAGACGAGGAGCACGTTGCCGGGCTCGGCCGTGATCGCCAGCTCCTCATACGCGAGCGTCAGGTCGCCCACGACCGGGTGGTGGAAGTGCTTGGTGCCGGCCCCGTGGCGACGCACATCGTGCTCGGCCCACAGTCGGCGGAAGACCTCGCTCCGGGTGGACAGCTCGCCGACGAGCTCCTGCAGCGCGGTGTCGTGCGGATCCCGCCCCGCCTCCGCCCGCATCACGCCCACGCACATGTGCGCGAACAGATCCCACTCGGGGTAGAAGTCACGGGCGGCCGGATCCAGGAACTGGAATCGCGCGAGGTTCGGGGTGCGCCCGCCGTCTCCGATCACGGGGGAGTAGAACGCCCGGCCCAGGGCGTTGGTGGCGAGCAGGTTCTGCCGCGGATCGCGCACGAACGCCACCCCATCGGTGATAGACGACAGCGCCCACTGCAGGCTCGGACGCAGCGGCGCCGGGCGTCCGCTGCCACGCCGGCGCGCACGACCGCTGGTCGGGATGCCGTCCGCGGCGCGAGCGAGGTCGAGGAGATGGGCGCGCTCGGCGTCGTCGAGCTGCAGCGCGTCGGCGAGCGCGTCGAGCACCGCCGCCGAGGCTCCGGCAATCGCGCCGCGTTCGAGTTTCGCGTAGTACTCGACGCTGACTCCGGCGAGCGCGGCCACCTCGCTCCGGCGCAGACCCTCCACACGGCGGTTCGCGCCCGCGGGCAGCCCAGCGGCCTCGGGGGAGACACGAGCGCGGCGGGTCATGAGGAACTCGCGCACCTCGGCTCTGTTGTCCATGCACAGCAGGTTAGGCCGATCCCGGCACCGGAGGGAGGCCCTGCCGGTACACCCCTCGACAGGGACTCCCACCGGTGCGGAATCGAGCGGAGAGTGGTGTCCATGAACCGCTCCGACCTCGGATCCGCCGCTCCGCCCATGGCCTCGAGACTGCTGCCGTCGCTGCTGCTCCTGCTCACGGTGTTCGGTCCGATCTCGATGGACCTCTACCTGCCGGCGCTCCCCGCCCTCACCCGCGAACTCGGAGCCGCGACCTCGATCGCCCAGCTGACCGTGACCGCGTGCCTCATCGGGCTCGCACTCGGCCAGCTCGTCGCGGGCCCCCTCTCGGACCGCTTCGGACGACGGGGGATCCTGCTGATCGGGGTCGCGGCCTACATCGGCACCTCCCTGCTCTGCGCGGCCGCGCCCTCCGTCGGCCTGCTGATCGCGGCCCGTCTCGTGCAGGGCCTGGCCGGAGGCGTCGGGATCGTGATCGCGCAGGCCGCAGGCCGCGACGTGTACGCGGGCGGGGCCCTCATCCGCTTCTACGGCCGTCTCACGGTGGTGGGCGGGTTCGCCGCGATCGTCGGACCGCTCCTCGGCGGCGCGCTGAGCACGGTCGCCGACTGGCGCGGACTGTTCCTGTTCCTCGCCGTGATCGGATCCGCGATCCTGCTGATCACCCTGCTCGTCTTCGGGGAGACCCTTCCCGCTGCCGACCGCACGGTCGGCGGGCTGGGGCGCACGCTGCAGGACTTCCGCACGCTGCTGGCGGATCGGATCTTCCTCGGCGCGGTGCTGAGCCAGGGCTTCCTGTACGCGGCGGTGTTCGCCTACCTCGCCGGCGCGACCTACGTGCTTCAGGACATCTACGGCCTGACGCCGCAGGGGTACGCCCTCGCATTCGGCGCGAACTCGGCGGGCTTCATGGTCTTCGGCTACGTCGCGGGCCGCGCCGCCGAGCGGTGGAGCGTCCGCGGAACGCTCACCGCCGGAATCGCGATCACCGGCCTGGGCGCCCTCGGACTGCTGGCCGCGGGGATCGCCCCGATGCCGCTCTGGGTCGTGCTCGTCTCGCTCTTCGCCCTCGCGAGCGGCGTCGCGACGGCATCACCGCCGGCGACCACGCTCGCGCTCGTGGAGTATCCGCAGATCGCGGGCACCGCCTCGTCGCTGCTCGGGATGGTCCGATTCGGGTTCGGAGGCATCGCCGCCCCGCTCGTGGGCATCGCGGGCGCCGCCAGCATCCTGCCGCTCGGACTGGTCACCGTGGCCGCGACCGTCCTCGCCGCGGTCTCGTTCGCGGTGCTCGCCCGCCCCCGCCCGGGCAGCGCCGCTGCTCCCGGGCTCGGCGGCCCTTCCACCACCACCACTGCCACCGTCACCACCGCACACTGAGGAGAACCATCATGCGTGGAGTCGTCATGCACGCCCCGGGCGATGTCCGGACCGAAGAGCTCGAGATGCCCGTCATCCTCGAACCGACCGACGCGATCATCCGCGTCACCGCCACCTGCATCTGCGGATCCGACCTGTGGCCCTACCGCGGCGCCGAGGCGATCCGCGCGGGCGGTCAGCGCATGGGCCACGAGTACGTCGGGATCGTCGAGTCGGTCGGCGGCGAGGTGGCCCGGATCCGACCAGGGGACTACGTCGTCGGATCCTTCGTCGCGAGCGACAACACCTGCGAGATCTGCGCGGCGGGCTATCAGTCCCGCTGCGTGCATCAGGTGATGATGGGCTCGGTCGGCACGCAGGCGCAGTACGCGCGGATCCCGCTCGCCGACGGCACGCTCGTCGTGACGCCGGGGGAGCCGCCCGCCGACCTCGTCCCCTCGTTGCTCGCGGCGTCGGACGTGCTCGGCACCGGCTGGTTCGCCGCGGTCGCCGCGGAGGCCGGTCCCGGCAAGACCGTCGTCGTGGTCGGCGACGGGGCGGTCGGGTTGCTGGGCGTTCTGGCGGCGAGGCAGCTCGGCGCGGAACGGGTCATCGCGATGTCCCGCCACGCCGATCGCCAGGCACTCGCCCGCCGTTTCGGCGCGACTGACATCGTGAGCGAGCGCGGCGAGGAGGGCGTCGCGCGGATCAAGGAGCTGACGGGCGGCCTCGGAGCGCACTCGACGATCGAGGCCGTCGGCACTCAGGAGTCGATGGAGCAGGCGATCCGCGCCACGCGCGCCGGCGGGCACATCGGCTTCGTGGGCGTGTCCCACGACGTCGCGCTCGACGGGGCGGAGGTCTTCTTCTCGAGCGTGCACCTGCACGGCGGCCCGGCGCCGGTGCGCCGCTTCCTGCCG
>JAITLM010000190.1 GCA_031277885.1 Microbacterium sp.
GCCTGGCAGGGCACGACGGGCCCCTCCTGCACAGGATGTGCGTCGGCAAGACGCTCGCGGGCGTGCTGGCGGTGCAGACACTGGCCCGATTGAACCGTGCGCATCCGGCGAAGCACGACACCTTCGTTCTGGATTTCGCGAACGATGCTGACGATATTCAGCGAGCGTTCGAGCCGTACTACCGCACCACAGTGCTGGCGGAAGAAACCGACCCGAACAAACTGCACGATCTCGTCAATGACCTCGATGCTTTCGGCATCTACACAGCTGAACAGATCGATGACTTCGTGACCCGATATTTGGCAGGCGAGAGCCGCGACAAGCTTGACCCGTTGCTCGATGTCAGCGTCGCAGAGTACATCGAACTGCCCGACGAGGACGACCAGGTGGCGTTCAAGGGGAATGCGAAAGCATTCCTGCGGACCTACAACTTCCTTTCCACCGTGCTCCCGTATGGGAGCCCGGAATGGGAGAAGCGCTCGATCTTCCTGGACCATCTGGTACCCAAACTCCCGGCCCCGAAGGAAGAAGACCTCGCTGCCGGGATTTTGGAGAACATCGATCTCGAGTCGTACCGGGCGGAGAAGCAAAACGCGATGAAGATCGTCCTCGATGATGAGGACGGTGAGCTTGCGCCTGTCCCTGCGGCCGGTGGAGGACACCATGTCGATCCGGAAATTGAACGGCTCTCTGCGATCCTGAGGAGCTTCAACGACTATTTCGGAAACATTGAATGGAACGATGCGGATCGCGTGCAGCGCATCATCTCGGAAGAGATTCCACGGCGTGTATCGGAAGATGAAGCCTATCAGAACGCGCAGGCGAATGACGATCCCGTGAACGCCAGGGTCGAAAGTGATCGTGCGCTCGCCCAGGTGATGCTTCGACTGATCTCGGACGACACCCAGCTCTTCAAGGAGTTCCAAGACAACGGAAGTTTCAAAAAGTGGCTGGCCGACAGCGTCTTCAAGGCCACGTATCGAAAGGATGCAGCGTGATTGGCCTCGGCAAACTCGAACAGGTTCCGTTGCGCGAAATCTGGAAGCACGAGGCTCTGGACTTCACCCAGTGGCTCGCGCTCCCGGAGAACATCGACCAGCTTGCCGAAGTCATCCTTGGTGGTGGATCGCTCAGTGTTACCGACACTGAAGTGAACGTCGGTTCATACAAGGCCGACATCCTCGCGGTCGACTCCGAGGATCGTGTTGTCGTCATCGAGAACCAGCTTGAGCAGACCGATCACGACCATCTCGGCAAGATCCTCACCTATGGCGCTGGTAAGCAGGCTGAAGTGCTCGTGTGGATCGTCAAAGATGCCCGAGAAGAACATGAGAATGCGGTCAACTGGCTCAATGAGCACACCGACGACACCATCCACCTCTTCTTGATCCAGATTGAAGCTTGGAGGATCGGCGACTCCGCGCCCGCGCCAAGATTCAACGTAATAGCCAAGCCCAACGACTGGCTCAAGACCGTCAAACAGAGCACAGCCGCGGGTACAGTGAGTGATCTTAAGCTCCAACAGCAGGCATTCTTTGAAGAGATTCGGAAGCTCGGAGAAGAGGCTGCCTCGCATGTCAAGAGCTGGGCGAAGCCCCAGCCGCAGCACTGGTATGACGTCCGCGTCGGCTCCGGAAAGGGTCAGGTTTCGATCACTCTGAACTCGCAGAAATCCTACGTTGGTGTCGAGTTCTACCTCAACGCCAAGGAACCGTATTACGCGCTCGAACGCCGCAAAGACGCTATCGAGAGCGCGCTCGGGATGTCTCTCGACTGGCAAGAACTGCCAACGAAACGCGCGAGTCGGATTCAGATTACGAAGCCTGGTGACTTTCGCGATGAGAAATCGCGTGCTGAACTACGCAGCTGGGCAGTGAGCACCGCTGACTCCTTCGCGCGCGTCTTTCCCGCATATCTGTGAGCCACCGCACAATGGAGAAGGCAGGCATCCCTTCACATGCCGAGCGTCCAAACCAGGAAGTCGCTGGCGTGCCGACCCCAGCGACTCATCCGCACCTCTCTAACGTGCTCGCGGCCGCCGAGCGTTTGTCTACACGCCTCATCAACCCGACGCTATTGATCTCGCTGCACCGGGACCTCGAGGGGCTCAAGGGCAAAGACGGCAAGTCGCTCGCTAGGAGCGCCAAACAACACGCATTGCGCTGGGGCATCTTTACGATGGTGTTCGCCGCGCTTGAAGGCTTCTTCAACGATGCTCTGACAATAGGTCCGTCACGTACTCGTACCCTCCCGGTGAGCCCCGACAAGCTCAGGGCCGCGGGCGACAAACTCCAGGTCAAGATCTTCACTAACGACTGGGGAGTCCGCACGGTTACACCTGGCCGCGCTTCCTGGAGCCGACCGAGATGGCGGACATACATCGGCAGCCAAGATCTTCGCCTCTACCTCGGGGACCTGAAAAGCCTGCGCGACCGCCTCAGCCACGGAGGTGATGCAGCCAGCGCTTCAAACGATTCCCTCGCACTGTGGCCGGTTTCGGGCGGCCACAGCATGAGCATCATGGGCGTCGAAGGATTTATCCAGGCAACCACTGATCTCGCTGCGCAAACTATCCTTGCGTTCGGAGGCGATATCGACCAAGCGCCGTCGTGGCCGGAACCGCAGCGATCAGGTCTGTCGGCCGAGAAACGTCCCCAGCTACCGCTTTTAGCGTAGCTAGCTCATTAGATGTTGCTTCCAGTAGGGGCCGCAACAGCCTCGGTGCTGGCCGCCGCGCGAATTGCTTCTTCCAGTCCCGGGAGTGCCTCAATCTCGGGGATGTTCCACCGTTCTGGAATGATTCGGGCGTCGGCCGGTAGTCGCCCATCAAGCCATATCCGAATTGACGAACTGTCCTGTGGCTTGATGGCTACCTTTCTCCCACCCGCGTTTCCAGAAAGCAGGGCGGCTCGGATTTCTTCTCCGTCGACAAGCATCATCCGTGGATGATACGCCCGCAATTGACCGAGACGAATCTTCCTACCAAGCAGTGAAAGGACGAGTGTGCCAGCTTTCATAAGCGGAGCTGGTTGCGTCATCCTGTCGAGCTCTTGCTCATTCAGGTCGCCGCTGATGATGCCGGTAAACATTTCCACCCTTGGCGAACATGTGACTCTTCCATCCAGGAGCATTCGCGCGACCTTCAGGTTGACGCGCTCGAGGTTGCTGATGTCAAACGGCATTTTGAAGGAGAGGTCGAGTTCACGTTCGACGACGGCCAAGTCACTCGCCAAGTCAACCCAGACTGCGGGCACCAAGTTGTCGACATCTGGAACGTCCTGGACGCCTTCCAACGTAATGAGGGCTTCGCCACTTCGTTCTAGCCGCCATCGCGCGCCGGAAGCAATTGACGTGATGAGCTTAAGTAGCCTCCACGCTTCTGTCCCAGTCAAGTCATTCAACAAGTACGTCATGGAGGTATGCACGCCTTCGCTGTCTCGCTTCAGCGTCAACGTCATGCCCTTGAACTTTGCCCTAAGCGTTTCGCCTACACTGCCAGACGAAACTAGTGTTAGCGAACCTTGCAGCGTCGAGAGTGCCACATCATCATCGTCAATTACCAATAGTTCGACATCGACCGGTGTATCAAGCTCAACAGGATGTATCTCGATCGATGCTCGTCCGGCGTCCCGCGCGAACCAATCTGGACCGCTAAACGAGATATTCTTTACTACGGATTCCGGAAGCCGCACGGGGGTGGCGCTACCGTAATCAAGCATCGAGCGGAACTCTTGATGCAGAGCTTCGTCAGAATCCTGGAACTCGGTTGAAAATTTGATGCTCAGGGGCTCGTGTTCAGCGGCATCTGGTCGCTTCGGATATAAGAATTCAGTTACCGTCCCGTTCTCGTAGCGGAAGCTCGATCCCCAGAACGCGCTTCGGCCATCAACGAGGCCGCCAAGGTTCTTGACACGGACTGCCAGATCTGAGCCGGTACTCAAACCTACGCTTTCCATACTCGCGATCTTCAGAACGTCGAGCAACGGGCGACGGGTAGCTGCGGCCAGCAAGTCTGGGTACTTAGCTATCGCGTCATCGAGTTTCGATTGCCCCATCACGTCGATGCGCAAATCTCGTCCGCCTCGGAGGGAATGAACACTCTTGAGCTCCTCGACAGTCGGATTGCATGGGATTACCAAAGTCCAGAACTTGAGGGAAGACTTGTCTGCAACGCTTTGAAATGAGCGTTTGACCTGATCGCGCCGTTTCTTGAACCCGCCTGACATGCCTTGAGGAAAGAACTTCAGTTGATAGACATGTGTGGGTTCGTCGGGATTGCCATCCTTCGACACAAAGACATCAAGACCACCATCGCCTCCTCTGCCATCGATCGCATAGGCCACGCCATCAGTTTTCGTCGCCCAGATGCGTTGCAGTAAGGCCTCAACGGCGCGGTCGAATGCCTCGCGGCTCTCCGACCAATCCACGTGGCGCGACGTGTCCACTGCCGTCCTTTCATTGGCCTGGTGAAGCCAAACAACATGACTGCTTCCAGACTATGAGAGATTGGTCGGCTCCGCGGCCGCTCGATTCGTCATCGTCCGGTGCCTTGAACGCGATCTCGGCCAGCGGCGGCACCTCGTCGTCAGGAAGCACTCGCACGCTGACGACTCGTGACGTCGTGTGCCAGTCGCGAATACCAGGGCCTCGGAACGTCAGCTGTCCTCCGAGTGTGACCTCGTCGATCGGGCCAACGCGTGCCTGCCAGATACCATCGAGCGCATGCGCTGAACTCTGCTGACCTGGCACGCGCATCCTGTACCGGCCCTCGTCGAGGTCGCGATAGTCGAGTAGATGCCGGGTGCCATGCTCCGTCGTGATCTCCCACACACAACCAGCATCAAGCCTGAAAGTCTCGGTCGGCGACGCTGTGCTCTGGGTATCCTCCATGCTCTCTGAGCCTACTCGGCGCGAGAGAATGGAGCCATGAACGCTCAGCATTCGATCCAGCTCCCTGAGCCCGAGTGCGCCTTCGGCTACTCGGAGCGGCAGCTGCGCGATGCGCTCGGCGACCGATATGACGATTTCATCGAGTACGTGCTGATGCGCGCCAACGCGATCTGCACGGGCAACAGCCCCTGTGCCGTGGCGCACGGCAACACCTTCTACCAGCACGACGTGCAGCGCTTCGTCGAGCGGGCATGACGTGGCCCGACCTTCCCAAGAAGACCGGGCTACGCTCCGACTCGCTATTCTTCGATTTCGCGGTGTGGCATATCCATCGGGTCGAGCACTTCTTGCGCCTCGCTCGTCTTCAGTTCGCGTTGCATGTCGATGAGTTGGACCTGTGCGATGTACTTCACGAACAAGTCTGAGTCCTCAGAAAGCGCCTCAACGACCGCAATCGGAGCGTTCGGGTTCAGCGCCACCATCACAGCGAGCTCAACGCTTCTTCCTGCCAGATCGACTAACAGATCTGCCGGAGACTCCGGGTGAAGTGCGAGGGACAAGAGGATGTCTGCGTCGTCGCGCGTCGCCAATGACCGCAAGACCTCGATTGGCGTCTTCGGGTGAGCGGCTACTGCTTGTCGAACTTTCTTACTCCGCCGTTCCCCTCCGAGGAAAGCCAGAATGTCTGGCGTCGCGTAGTCGCTGTAAGCTACGCGCAGTCGTACTTCTGCTCGCGAGTTTGCGGCCATTTCCTGAAGTTCAGCGATCGTCGGCGATGTACGCCGAGGCACAGCCTCCATCGCGACCGACTGAGGATCGCCGGAATCAACCCCTTCGCCTGGTTCCGTCTGCCTATAGGCAGCGATCCGAACGCTGAGGTCTTCGTCGAGAAGGAGGACGTTCAACACATCTTGTGAGAGGCGCTCGTTACGCGCGATCCACCATCGAACATGCGAATCCTCATCCCGAGCCAAGCTCTCCAGAACGCTGAGAGCAGTACGGGAATTACGCGCGACCTTAGCCCTGACGTCAGCATCTTTACTCCTCGCGAGGCGTTCCAGCGTGCTCGCGCCAGCCAGTGGATGCCGCGCAACGAACGATCTGAGATCCGGGTCGCGGACGCGGCTCTTCGCCAGCCGGTCCAGTGCGTCTTCAACAAGTTTCACGGGCAGCGCGAGGCCTGACGCACCCATCACCTTGACGACGACGTCATAGAGCGCCAGATCTTCTGAGGCGCGAAGGAGCGACTCTGCGAGAGCGACCGACAGGTCACCTGGCGTTGACGGGTTTGCCATCACCTCGGCTTGGACACGCGTCGAAGTATCTTGTGCCAACTGAGACAAGAGGGAGGCCGGAGTCGCCGGGTTTCTGGCCACTGCGGCTCGCAGCTCATCTCGCTTGTCAGCAGCAAACGCCTCCAGTGCGGCCAGCGGTCTGTGAGCCGACTCCGCAAAAAGGATGCGACTTGCTACGGTGCGGGCGCTCGTCATCTTTTCGCACAGGACATCCATCGATTCCGCGCTGAGGGCGGGGTGAGCTGCCAGTGCGACCAGAACTTCGGCTGACTTCTCGCCGACCAATTTGTCCAGCGCCTCACTTGGCGTTGCGGGGTGGCTCGCAAGGAGAAGTGTGACCTGGTCGTTGTACTCCGTGGGCGTCTGCCACCGTTCGTGGGAGCTAAGTCCGCCGGCAACAAACTCGATCCTCGCTTTGCGAGAGCCGGCGAGTGCTGTGAGAACTTCGCCAATCTTTGAATCTGGCTCGCTCATCGACCGTTCGAGCGCGTCCCAGCGTATCTGCGGATCCGCATCAGCGAAGAGCATCTGGCGAACGGCGGTATCCGCGATGGGAAGTACCCACGCAGCAGTCCTTCGAATGAAGGCGGGTCGGTGATTTCCTACGAGGTCTGCCAAGACTTCAGGAGGTACCCCTTGGGACACCGCCGAGGGCAGGTGAAGAGTTCGTCCCCACATTCGGCTGGCCTCTGGCAGGTAGTAGTCGAGTGAACTTCCACCTTCTCCCTCTAATGCTGCCCGCAGAACCGACGCCAGAACCCTCCCCGGGGTGCCGTGAAGGCTTCGATCTTGGCTGATCTCTAGCGCGCCAGCGACCAGTTCAGTCGACGGATGCACATCGACCGGAACGAGTTCACCCGGCGTGGAGACACTCGGTGTCGTGCCGCTAGGCAAAGCCTCAGTTGACGAGGGGCGGGACTTCCGTGTCCACGCTGAGTTCAGCATCGCCGCACGAGACACCACCACGCTGCTGTCTTCCGCGAGGCGTTCGAGCACGTCGAGAGGCACATTCGTATTCGACGCCACACCTTCACGCACGCGAGCGAGACGGTCACTCGCAAGTGTTCGCACGATACTCTCCGGAGTGGAAGCGTTTCGGCCGACTCGAAAGCGGAGATCGGTGTCATCGCCTTGCGCCAGTGCCATGAGCATCGCGTGTGGGGTGTGTCTGTTGTCAGCGAGTAGCTGCAGTTTGCGGCGCTCGGAGACTGGCACATGAACAGCGATCTGGTTGCGTGAGGTCGCGCTGATGAACCCTTCGCGCAGCTTCGGCAATTGCGTCTCGGGGTCGCCGCCGAAAAGTTGCTCGAGCGTCCAGGTCTTCAGCTGCTGTTGGCGGGGTAGCCAGACGGCAACGTTTCGGATCCCCAGCGCGTCGTCGAGATCGAGCATCACGTATCCCAGCAGCTGGCGAAGGAGGTCTCGCAGCTTGGGGACGCTCAGCTCGCTGTACACCTTGCAATCGATAAGCGTGTTCCCGATCATCCAGTCGCCGTCGGCACCGCCCAAGAGTCTCGCGCCGCTGAAACCAGGATTTGGCTCAAATCGTGCCCCACCAGCAATATCCTCGCGCCAGGCCTCGATCTGGTTCTGGCTTGCATGTAGCAGTGCCTCAATATCGTCAATGACCTCCACCGCGATACCTGAGGCAAGGTCGTAGCCGTCGGCCGCGGCATCGCATGCTGCGCCGAGCGTGCCAGCCAACGCATCAGCGCCGCCACGGTAGACCTGCTCGCAATAGGCCAAGAGTACGGACGCCCGAGTCAGGCTCAAGCGACCTGCGGGAGATGCGAGTATCTCTTCAGCGACGCTAAACCCCTCGCTGAGAACTCGAGCACGATGCTCACCGTTCTCCACCTGGCCAATGAGATGAGGCAGGGCATCAACCCCTGCAGCGGATGTCGACTCGGATGCGATGAATCCGCCCAGCTCGATTCGAGCTCGAATGTCGAAAGCTGTACCCGCGACTGTGCCGATGACTTGCTCCGCGGCTGGAACAACGAGCGGCTGCTCAGCGAGCTCGCGAAGTCCGAGCGACGCTGCCATCGCTCGGGCAGTCTCGCTATTACCTCGTGTCGCGGCGAGAACAGGGGAGACCCCGTCTAGATACGCGCGGATCGGAGACCCGGCGTTTCGCAGTTCACTCGTCAGGCTCATATTGCACTCCCGGCGGCGTAGTTTCGATGACACTTCGTCGTCAAAGTGCCCACCTCCTATGTTCAGTTGTCGGTCGGCTCTGCGGCCAGTCTCCTCACCGTACGTCAGCACCGAGCGGCAATGCCAACAGCCACGCTTGGACAGAGACCGGAATCACTCAGCTGGTATCCGAGAGAAACCGATTGCGCAGAGCCGAAGTAAGGGAAGCGGCCGGTGCGCTCGCAAACTATTGGCCCTTCAGCGCTTCAATCTCTGCCACTCATCAAAGCCCACCCTCGGACGGTCGCCCTGGGGCGGCTGGAAGGCGCGCAACGGGCTCGACTCACTGAGATGATCCTGCGCCCAGGCAACGTACTGGCGAGCGCGTTCGGATTGCTCGTTAGTGCGGCTGTCGTGTTCGATGAAATTTGCGAGCATCGAGACAGCTTCCGCCATCTCTCGGTGTCGAACGTAGTTCGCTCGCAACGTCTCGAGTGCCGAGACCCACCTGCTGTAGGTCGTGAGATGTGCTCCCTGTTGAGCGGCCTTACGCGATGCTTCTTGCTGCTCAGACTCGCGTCGACGCTGACTTTCAGCGTGTTCACGAGCTGTGGCCGATGAATCATGGATGTAGTCGATTGCCCGACGGAGCTTGTCTTCGATCTGAGTTGTCGCCGTGTCATCGAGGTACAACGGCTCGAAGTACGCATGTCGGAACTCCAAGCGAATCTTGTTGCCGGCGACATGGTCGAACTTGGGGATACGAGCCCGAAGCCCCTTCTCCAGCTGGGCGAGCTCTCGCTTGGTTGGTTTGTGTCTCACCCGGTCCTTGAGCCGCTGTACATACACGGCAATAGGTGCGTCGCCAGCATCAATCGACAGCAGCGCCTGCCTGGACGTACTGGCCTCGGAACTGTTGCCTTCCTCTTCGAGACGATCGTCAGAAGTAGGGGCCTCAACAGTCCAACCCCAGCGAAGTGCTTCCGCTGCGACCGCGTGAAGCAGGAGAAGCACTCGGAACTGGTGCTCAGGTAATACCTCAAGACGCGACATGTCCTCGAGCAGCACCTGCACGGCCTCGCACGCATTCTGCAGATTCTTCGGCATCGAGATGGTCTCGTGCTTGCGATTCGACTTGTAGATGCGTCGGAGGACTGGCCCCGAAGCCAAGGGGGCATATGTGGGCCGCGGGGTTGCCTCCGGGTCTTGGAGTTCGTCCAGGAGCTCGCGGCCGGCAGCCGTGATCGCGATGTTCCAGATGCCTCGACGGTTGTCCAAGTACACCAGCCCTCGCGATCGAAGAGCGACGGCACTCGTCTTGTAGGTCTCGCTGGGCGGATCATCAAGGTTCGCCCCGTCCGCAACCCACTGCAAAACCCGGAGCTGAGCTTCGTTGATGCTGGGTGTCATCGCGGCACCCCAATCTGGTCAGCAGCACGTGCCCAAGGCTCGTGTCTGGGCCACTTGTCTGAGCCGTACCGCGAAAACTGTCTGCGGGCCGCCGGAAGGGTGTCTCGGGGTACTTGTCTGGGGTACTCGGACCGGTATCTAAAGATCTTTTCGGCGACAGAGCGCGAAGGCCATCTACGGCCCTCAAAATCGGGCCAAATCAGGCCCCTGCGACACCTGAAAAATGTCACCGTTAGAGTCACCGTTACGAACGGGATACTGCGGGATCTGACGGGATCCTTCTCGAGGAGATTTTCTCTCGTTTTTCCTTCCGACCTGGTATTTACGGCTAAGAATCTTCCCTGGAGGGATACTTGTGTGTGGTTCAAGGGGTCGCAGGTTCAAATCCTGTCAGCCCGACCAGAACGCAAGAGGAGGGATGATCCGCGAGGATCATCCCTCCTCTTGCGTTTACCTGTATCCGACCACGCTCAGTCGCCTAGCTCCCGACGCTGACGCATCCGTCCCCCGGCGTCGAGCTCGATGATGGTGTCGATGCCGATCCGCTTCAGGAACGCGAAGTCGTGGCTGACGATCAGCAGCGCTCCGCGGTACGCATCGAGGGCCTCCGCCAGCTGCTCGACGCTGGAGATGTCGAGGTTGTTGGTCGGCTCGTCCAGGATCAGCAGTTGGGCGGGCGGCTCGGCGAGGAGCAGCCGGGCGAGCGAGACACGGAACCGCTCGCCGCCCGAGAGCGTGCGCACAGGCCGATCGACGCTGTCGCCTCGCAGGAGCAGCCGAGCGAGCTGGTTGCGGATGGTTCCCGCCGGCGTGCCGGGAGCAACGGTCTGCACGTTGTCGATCGCACTGGCGTCGTCGTCGAGTCCGTCCAGACGCTGCGGAAGGAAGCCGACGAGTTCGGTCACGAGTCGGCCATGGGGCCGCCCGGCGACCGGCTCGGTCCGCCCCAGCAACTGTTCGATCAGGGTCGACTTCCCTGACCCGTTCGCGCCGATGAGCGCGACGCGCTCCGGCCCCTGGACCACGATGGTCCGGCCCTGGTCCTCCAGTTCGGCGAGCCGCCTGCCACGGGGCACATCGGGATCCGGCAGAACGAGGTGGATGTGCTCCTCGTCACGGACTCGCGCATCCGCGGCATCGACCGCGGCCTGCGCGGCCTGCGCGGCCTGCACCTTCTCGTCGAGCGTCGAGCGCATCGAGCCCGCCGACGCCTGCGCCTTGCTGGCGCGATTCCCGGCGAGGATCTTCGGGATGCCGCCGTCCTTCTGCGTCTTCTTCCCCGTCCGCTCGCGGCGCGCCAGCTTCGTCTCCGCCTCGACGCGCTGCTTCTTCTCGACCTTCAGCGTCTGCTGCGCTGAACGCGCGGCCTGCACCGCGGCAGCCTGCTCCTGCAGCTGCTGCTCCTTCCACGCGCTGTACGGACCGCCGAACGTCTCCAGCCTCCCGCTGTACAGCTCGGCGGTGTCATCCATGTGCTCGAGCAGCTCGAGGTCATGGCTGACCACGACGAGTGCACCAGGCCACTGATCGACGAGCTCGGCCAGTCTCGCGCGCGTGGGGCGATCGAGGTTGTTGGTGGGCTCATCGAGGACGGTGATCGGGGTGCGACGGATGCGCAGCCCGGTGATCGCGATGAGCATCCCCTCTCCCCCGGAGACCTCGGCGATCCGGCGATCGAGATGGGCGGCCGAGAAACCGATCTGATCCAGTGCCTCCGCCGCGCGGGACTCGATGTCTCAGTCGTCGCCGATCTCATCGAAGTGGCGCTGGTCGACGTCGCCGGACTCGATTGCCGTGATCGCGTCGAGGATCGATCGGATGCCGAGCAGCTCCGCGATCGTCGTGTCCTGTCGCAGCGTGAGCGTCTGCGGCAGGTGGCCGACCTCGCCGCTGGCGTCGACGTGCCCCGAGGTGGGGCGCAGCTCGCCCGTGATGAGGCGGAGCAGTGTGGATTTGCCGGCGCCGTTGCGGCCGACCAACCCCGTCCGGCCGGTGCCGAACGTGCCGTTGACGCGGTCGAGTGCGACCGTGCCGTCCGGCCATTCCAGGGTCAGATCACGCAGGGTGATGGCGGATTTCGTAGACATTGCCGTAGTTCTCTCTTCTCTGCCGTCGCGCACCGGAGGGCGCGACGAATGCAGTTCCGTGTCGGGAGCGCCGGCGGAGCCGGCAGGTCGACCGACCGCGGGGGCGAGTGCCTTGCTGCGAGAAGTCACGCCGGATGCGAACCCGGGCGGGACCACGCGTTCGCATTCGTGCACTCGAGACCGAGGTCGGTGCGATGCGAACATGCCGGTGAGGACCACGCAGCGTCGACGTCCCGGAAGGAGACGGACTCTGTGCGCGAAAAGACGATCGATCACTGATGCGGCTGATCGCCGCACGCGCGAAAGCCACCGGCAGTTCGGTGGCTAGGCTCTGTCGACCTCGATCGTTTCCATCGCGACCAGCCTACCAGCCGCGCGCCGAGGGGCTTTCGACCGCTCGCAGACGGCAAGGGCTGTCGACCTCGCATCTCCCCTCACGAACGTCCGACACCCCGCGTAGGGTCGGACCATGTCAACGATCACGACGAAGGCAGCGACGCCCACGGAGTGGGAGGACGTGCAGCGCACGCTCACCGGAGGCGGCGACGGCGCCTCCTGCCAGTGCATCTGGCCGGTGCTGCGCAACAAGGACTGGAACGCCACGACGAAGCAGCAGCGGGTCGGGATGCTGCGGGACGAGATCGCGACCGGTCCCCCGCCGGGCATCGTGGCGTACCGGGATGGCGAGGCCGCCGGCTGGATCCGCATCGGCCCGCGTCCGTCACAGGCCCGACTGGCGTACACGCGCACGATCGTGGCCGCCACGCAGGAGCCGCTCGACGACCGCAGCGTGTGGGCGGTGACCTGCTTCTCCGTGCGGCGCGATCATCGCGGGCAAGGGCTGAACGCCGCCCTCCTCGCAGCCGCCGTCGACTACGCGCGCGAGTCCGGCGCCCGCATCGTCGAGGGCTACCCGGTCGACACGGCCGCGGTGAAGGTCTCGCCGAACGAGCTGTTCCACGGCGCGCTTTCGACCTTCCTCACGGCGGGGTTCTCGGTGGTCGGCGAACTGCGGTCAGGACGCCCCCTGGTCAGCCTCGACCTCGCGGCATAGCGGTGACGGCCGAGACCGCGGCGGAGAGCGGCGAGCGTCCTCGCTCCTACGATGGAGGGATGCAGAGCCGCACCCGACTTCGCGCCCTGTGGCCGTTCGCGCCGTACGCCCTCGTCGCCCTGGTCCATGTGATCGCCCTCGCCACCCACAGCCCGCTCGCGGTGCCGACGAAGGCGCTGCTCATGCCGCTGCTCGGCCTGCCTGTGGTGCTCGCCTGGAAGACCTTGGCACCGCGCGGTGCCACCCTGCTGCTCACCGTGGCATTGTTCTTCTCCTGGCTCGGCGACGAAGCGGGGCTGTTCTTCCCGTTCGCCCCGGAGCTGCCGCTCATGCTGGGCTTCTTCGGGCTCGCGCACGTCGCCTACATCCTGTTGTTCCTCCGTCACCTGCGGGTGCGTCGGCTGCCGCTGTGGACCGTCGTCTACGCGCTCTGGTGGCTGTTCATGATCATGATCCTCGGGCCGCACACGGGGTCCCTGCTCACGGCGGTCGGTGCGTACGGCCTCGTGCTCGCCGGGACGGCGGCGACCTCGGCGCGCTGCCGGACGATGATCGCCTGGGGCGGCGTCTTCTTCCTCTCGAGCGACTCGATCCTGGCGTTCCGACTGTTCCTGTCCGACGCAATGCCGGACTGGACGAGCCCGGCTGTCATGGTCACCTACACGATCGGACAGGGTTTGATCGTCGCCGGCGCGCTCCTGGCCCTGCGCCGCGGCGAGACCGACCCCGCACGGGCCGGCATCGGAGCCGCCGATCGCGGCACGGAGCCGCTCGCATGAGCACTGAGCCCTGGGCCGCAGGCCCCGTCCGCATCGACAGCTGGCTGTGGGCGGTGCGCGTGTTCAAGACCCGCTCCGCCGCGACGACCGCGTGCCGCGCCGGCCATGTGCGACTCAACGGGGATCGGGTCAAGGCGGCGCAGACCGTGAAGATCGGCGACGAGCTGCGGATCAGGATCAGCGGCTTCGACCGGATCCTCGTCGTGCGCCAGACCCTCGTCAAGCGCGTCGGCGCTCCCCTGGCAGCCGTCGCGGCCGAGGACCGCACGCCGCCGCGTGATCCGGTCGCCGCCGCGGGTCTGCGGGACCGCGGAGCAGGCCGGCCGACCAAGCGCGAGCGCCGCGACATCGACCGGCTGCGTGGGCGCGGCCAGGGCGGCGAGCACGCCGACCGATGATCAAGAATTTCCCTGTGATCTGGGAGAAAAGTTTTCCACACCCCCTCCTGATATCGAAGCTCTGTTCTATACTGGGAGCATGACCGAAGCCCCGCTCCCTCCCGTCGCAGCTCGCGGCGTGCTGCTGGATGCGTGGGTGGCGAAGCGGGCGGAGATCGCCCGGCTCGAGGGCGAGGCCGCCGAGCTGCTGGCCGCTCGGGAGGAGCTCTTCGACGCGGATGTCCGTGCAGACCCCCAGCACCGCGACATGATCCGCCGGTCGATGATCGCGGAGTACTCCGCCGCGGGGCGCATCTCGAAGACCGCCGCGGAACTCGGCTTCAACGATGCGGCCGCCCTGAGCGAGTTCTTCCCCGCGCTGCGTCATGCCCTGCGGCAGGGTGCGATCACGGCGCAGCACGTCCGCGTGCTGATCGCCGCGGCCGCTCCCGTGCGCGAGGCGGTGCTCAACGGCCGCCTCGACGCCGAGGCGCTCGCGGTCTATGAGACCGCCGCTCTCACGATCGCCGAGCACGAGACGCCCGCGCGCACCCGCCCGCACGCACGGCAGATCGCGGCGACGCTCGCGGGAGAGAGCATCAGGGATCGCCACGCGAAGGCCGCATCCGAGCGCCAGATCACCGTCCGCCCCCTCGACGACGGAATGGCTCTGCTGACCGCGGTGCTGCCGGAGGTGTATGCCGTCGCGATCATGGATCGCCTCCGCGCTCTCGCGACAGAGGTCGCCGCCGCAGGTCGGAGCCGCCGCGAGAACGACCTCGACCTGATCTTCTCCGACCCGATCGCAGAGCGCTTCGCAGGTGCGGATCCCGAGGAGTTCCCCTTCCCCGAGGATCTCCTCCCGGACGACCCGCGCCTCCAGACCCTCGACCGGATCTCCGCCGCGGACACCTACGCCCTCGACCCGGATCACGACCTCCACCGTCCCGAGACGGACGCCGGCCGCACCACCAGGGTCGACCACGATGCCCGCCCCGAGTTCGTCGCGGCCGACGGCCGGACCCGCCGCGAGATCGAAGCCGACACCTTCATCGACCTGCTGCTGGCCTCGGCTCCCTCCGAGGCGCTCGGCACGGGCCTGGATCGGATCGCGGCGACCGTGCAGGTCACGATCGCCGCCACGACTCTCGCCGGAGAGGACGACCGGCTCGCGGAGCTCGACGGGCACGGTCCGCTGCATCCCGACATCGCCCGCGATCTCGCCCGCCGGGCCGGCGGATGGAGTCGACTGTTCCTGGACGACAGCGGAATGGTCACGAAGGTCGATCGGTACACGCCGTCGACCGCCATGAAGCGATTCCTCCGGGCGCGCGATCAGCGCTGCCGTTTCCCGGGGTGCCAGACTCCCGCCCGCCGCTGCGACATCGATCACAACGAGGACTACGCGCTGGGCGGGCAGACCGAGATCACCAACCTGAGCGACTTCTGTCCGGGGCATCATGCGCTCAAGCATCCGGACATCGGCGACGGTCACCGGTGGACCGCGCATCAGCTTCCGGATGGAACCCTGCGCTGGACGAGTCCGATCGGCCGCACCTACGACGACCGCGCGCCGCGCCGCGTCATGTTCGCCTGAGGGCTGCCGGTGCTACTCTGCCGGCAGCGGGGCGTCGTCGAGCTGATCGAGCAGCCAGCGCACCGGCTGTACCTCGGCAGGACCGCCGTCGCCCTCCAGCGCCTCGATCCGCGCGGTCAGGCCGCGGTCGCTCGTGACGACGAATACGCGATCACCCGCCGCCCGGTGCGCGGCCGTGACCTCGACGATCGCGTCGTCGCCCGCCGCGGGAGCACGAACGATCTCGACCGCGCACGCCACGTCGCCGCTGTCGGCGGGGTCGGCGGCCTCCCGCGCCGCGCCTTCGGCGACGAGCACCACCCGCGGATGCCAGCGCGTCGAATCCAGCGCGACCCGCTCCGCCGATACTCCGCGCCGAGCCCACGCGTCCAGCCGGTCGCGAAGGCGCGCGGTCGCTCCGGCACGATCCTTCCACCAGCCGTCCGGCACGGATCCGACCACGTTCGCGGCGTCCACGACGACCACCGGCCGCACGTCCAGCAGCGCACGCAGCTCCGGCCACGCCTCGGCGAAGCCGGGGTGGAGCGCACGGCGGTCGACCTCGTCGACCGGCACCCACTGCAGCGCAAGGCTCTCCGGATCGCTGATCACGGGTTCGAACGGCGACACGACATCCGCAACGACGGTCGTGTAGCTCCAGATCCCGAGATCCAGCACGCTCTCGAACCGCGCGCGGACCGCACCGTCCGGCACGCCGGCCTCCTCCTGCGCTTCGCGGATCGCGCCCTCGCGGGCGGACTCCCCCTCGTGCAGCGCGCCGCCGGGCAGCGCCCAGGTGCCGCCGTGGTGGCTCCAGGCGACCCGGTGCTGCAGCAGCACGCCGCGATTCCGATCGTGGGCGAGCAGTCCCGCCGCACCGTACCGGCCCCAGTACCGTTCCCCCGTGGGCGCCACCACCCAGGCGTCGCCGCTGTTCAGCGGCCCCTGGGGGCGCCGAGGTTCACCGGGTTCCGGGGGAACGATCGTCACCCCTCCACCCTTTCACACGCCGTCGATGGATGGCCCCGTGCGACGGATCGTTGCGCGCCCGCTCCCTTGCGAGAATGGTGGGCATGAACGATGCCTACGAGCTGGACGACGATCCCTCCCGCATCCAGACCGACGCCGTGTGGACCTGGCTCTCGACCGAGGTCTACTGGGGCCGCTGGCGCACCCGCGCCGACGTCGAGGCCCAGCTCGCGAACGCGTGGCGCCTCGTCGGCGTCTACCGCACCGACACCGGCGAACAGGTCGGCTTCGCCCGAGCGGTCTCGGACGGCGTCGCGTTCGCCTACCTCGCCGACGTGTACGTGGGCCACGAACACCGCGGCCACGGCCTCGGCAAGCGCATGATGCAGCTGATGATCGATGACGGCCCCGGCGCGGACATGCGCTGGACCCTGTTCACGAGCGACGCGCACGGCCTCTACCGGCAGTTCGGATTCACCGAGCCCGACCGCACGGCCATGGTGCGTGCCGCGCGCAAGGGCTGACCGGACGGGAACGGCGCCGACCCGTCGGGTCGGCGCCGCATCCGTCAGCGCTGCCGGCGCTCGCGCACCCGCATGTTGATGACGATCGGGGTGCCCTCGAAGTCGTAGAGCTCGCGCAGGCGCCGCTGGATGAACCGACGGTAGCCGGGGTCGAGGAACCCGGTCGTGAACAGCACGAATGTCGGCGGACGCGTGGTCGCCTGCGTGCCGAACAGGATCCTGGGCTGCTTGCCGCCCCGCAGCGGGTGCGGGTGGGCCGCGACGAGCTCGGAGAGGAAGGCGTTGAACTTGCCGGTCGGAATCCGGCGGTCCCAGTTCTCCAGCGCGGTCTCCAGCGCCGGGACCAGCTTGTCCAGGTGGCGGCCGGTCTTCGCGGAGATGTTCACGCGCGGAGCCCAGGCGACGTGCGCGAGGTCCTGCTCGATCTCGCGCTCCAGGTACCGGCGGCGGTCCTGGTTCTCCATGTCGTCGTCGAACAGGCGGTCCCACTTGTTGAACGCGAGCACGAGCGCGCGTCCCGACTCGAGCACCATGTCGATGATGTTCAGGTCCTGCACGCTGATCGGCTGGCTCACGTCGAGCACGACCACGGCCACCTCGGCCTTCTCTAGCGCGGTCGACGTGCGCAGCGACGCGTAGAAGTCCGCGCCCTGCTGCAGGTGCACGCGGCGGCGGATGCCGGCGGTGTCGACGAGGCGCCACAGCTTGCCGCCCAGCTCCACGACCTCGTCCACGGGGTCACGGGTGGTGCCGGCGAGCTCGTTGACGACGACGCGCTCCTCCCCCGCGGCCTTGTTCAGCAGCGAGGACTTGCCCACGTTCGGACGGCCGAGGATCGCGACACGGCGCGGTCCGCCGATCTCGCCCTTGGCGACGGCGGAGACCTCGGGCAGTTTCTCCATGATCGCGTCGAGGAGGTCTGCGACGCCGCGTCCGTGGATCGCGGACACCGGGTACGGCTCGCCGAGACCCAGGTTCCACAGGGCGGCGGCCTCGGGCTCCTGCCGGGCGTCGTCGATCTTGTTCGCGACGAGGAAGACGGGCTTGCCGCTCTTGCGCAGCAGCTTCACGACGTGCTCGTCGGTCGAGGTCGCCCCGACCATCGCGTCGACGACGAACAGCACCACGTCGCTGAGGTCGATCGCGACCTCAGCCTGCGCGGCGACCGAGCGGTCGATGCCCTTCGCGTCGGGCTCCCAGCCGCCGGTGTCGACCAGCGTGAAGCGCCGGTCCATCCACTCGCCCTTGTACGTGACGCGGTCGCGCGTGACACCGGGGGTGTCCTCGACGACGGCCTCGCGGCGACCCAGGATCCGGTTCACGAGCGCGGACTTGCCGACGTTCGGCCGACCCACGATCGCGATGACGGGCAGCGCGGGCAGGAACTCGATCCCGTCCTCGCCCGAGACGAGGCCCGCGAGCAGCTCGGCGTCCTCATCGTCCAGGTCGTAGTCGTCGAGGCCCGCACGCAGGGTCGCGGCGCGCGACTCGACGAGCTCCTCGTCCATCGCGTCCAGCTTCTCGGCGAGGCGGTCGTCGCCGCCTTCGTATTCTTCGTCAGCCATGGTCGGCTCCTCGCTGCGCTCCGGGCGCACGTCGCTCGATCACCGCGATCACGGCGTCGATGGTCTCCTCGAAGTCGAGGTCGGTCGAATCCACGACCTCCACTCCTTCCGCGGCGGTGAGGAAGTCCACCACCGCGCTGTCCTTGGCGTCGCGGTGATGCAGGGCGGCCGCGACCGCCCCGGCATCCTCCGCGTCGAGCTCCGCGGCCCGGCGCGCCGCGCGCACCTCCGGGGCCGCCGTGAGCAGGATCCGCACGGGGGCGTCCGGGGCGACCACGGTCGTGATGTCGCGCCCCTCCACCACCACGGCGGGGTATTCGGCCTCGCGGGCGATCCGGCGGAACGCGTCGTTCACCTGCACCCGCACCGCGGGCACCCGCGCCACACCGCTCACGGCGCCCGAGACGCGCGGTTCGCGGATCGCGTCCGTCACGTCCGTCGCACCGACGTGCACGAGACGGTCGTCGGGGTCGAGGCCCTGCGCGAACGGGAAGTCGGCGGCGGCGGCCAGCACCGCGGCCTCGTCGGCGGTGTCGTCACCGCGGTCCAGCACGTGCCAGGCCAGCGCGCGGTAGGCGGCGCCCGTGTCGAGGAATCCGTAGCCGAGGCGTCGCGCGACGGCCTTGGACACGCTGGACTTGCCGGATCCGGCCGGGCCGTCGATCGCGACGATGAACGGGTCAGTCATCGGGCATGCTCGCAATCCGCCATCCCCTGGCTTCGAGTCCTTCGACCGCGCCGCGCAGGGCGGCGGGCGTCACGCTGATCTCGGCGAGGCCGAACTGCGCACCGGGCGAGTGCTCCAGGCGCAGGTCCTCGACGTTCACCTCGAGCTCGCCGAGCTCGCCGAAGAGGCGGCCGAGCTGACCCGCGGTGTCGTCGATCATCACGACGAAGGACTCGAACCGGCGGTTCTGGCCGTGCTTGCCCGGCAGCCGCTCGACGCCCTCGTTGCCGTGCCGGATCGCCTCGGCGACCGTGCGCCGGGATCCCGTGCGGTCCGGGTCGCGCAGCGCATCGGCGACCTCGGCGAGCTCGGCCGCGAGGGCGTCGAGCACCGAGACGACGGGCGCCGCGTTCGCGCCGAGGATCTGCACCCACAGTTCGGGGGCCGAGGCGGCGATGCGCGTGGTGTCGCGCACGCCCTGGCCGGCGAGGCGGAGCGAGCCGTCCTCGGCGTCGGCGAGACGCGCGGCGAGCAGGCTCGCCACGACCTGCGGAACATGCGAGGTCAGCGCGACCGCGCGGTCGTGCTCCTCCGGGGTCATCTCGAGCGGCATCGCCTCGAGGTCGAGCGCCAGGCCTTCGACGAGCGCCAGATCCGCCGCGCGGGTCTCCTCGTCGCGGCAGACCACCCAGGGGCGGCCGATGAAGATGTCGGCGCGCGCCGAGATCGCGCCCCCGCGCTCGCGACCGGCGAGCGGGTGGGATCCGATGTACCGGGTCAGGTCGACGCCGCGCTCGCGGAGCACGCGCAGCGGCTCGAGCTTGACGCTCGCGACATCGGTGACCACCGCATCCGGGAATCGCGCCAGCTCCGCCTGGATGACGTCGGCCGTCACGTCCGGCGGCACGGCGACCACCACGAGGGCCGGGGCGTCGTCCTCCCGGGCGGCGCGGCCCGCGCCGTAGTCGATCGCGAGCCGCAGCTGCGCGGGCGAGGTGTCGGCGAGGGCGACGTCGACGCCCTTCGCGGTCAGGGCGTGCCCGATGCTGGCGCCGAGAAGCCCCGCGCCGACGATCCGGATGGTTCCGGACAGCCGCGCGGCACGCTCGTTCGGCGTCCTGCTCGTGTCGCTCACTCGTTCTCCTGCGCGTCTCCCCGGTCGGCGTCGGTCCCTGAGGCTCTCGAAGGGTTCGAAGCACCGTCCGCGGGGGAATCCTGGCGCGACAGGGTCAGAAGCGCGCCGAGTTCGATTTTAGTCAGTTCCCGGGACTTCCCCGCAGGGAGCGTTCCCAGGTGCAGCGGGCCGAACTGCCGCCGCACGAGTTCGGTGACCGGATGCCCGACGGCCGCGAGCATCCGTCGCACGATCCGGTTGCGTCCGGAGTGCAGCGTGAGCTCGACGAGGCTGGATCCCTGGGACGAGTCCAGCAGTCGTGCCTTGTCGGCGACGATCCGCCCGTCCTCCAGGTCGATGCCCTTCGTGAGCTTCGCGATCGTCTGCGCGGTGACGATGCCCTCGACCTTGGCGATGTAGACCTTGGTCACGCCGAAGGAGGGGTGCGCGAGCACGTGCGCGAGGTCGCCGTCGTTCGTGAGGATGAGCAGTCCGCTGGTCTCGGCGTCCAGGCGCCCGACGTTGTAGAGGCGCTCCTCGTAGTCCTTCGTGAAGCGGCGCAGATCCGGCCGCCCCTTCTCGTCCTTCATCGAGGAGACCACGCCGGTGGGCTTGTTCAGCATGACGTAGCGCTTGCCGGTGTCCAGCTGCACCGCGGTGCCGTCCACATCGACGAGATCGGTCTCGGGGTCGATGCGCCGGCCGAGCTCTGTGACGACGGCTCCGTTCACGCGGATCCGTCCCTCGACGATGTACTGCTCGATCACGCGCCGCGATGCGACGCCCGCGTTGGCGAGCACCTTCTGCAGGCGCACGCCGTTCTCCGAGAAACCGGCAGGGGGGATTTCGGTCGACATCATGCCCTTTCGCTGAATCCTTCTGAGCCGTCGTCGAGCAGCGGCGAGATCGGCGGCAGCTCGTCGCGCGAGTTGATGCCGAGGTTCTGCAGCAGCGCGTCCGTCGTGCCGTAGTTGATCGCACCGGTCTCGGAGTCCTGGAAGAGCTCGGTGATGAGCCCGCGGCCGACGAGCGTGCGCACCACGGAGTCGACGTTGACGGCGCGGATCGAGGCCACCTGGCTACGGGTGACCGGCTGCTTGTACGCGATCACCGCGAGGGTCTCGAGCGCCGCCTGCGACAGTCGCGCCGGAGCCTGCCCGCCCACGAAGTCCGCGACGAGATCGTCGTAGTCCTCGCGCACGTACAGCCGCCAGCCTCCGCCGACCTCGCGCAGCTCGAAGCCGCGCCGCGGCCCCTGCCCTCGGCCGTCGTACTCGTCGACGAGCGACGCGATCGCCTGCCGCACGGCCGGCACCGGCGCGCCGACCGCGGCGGCGAGGGAGACGAGGCTGTGCGGCTCGTCGATGATGAGCAGGATCGCCTCGAGCTTCTCGGTGAGCGGCTGCTCGATGTCATCGGTCATAGTCGGCTCCCAACGTCGCCAGCATCTCGTCGGTCCAGTGCTCGGCCGACCACCGCAGGGTCAGCTCGCCGAGCGGCTCCAGCTGTTCGAAGGAGAGCGCCGCATGCCGGTACAGCTCCAGCACGGACAGGAAGCGCGCCACCACGACCCCCGGCTCCACCGCCCCCGCGACGATCTCGCGGAAGGTCACGGACTCCGCGCTGCGCAGCAGAGTCACCACGATCGCGGCCTGCTCCCGGATGCTCACGAGCGGCGCGTGCAGATGGTCGAGACCGACCGTGGGGATCTCCTTGGGCGCGAAGGCGAGCAGGGCGAGCGTGCCGAAGTCGGCGGCGCTGAGCGTCCACACCAGCTCCGGCGTGCGCGCACGGTGCTTCTCGTCCAGCCGCACGGCACGGGCGTGGCGCCGGTCCTCGTACTGCAGGCTGCGTGCGAACCAGGCCGACACCTCCTTGAACGCGCGGTACTGCAGCAGCCGCGCGAACAGCAGATCCCTGGCCTCCAGGAGGGCGACCGACTCCGCGTCCACGAGCTCGCCCTGCGGCAGGAGACCCGCGACCTTCATGTCGAGCAGGGTCGCCGCGACGACGAGGAACTCGCTCGTCTCGTCGAGGTCCTCGTCCGGTCCGAGTTCGCGCAGGTAGGCGATGAACTCGTCGGTGACCCGGCTCAGCGACACCTCGGTGATGTCCATCTCGTGCTTGGAGATGAGGTTCAGCAGCAGGTCGAACGGCCCGTCGAAGTTCGACAGGGAGACGCGGAACCCGGACTCGGGTTCGGGGATCGGGGCGTCCTCGGGGATCGCGTCAGGCGACGGCGCCACGGGCGACCAGCTCCCGGGCCAGTCGCAGGTACGCCTGTGCGGCGGGGTGCTCCGGCGCGAACTCGGTGATCGGCACACCCGACACCGAGGCGTCGGGGAACTTGACGGTGCGCCCGATCACGGTCTCCAGCACGTCGTCGCCGAACGCCTCGACCACGCGCTCCAGCACCTCGCGGGAGTGCAGGGTCCGCGCGTCGTACATCGTCGCGAGCAGGCCGTCGAGGGTGATCGAGGGGTTGAGGCGGTCGCGCACCTTGTCGATGGTCTCGATGAGCAGGGCGACGCCGCGCAGCGCGAAGAACTCGCACTCGAGCGGGATCAGCACGCCGTGCGCGGCCGTGAGCGCATTCACCGTGAGCAGGCCCAGCGAGGGCTGGCAGTCGATGAGGATGACGTCGTACTCCCCCGCCACCTGACGCAGCACCCGGGAGAGGATCGTCTCGCGGGCGACCTCGTTGACGAGGTGCACCTCGGCCGCGGACAGGTCGATGTTCGCGGGGATCAGATCCAGCCCCTCGACGTGCGTGTGGACGATCGCCTCATGCGCATCGCGCTTGGTGTCCAGCAGCAGGTCGTAGACCGTGGGGATGTCGTGGGTGGGGATCCCGAGACCCGCCGAGAGCGCGCCCTGCGGGTCGAAGTCGACGGCGAGCACCTTGCGCCCGTACTCGGCGAAGGCGGCGGCCAGGTTGATCGACGTCGTGGTCTTGCCGACGCCGCCCTTCTGGTTGCAGAGGGCGATGATCCGCGCGGGACCGTGCGCCGTCAGCGGAGCAGGGATGGGGAAGCCCTGGTAGGGACGCCCGGTCGGCCCGATCGGGGTGTCGTCCTTCGTCTTCTTCGCCACGTTTCTCCTGCTCGTCGTGCTCGATCGATCATAGCCGCCGACGAGGTTCCGGCCCCGGCCCCACACGCCGGTCCGCCGGATCAGCGGGTCAGGAGGCGCTCCTTCGCCGCCGCGATCAGCCCGTCGAACAGCCCCGGATCCTCGTCCGTCTCCGGATGCCACTGCACGCCGACCGCGAACCGGTCGCCCTCGGCCTCCATGGCCTGCAGCACGCCGTCCGCGTCGTGCGCGACCGGGAGATAGCCGGGATGCTGCGCGACCGCCTGATGATGGTGCACGGGGACGGTGATCTCGGGCGCCACGAGGCCCGCGACCCGGCCCTCGGCGTCGACGCGCACCGAGGCCGAGCCGTACGACGTCGGCCCTCCCCCGTGCTCGCCGTGGCCGACCACGTCGGGCAGGTGCTGCACGAGGGTTCCGCCGGCGGCGACCGCCATGAGCTGCATGCCGCGGCAGATCCCGAGCAGGGGCAGCCGGATCCGGTCGGCCTCGGCGAGGAGCGCGAGCTCCCACGCGTCCCGGTCGTCGTACCAGCGCACCACGCTCGGGTCGGGCTCCTGCCCGTAGCGGGCGGGGTTCACGTCGGCCCCGCCCGCGATGAGGAGCCCGTCCAGGCGCGCGAGCACCTCGCCCGCGGCGCCGGGAGCGGCGACCGGCGGCAGCAGCAGCGGCACGCCGCCGGCGCGCTCGATCGAGCGCGCGTAGTCGCTCGGCAGGAGGTCGGCCTCGACCTGCCGCCAGGTGCCCCAATCGGCGGCCTGGCGGTAGGTCGTGAGCCCGACGACGGGGCGCGGCTCAGTCAAAGTCGGATTCCAGCGGGGTCACGTACGCGTTCGAGAGGCCGCCGTCGACGAGGAAGTCCATGGCGGTGATGAAGCTCGATTCGTCGCTGCCGAGGAACGCGACCGCGTTCGCGATCTCCTCGGGTTCGGCGAATCGCCCCATCGGGACGTGCACGAGCCGGCGCGCGGCGCGCTCGGGGTCCTTCGCGAAGAGCTCCTGCAGCAGCGGCGTGTTCACCGGGCCGGGGCAGAGCGCGTTGACGCGGATGCCCTTGCGCGCGAACTGCACGCCGAGCTCGCGGGTCATCGCGAGCACGCCGCCTTTGGACGCCGTATAGGAGATCTGCGAGGTCGCCGCACCCATGATCGCCACGAACGAGGCCGTGTTGATGATGGATCCGCTCCCCTGCTCGAGCATGTACGGCAGCACGGCCTTGCAGCAGTAGTAGACGCTGGTGAGGTTGACGTCCTGCACCAGGTTCCAGGCGTCGATCCCGGTCTTGAGGATCGAGTCGTCGGACGCCGGCGAGATCCCGGCGTTGTTGAAGGCGATGTCGATGCGGCCGTAGGTGTCGTGCGCGACGGCGAAGAGGTTCTCCACCTCGGCCTGATCGGTCACGTTCACCTTCACGAACACGCCGCCGAGCTCCTCCGCGATGCGGGGGCCGTTCGCCTCGTCGAGGTCGCCGATGACGACCTTCGCGCCCTCCGCCACGAACTTCTTCGCCGTCGCCAGTCCGATACCGCTGCAGCCGCCGGTGATGACGCCGACCTTGCCTTCGAGCTTTCCCATTCCTGTGTTGCCTTTCGCTGTGTGGGGAGGATTCAGTACGTCGTGGAGATGAACACGTTCTTCACCTCGGAGAAGGAGTCCGGCGCGTCCGGTCCGAGCTCGCGCCCCAGCCCGGACTGCTTGAACCCGCCGAAGGGGGTCCAGTAGCGCACGGAGGAGTGCGAGTTGATCGAGAGATTGCCGCTCTCCACCCCGCGGGCGACGCGCAGGGCGCGGCCGACATCGCGGCTGAAGATGGATCCGCTCAGACCGTACTCGGTGTCGTTGGCCTTGGCGATCGCATCCGCCTCGTCACGGAACGGCATCACGGCGAGCACCGGGCCGAAGAGCTCCTGCGCCCACACCGGATCGCTCGCGCTGCGCGGCAGCACGACCGCCGGGGCGAGCCAGAACCCGCCGTCCCAGTCCGCGCCTTCGGCGCTCTGCCCGCGGAAAGCCACGTCGGCGCCGTCCAGGTGCGCCGCGACCGCGTCGCGCTGCCGCGCCGAGACCATCGGCCCCATCTCGGCGTCCTCCGCGGACGGATCCTTGACGCGGAACGCCTCGACCGCGGGCCGGAGGAGCTCGAGGAACCGGTCGTAGACGTTCTCCTGCACGAGGATCCTGGAACGGGCGCAGCAGTCCTGGCCCGCGTTGTCGAGGCCGCCGCCTGGGGCGGCCGCGGCCGCGGCCTCGAGGTCCGCGTCGTCGAACACGATGTTCGCGTTCTTGCCGCCGAGCTCGAGGGTGACGCGCTTGATCTGATCCGCGCAGCCGCGCATGATCCCCTTGCCCACCTCGGTGGATCCGGTGAAGCACACCTTGCGCACGAGCGGGTTGGTGACGAAGCGGTCCCCGACCACGCTGCCCTTGCCGGTGATGACCGTGAAGACGCCCTCCGGGAGCCCCGCCTCGAGGGCCAGCTCGCCGAGGCGCATCGCGGTCAGCGGCGTGAGCTCGGCGGGCTTGAGCACGACCGTGTTGCCTGCGGCGAGCGCCGGGGCGAATCCCCAGCCGGCGATGGGCATCGGGAAGTTCCACGGCACGATGATGCCGACGACGCCGAGCGGCTCGTGGAAGGTGACGTCGATCCCGCCGGCCACGGGGATCTGCTTCCCGAAGTGCCGCTCGGGGCTCGCGCTGTAGTAGTTCAGCACGTCGCGGACGTTGCCGGCCTCCCAGCGGGCGTTGCCGATCGTGTGACCGGCGTTCGCGACCTCCAGGGCGGCGAGCTCGTCGATGTGCGCCTCGACGACGCTCGCGAACGACCGCAGCAGGCGAGCGCGGTCCCCCGGGGCGATCGCGCGCCACGCGGGGTACGCCCGGTGGGCGCGCTCGATGGCCGCGTCGGTCTCGCCGAGGTCGGCGAGACCGACCTCCCCCACCGGCTGTCCGGTCGCGGGGTTCAGGACGGTGAAGGCGCCGGCGGCGCCGTAGCGGGAAGAAGGGATCCTCATGCGCTCAGCCTCTCGAGATCTCCGATGAACCCGTTCACAGCCGCTCGAAGCCGCGGCGCAGCTCCCAGTCGGTCACCGCGGCGTCGAAGGCCGCGATCTCGACATCGGCGTAGTTCACGTAGTGCCGCACGACGTCCTCGCCGAAGACCTCGTTCGCGATCGCGGACTGCGCGAGCGCCTCGCGCGCCTCGTGCATCGTGGACGGGACCGTGGGTGCACCGGATTCGTACGCGTTGCCCTTCGTCTCCGGCTCGAGCGGCAGCTCGTGCTCGATCCCGTACAGTCCGCCCGCGAGCATGGCGGCGAGTCCCAGATACGGGTTCATGTCCCCGCCGGGCAGACGGTTCTCCATCCGCGCTCCGGCGCCCCGCCCGACCAGGCGCACCGAACTGGTGCGGTTGTCGATGCCCCAGGCGACCGCGGTCGGCGCGAAGGATCCCTTCACGAACCGCTTGTAGGAGTTGATGTTGGGCGCGTAGAAGAGCGTGAAGTCGCGCATGGTCGCGAGCACACCGGCGATGAAGTGGTCGTAGAGCGCCGAGCGGGCGCCGCGCTCGGCGTCCCAGAACACCAGCGCGTCGTCGTCCTTGCCGCGCAGCGACATGTGCACGTGGCAGGAGTTGCCCTCACGCTGGTTCGGCTTCGCCATGAACGTGATCGACTGACCGTGCTGACGCGCGATGTCCTTCGAGGCCGTCTTGTAGTACGAGTGGTTGTCGGCCGTGGCGATGACCTCGTCGTAGAGGAACGCGATCTCGTGCTGGCCGAAGTTGCACTCGCCCTTCGCCGACTCGACGTTCAGACCCGAGGCGTACATCGTGTTGCGGATCTCGCGCAGCAGCGGCTCGACGAGCGTGGATCCGAGGATCGAGTAGTCGATGTTGTAGCGGTTGGCGGGCTCCAGGTCGCGATAGCCGGAGTCCCACGCCCGGTCGTAGGGCGTGTTGAAGATCACGAACTCGAGCTCGGTGCCGGCCAGGGCCTTCCACCCGTGCGAGGCCGCGCGCTCGGTCTGCGCGCGCAGGATCTCGCGCGGCGAGACGCGCACGGACACGCCGTTGGTCCCCGCGAGGTCGCACTGGATCATCGCGCTTCCCGGCCGGTGCGGCAGGAGCCGGATGGTCGCGAGGTCCAGTACGAACTCCATATCGCCGTAGCCGTCCGCCCAGGACGCGTGCGCATAGCCGTCGACCGTGTTCATCTCGACGTCGACCGCGAGCAGGTAGTTGCATCCCTCGGTGCCGTGGCCGAGCACCGAGTCGAGGAAGAAGCGCGCGTGCAAGAGCTTGCCCTGCAGCCGCCCCTGCATGTCGGTGAAGGCGAGGATCACAGTGTCGAGCGAGCCGTCGAGGATGCGCGCGCGCAGTTGCTCGACGGTGAGCATGCGGTCGTTGCGGGCGGGGACGAGGAGGTCGGAGGAGTTCATGTGCAACGGTGTCCTTTATTTCAGAAGGCCCTTGAGGAGTGCGGCGGTGGCGTCGCAGTGCGCAGTCATGATGTCGCGCGCCCGGTCGGCGGAGCCGTCCAGGATCGCCGCGACGATCGCGCGGTGCTCGGTCTCGGAGTGGTCGATGTTGGTCTTGAGGAACGGGATCTCGGCGAGGAGCTGATGGATCCGCACCTGCACCGCGCTGCAGGAGCGCGACAGTTCATCGGATCCGCAGACCGTCGCGATCGCGAGGTGCAGCCGGGCGTCGGCCTGCCGGTAGTCGGCCGGCGTCTCGGCGGCGGCGAGGTCTGCGAGGCTGTCGGTGAGGAGCGTGCGCTGCGCCTCGTCCAGGGAGGTCAGCGCCGCCCGGTACGCGGCGCCCGGCTCGATGACGGACCGGAAGACGATCACGTCGTCGATCTCGGCCCGGCGCGGCGGGGTCTGGTCGGCCGGCCACTGCTCTGCGGCCGGCAGGACGACGGTGCCCCCTCCGCGCCCCCGGGTCGTCGTGACGAGCCCGGCGGCGCGGAGAGCGCTGATGGCCTCCCTCAGGGTGGCGCGGGAGACGCTGAGCTTCTCGGCGAGCTCGCGCTCGCCGGGGAGCTTCGTCCCCACCCGGAAGATCCCGAGCCTGATGGCCGATCCGAGCTGCTCGACGCAGCTCTCGAAGGCCATGTGGCCGCGGACCGGATGCAGCGCCGCGCCCACCAGAGGGGAGTCCATCGCGTCCGTCATGTCGTGGTCATTCCTCCAGGAGCTTGTCCGGCGCCATGGTGAGATGCTCGGCCTCGACGCTCGACGCCATGAAGTCCCGCTTGCCGTACGCGAACCACAGCACGATGGAGAGGAGGGCCACCACGACGACTGCGACGGGCGCGTAGTTGAAGGTGTCGATCGTGATCGGGTTCACCGGGGGCAGCACGAACAGGATGATGATGAGCACCACCCAGACCACGGCGATCCAGCCGACGACGGCGCTCCACCGGCCCAGGTTCCAGGGCCCGGGGACGAAGCCCTTGTCCAGCCGGCGCAGGAACACCGGAGTGACGTAGGCGATGTAGAGGCCGATGACCGCCACCGATGTCACGGCGAGGTACGCCGTGGTGTTGAACAGCGCCGGCGTGGTCAGGATGATCGACAGCACGACGCACAGCCAGATCGAGTTGGTCGGCGTGCCCGTGCGCTTGTTGACCTTCGCCCAGATCCGCGAGCCCGGGATCGCGCTGTCCCGCGAGAACGCGTAGCTCATCCGGGAGTTCGCGGTGACCGAGGCCATGCCGCAGAAGAACTGCGCGCCGCAGACGATGAACAGCAGGAACTTCGCCATCGTCGGGTTGTTCAGCGCGTCCAGGAAGATCTGCGCGGGTGGCAGACCGGTCTGGGATCCGAGGAGGCCCGCGATCCCCTTGTCGCTGCCGTCCTGGATGGCCGCGGTGATCGAGAAGAGCAGGATCCAGCCGCCGATGATCGAGATCACGACGCTCATCACGATGCCCTTGGGCGCGGCGATCGAGGCGTTCTTGGTCTCCTCGGCGACGTGGGCGGAGGCGTCGTAGCCGGTGTACGTGTACTGCGCCATCAGCAGGCCCATGAGGAACACGTACGGGCCGAACGACCAGCCGGTGCCGTTGTACCAGTGCGTGAACGTCCATCCGACGTCCTGGTGCTGGGTGGGCATGATCCACAGCGCCCCGACGATCACGAGCACGCCGACGATGTGCCACCAGGCGGACACGTTCGAGAGCAGGCTCACGATGTTGACGCCGAAGGTGTTCAGCAGACCGTGCACCACGATCAGCACGACGAAGAGCGCGAAGGTGGTCTGCGGCGTCGGCTCGATGCCCCAGACCAGGTTCGCGAACGCCATCATCGTGGTCGCCGCGCCGAAGTCGATCGCCGCGGTGACGGCGACCTCGCCGAGGAAGTTGAACCAGCCCACGGTCCACGCCCACTGGCGCTTGTTCCGCTTGGCGAGCCGGCCGGCCCAGAAGTACAGGCCGCCGGCGGTCGGGTACTTCGAGCACACCTCTGCCATGGCGAGGGCGACCATGAGCACGAAGACGCCGACGACCGGCCAGCCGATCGTGATCGCCGAGGGGCCGCCCGAGTTCAGGGCGATGGCGTACGAGGTGATGCATCCCGCGAGGATGGAGATGATCGAGAAGGAGACGGCGAAGTTGCTGAACCCCGACATCCCCCGATGCAGTTCCTGTTTGTAGCCCAGGGCGGCCAGGGCTGCGGCGTCGTCGTCGATCGGGTGCGAGTCCGGCGCCTTTGTCGTTTCGCTCATGGAGTGCTGCCTGCTTTCAGTGGAGGGAGCGTGTGCAGCGATTCTGACGCTCTCGTCCCTCGACTGTCAATGGTCTGACTTCAAACCATTAGCCTCGGAGCGCCTCCACGGGCTCGATGCGCGAGGCCCGCCGTGCGGGATACCACCCGGACAGCGCGCCGACGAGCACTCCGACCCCGACTCCGGCGATCGCGATCAGCGGATCCACGACCGGCGCCCAGCCCTGCAGCGCCGCGACGAGGATGACGGCGTTGACGCCGACCGCGGCGCCGATCACTCCGCCCACCAGTCCGATCACCAGGGATTCGACCAGGAACTGCTGTCCGACCTGTCGGCTGGTCGCTCCGAGCGCGCGGCGCAGCCCGATCTCCCCTGTCCGCTCCATCACGCCCAGCAGCGTGACGTTCGCGATGCCGAAGCCGCCCGCGAGCAGCACGACGCCGCCGAGCAGCAGGAGCACCAGGTTCACGTCGCCCTGCACGTTGCGGCTGAGGTCCCCCCTGCCCGAGGGCGCCTGCGCCTGCAGACCCTCCGGAGCATCGGGCTGAAGCGCGACGACGGTCTGCTTCGCGAGCTGAGGCCCCGAGCCCGGCATGATCCGGATGTCGAGTTCGGCGGGCGCCGCCAGACGGAAGTCGCTCCGCGCCGTCCCCACCGGGATCAGCACGGCATCAGCGAGGTCGGACCGCTGCATCGGGCCCAGCACGCCGATGACCGCGTACGCGACCCCGTCGATGAACAGCGAGGGACGGGCGCCGACCTCGGCGATTCCCAGCCTCTTCGCCGCCTCGGCGCCGAGCACCGCGACCCGGTCGGCCCTGGCGTCGTGCCCGTGATCGAAGAACCGCCCCGAGACGACCCGCGCCTCGAGCGCTTCCGGCAGCCCGGCCGATGCGGCGAACAGCGCCGGCGAGGAGGCGGGCGCCGCGGAAGGATCGTTCACGGGCACCGCCGTGATGGAATCGGAATCCCCGAGCGGCACCTCGGCGATGAGGGCCGAGGCCAGAACGCCCGCCAGGCGGTCCACGCGCTCGGCCCCGTCCCAGGGGATGCGCCCGGTCGCCACGCTCTTGCTCTGCGAGCCGCCGGTCTGCGCCTGCGCCGGAGACACCACCATCTGGGTGCCCGCCGCGGTGTCGAACTGTCGCGCGATCTGGGCGGAGGCGGTCTGGGCGAAGCCGACGGTGGCGACCAGGGCGCCGATCCCGAGCACGGTGCCCAGGATCGTCGCCAGCAGTCGCGCCGGCCGGGATCCCAGGTCGCTCGTGGCCTCCGCCACGAGATCCTGCATCGTGAAGCGATCCGCCCGCGGCACCGGAGGGATCATCGCTCGCTCACCCGCCCGTCCGCGATCCGGATGCAGCGGCGCGCCCGCTGCGCGACCTCGGCGTCGTGGGTGATCACGACGAGCGTGAGCCCGTCCTCGCCGAGGTCCTCGAACAGCCGCATCACCTCTCCCGTGGTGTCCTAGTCGAGGTTGCCGGTGGGCTCGTCCGCGAGCAGGAGCCGGGGTCCGGAGACCACCGCCCGTGCCACGGCGACGCGCTGCCGCTCCCCACCGGAGAGCTCGGTCGGCAGGAACGACATCCGGCCGCCGAGGCCGACGCGTTCCAGCGCGGCGACCGCCCGCTCCTCCCGTTCCGCGCGCGGAACCCCGCTGTAGAGCATCGGCATCAGCACGTTCTGCAGCACCGAGCGGCGCGCCATCAGGTGGAAGGACTGGAAGACGAAGCCGATGAATCTCGCTCTCATGGCGGCCCGCTCGTCCTCGCCGAGGTCTCCGGTGAGGGATCCGGCGAGCCGGTACGTCCCCACGCTCGGACGGTCCAGCAGCCCGAGGATGTTGAGCATCGTGGATTTGCCGGATCCGGAGGGGCCGACGATCGAGAGGTAGTCCCCCGGCTCGACGGTCAGCGAGACGCCCTTCAGCGCCTGCACCTCCGGCGGCCCGGGGAACGAGCGCGTGACGTCGCGCAGCTCGATCAGCGGCGCCGGATCCGGCGCGGCCTCGGTCATCGGCCGACCACCACGAGATCGCCCTTCTCCAGCTTCCCCTCGACCGCCGCAACCTCGACCGCGCCGCGGGCGGCCAGCCCGGTCTTCACGACGACCATGCGCGTCTTCGCGCTGTCCCCTTCGCGCGGATCCGATTCCACCACCTGCACCCGGCTCTCACCGCCAGGCCCCGCCGTCAGCGCGGCGAGAGGGACGGACAGCACGTCGCCGTCCGTGGCGCCGACCGCGACGGTGACCCGCACGTTCGCGCCCTGCAGCGCCGCGATCTGCTCCGCGGTGAGCGGCTGCGGCTCGAACAGCACCTGCCAGCGCCCCGCGGCCGCCGGCTTCGTGCCGCTCTTGCCCCCGGAGCCTCCCGAGGCGCCGGCCGCGGAGCCGTTCTTGACCTCGGTGATGGTCGCCGTGTGCGCGGTGCCGTCCGGGAGGGAGAACGTCCCTGAGGTGCCCGGCTTGAGCAGGCGCGCGTCGGCCTCGGCAGCGCTCCCGGTCAGGCGCACGGTCGCCCCCGACACCGTCATCGCCGTGCCCTGCAGCACGGCGCCCCGCTTGGCCTTCACCGCGTCGACCCGGCGCGGCAGTTCGGTGAGGAACAGCACCTCGCTCGACGGCAGGAACGGCAGCGTCTGCAGGCGCGCCCGTTCGGCGGCGTCCTCGGCGGAGCCGAGCTGGCTCCGCGCCGCGTCGACGGCGTCCTGCAGGGCGCCGCGATCCGCCTCCGGCGTCTGGTCGGCGGCCTGGAGCTGGCGACGCGCGCTGCGCAGCGCCGTCTCGGCCGAGCGCACCGACTCCTGCGCACTGCGATAGGCCTCCTCCACGCCCTCGCCGGGACTCGGCGCGGGATAGCCGACCTGGGCGTACAGCTGGGCGATCGCGGCCGTCGCGTTCTCATCGAGGATGTTCGAGCTCATGTCCCCCGGATCGATCCCCACGGCGGACAGCGCCTGCTTGAGCTGCAGCACGTCAGGGCCGGAGACGCCGTGGCGCAGGCTCCGGTAGGCGGGCAGTTCCCCTGGCAGCACGATCACCGGCCGCCCGACCACTTCGAGGGCGATCGAGAGCGGCGAGAAGGTCGCCCCCTCCGCGGGGACCTGCCCGGTGACGACCGCGGCGCCGGAGACGGTGCTCGTGTCGATCGCGACGTCCACCGCATCGGCGTAGCCGACGTCCGCACGCAGCGTCACATCGTTGCTCAGCGGCCCGAACTCGACCGGCGCCGTGATCAGGCCCGGTTTGGGCGCCTTCCCCCCGGCATTCGCGGGTGCCAGCACGAACGTCCCGACGAGCAGACCGCCGACGAGCGCCGCGAGCGCGGCCAGCGCACCGATCCAGAGCGCGCGGTTGCGCCGGAACACCCGCCCCCAGCCGGCCACCTGCGAGGCGCCGGAACCCGCATCCTCCGTGTCGTCCCGCACTACTTCTTCTTCTCCTGCGCCAGAGCCTTCTCCCCCGCCACCTTGAACGCCTCGAGCTCCTTCTTGTTCTCCGCGACGAACTTCTCCTCGTTCGCGAACTGGATCTTCAGCTGCGCATCGCGGTAGGAGGTCTTCTCCCGGCAGGCGAGATCCTTGAGTGCGAGCGCACGCTCCGTCTCGCCGAGCTTCTTCATCTCCGCGCTGTCCTTGGGATCCTGATACGAATTCGGGTCCTGTTGCGGATCCATCGGGGCCTGCTGCTCGTAGATCTTGTTCATCGCGTCGTAGATCGACTGCTGAGCCTCCGGCTGCCTGCGGAATCCGCTCTCACCGGCATCGCCCATGCACGCGGCCCATGATCCGTCGAGCTTCTTCAGCTCCGGAGCGTCCTGCATCTTCTCGTAGAACTTCTGGATGCGGTCCACGAGCGGCTTGAACTCGTCGCTCTGCCAGGGCTGATCGGCCGACACCTCGTGCTGCGCCCGCCCCTGGCAGCCGGCGTCCTGCCATTTCCACTCGACCGGTCCTTCCGCCTGCGGGTCGGGATCGGCCATCTTGCCGTACAGCGTCTCCTGGTAGGCCTGCTGCTCCGCCTCGGAAAGGCTCTGCAGATACTCCTGATTCGGGTCCTCGACGGGCTGCTCCTGCTCCTTGCCCTTCATCTGCTGATCCATCGGATTGTCGACGGCGCCGTACCCGTACTTCTCGACCCAGGACCGCTCCTCCGGCTCCCACTTCACGTCTTCGGAGGAAGCGAACGACATGTTGCCGGTGAACGGCTTGTATTCGAAGCCTTCCTTCGCCATGCAGTCGGCGGTCAGCTCCTCCTGCTTCTTCTGCTGCTCCTTGGCCCGGCGCTCCTGCTCCTTCGGAGAGGCGTCGCGGTCGTAGCCCGCGCTCAGGTACTCGGAAAGCGGAGAATCCTCCGGCTTCAGGCCTCCTCCGCCCTGCGCGCAGGCGGAGAGCGCGATCGTCGACAGCGCCAGGATTGCGAGGGCGAGGGGAAGACGGGACTCGACGGTCGGCATCGTTGCTCCTTCAGTTTTCGAGAAACCCTTTTCGCCAGACCCTACAGGTCGACGCCGCCGAGCGCCTCCTCGCGAGAGATAACCGCCGTCAACGCGCCCGAGGATGCGCGGTCGCGTAGACGTCCCGCAGCGTGTCCACCGAGACGTGCGTGTAGATCTGGGTGGTCGCGACCGACGCGTGGCCCAGCAGCTCCTGCACGACCCGGACATCGGCGCCGCCCTGCAGCAGATGGGTCGCGAAGGAATGCCGCAGAGTGTGCGGCGAGACCTCCGCCGTGATCTGCGCGCCCTCGGCGGCCGCGCGGATGATCAGCCACGCGCTCTGCCTGCTGAGCGGTGCGCCGCGCGCCCCGAGGAACAGTTTCGCCGAGGCGCGCCCCTTCGCGGCGAGCGCGGGGCGCACCCGCGTGAGGTAGGCGTCGACCGCCGCGCGCGCATAGGAGCCCACGGGCACGATCCGCTCTTTGGATCCCTTTCCGCGCAGCCTCAGCACGTCGCCGTGCGCAAGATCGTCGACGTCGAGAGACACCGCCTCGGAGACGCGGGCGCCCGTGGCGTAGAGCAGCTCGAGGAGCGCCCGGTCCCGGATCCCGATGGGATCCTCGGCGGAGGGCGCGCCGAGCAGCTGCTCGACCTGATCGATCGTGAGCGCCTTCGGCAGACGCCGCGGCTGTTTCGGCGGACGCAGCCGTGCGCTCGGATCCGCCTCGGCGATGCCCTCCCTGGCGAGGAAGCGATGCCAGCCCCGCACCGAGGACTGCAGCCGGGCGAGGCTGGACGCGGCGGGCGGCGGTTCTGCGCCCGCACGCTCCGCGGCGAACGCCGCGACGGTCTCCGCGGAGATCGCGTCGGTGTCGGCGATGCCCTGCTCCCCCAGCCACACCAGGTACCCGCCGAGATCGCGGCGATACGCGGCGAGGGTGTGCTCGGCCAGCCCTCGCTCGATCGTCACGTGCCGGAGGTACGCGTCGAGCGCTCGGTCGAGCTGCACGTCAGGCCCCGAGGCCCCGCCGCCCCGTCGACGACAGGCGTCGCTCCGCCGCGAGCACCCCGGCGGCGAGGATGCCGTTGCGCAGCCGCCCGGCGAGCACGCCGTCGGCGGCTTCGGACAGCGGAACCCAGGCGAGCCGGATGTCGGCCTCCTCGTCCGTGCGCGCGAAGGCGGACTCCGCCGCGCTCAGCCCGGTCGCGAGGTAGATGTGGACGATCTCCGAGTTGCTGCCGGGGGTCGTGTAGATCGAGATGAGCGGCTCCCAGGCGCTTGCGACCAGGTCCGCCTCCTCGGCGAGCTCCCGCCGCGCGGCGTCCATCGGGTCCTCCCCCGCCACATCGAGCAGCCCCGCGGGCAGCTCCCAGTCGCGCTGCCGGATGGGATGACGGTACTGCTGGATGAGCAGCACCCGTCCGTCCTCGTCCATCGCGACGACCGCGGCCGCGCCGGAGTGGTCGATGTACTGACGCACGATCCCGCCGTCACCGTAGCGGACGTGGTCCTCGCGGATCCCCCACACCGCGCCGCGGTACACCTCGGCGCTCGAGAGCACCTCGGGGTCGAACGGCTCGTCGTGCGGCGCGGTGGTGGAGTCCGTCACGTCAGTCCTCGTCGTCGAACAACTCGCTGGAGCGGTGCCGCTCGATCGCCGCGCCGACGAGTCCGCGGAACAGCGGGTGCGGGTCGGTCGGGCGCGAGCGCAGCTCGGGGTGCGCCTGGGTGGCGATGTAGAACGGGTGCACTTCGCGCGGCAGCTCCACGTACTCGACGAGGTCGAGCTCGGGGTTGAGGCCCGAGAACGAGAGCCCGGCGTCCGCCAGGCGGCCGCGGTAGGCGTTGTTCACCTCGTAGCGGTGGCGGTGACGCTCCGAGGCCTCGGACGCGCCGTAGAGCTCGGCGGCGAGCGAGCCCTCGCCGAGCGCCGCCTTGTACAGGCCCAGGCGCATGGTGCCGCCCAGGTCGCCGCCGTCGAGGATCTCGACCTGCTCGGCCATGGTCGCGATGACCGGCTCCGCGGTGTCGGGGTCGAACTCGCTCGACGACGCACCGGCGATGTCCGCGACGTTGCGCGCGTACTCGATCACCATGCACTGCAGGCCGAGGCACAGGCCGAGGGTGGGGATGCCCTGTTCGCGGGCGAACCGGAGCGCGCCCAGCTTGCCCTCGATGCCGCGGATGCCGAAGCCACCGGGCACGCAGATGCCGTCGACGTCGCTCAGCGCCTTGGCGGCGCCCTCGGGCGTCTCGCAGGAGTCGGAGGGGATCCACCGGATCTTGACGGCGACCTCGTGCGCGAAGCCGCCGGCCTTGAGGGCCTCGGTGACCGAGAGGTAGGCGTCGGGCAGGTCGATGTACTTGCCGACGAGGCCGATCGTGACCTCGTGCTTCGGGTTGTGCACGGCCTGCAGGACCTTCTGCCAGCGCGACCAGTCGACATCCGCGGCCTTGTCGAGCCCGAGCGCGTCCACGATGTAGTCGTCCAGGCCCTGGTCGTGCAGCATCGTCGGGATGTCGTAGATGCTGGGCACGTCGATCGCGTTCACGACCGCGTCCTCGTCGACGTCGCACATGAGCGCGATCTTGCGCTTGTTCGAGTCGGTCACGGGGCGATCGCTGCGCAGCACGAGGGCGTCGGGCTGGATGCCGATCGAGCGCAGGGTCGCGACGGAGTGCTGCGTCGGCTTGGTCTTCTGCTCGCCGGAGGCGCCCATGAACGGCACCAGCGACACGTGCACGAAGAACACATTCTTGCGGCCGAGCTCGTGGCGGATCTGACGCGCCGACTCGATGAACGGCTGCGACTCGATGTCTCCGACCGTGCCGCCGATCTCGGTGATGATGACGTCGGGACGCGGCGTCTCATCGGCCTGAAGGCGCATGCGGCGCTTGATCTCGTCCGTGATGTGCGGGATGACCTGCACCGTGTCGCCGAGGTACTCGCCGCGGCGCTCCTTGGCGATGACCTGCGAGTAGATCTGACCGGTGGTGACGTTCGCGGCCTGGCTGAGCTCGATGTCCAGGAAGCGCTCGTAGTGGCCGATGTCGAGGTCGGTCTCGGCGCCGTCGTCCGTGACGAAGACCTCGCCGTGCTGGAAGGGGTTCATGGTGCCCGGATCCACGTTCAGATAGGGATCCAGCTTCTGCATCACGACGCGCAGTCCCCGGGCGGTCAGCAGGTTGCCGAGGCTGGCTGCCGTCAGGCCCTTGCCCAAAGAGGAAACGACACCGCCCGTCACGAAGATGTGCTTGGTGGTGTCGTTGTCTGTCCGCGCGGCTGAGTTCTGCATCACGGGCTTTAATCCTATCAGCGCGATCGCCGGGAGTCACTCACGCGACGCGCGGAGGGCCTGGTCCAGTTCCGCCGTCGAGGGAGGGTTCGCTCCTGCGCGGGCCACGGTGAGCGCGGCGCTCGCGAGTGCGGTGTCCAGAGCGGCGAGCACGGCGTCGTCCGGCACGGGCTCCCCCGCCGTGAGCAGACCATCCGTACCGTCGCGCAGCAGCGCATGCAGCAACCCGGACATGAACGCGTCGCCCGCGCCGATCGTGTCGGCGACGACGACGCGCTGCGCCGGGCGGGCGAACCATGCGCCGTCCACGAGCGCCAGGCACCCCTCGGATCCGCGCGTGACGACCACGAACCGCGCGCCGTGCGCGGCGAGGTCGGCGAGGGCCTTCTCGAGCGTCGCGTCCGGTGCGAGCCAGGCCGCGTCCTCGTCGCTCAGCTTCACCACCTGGCAGAGCGCCGCGAGGTCGGCCACCCGGCGCAGCACTTCCTCTTTCGTGCCGATCACGTCGGGGCGGATGTTGGGATCGAGCGTCAGCAGCGTGTTCGCCGCGGCCGTGCCGAGCGCCGCGAGGGCCGCGGCGGCACCGGGTTCCCGCAGCGCGCCGATCGACCCGGTGTGCACCAGCCGGGTGCCGGTCACATCGGGCGCGGGGATGTCCCAGTCGATGTCGAACGCGTAGCTCGCCTTGCCCTCGGCGTCCACGCGCGCGATCGCCGTCGACGTGGGGCCCGTGACGAGGGTGTCGGGTCCGAGGCTCACGCCCGCCTCGTCCAGGTGCGCGCGGATCAGGGCGCCGTAGTCGTCGGCGCCGATCCGCGCGTGCAGGGTCGTGGGATGCCCCAGCCGGGCGAGCCCGACCGCGATGTTCATCGGCGATCCCCCGGCGTGCGTCTCGCCGCCCTCGACGACGTCGACGAGGGCCTCGCCGATCACTGCGATCCGATCCGTCACGCTGCTCGCTCCCTCATCTCCGCCCGTCGGACGGCTCAGTCCTCGCGCAGGGCGAGCAGCTCTCTGGCGTGCTCGAGGGCCGCACCGGAATCGGCGAGCCCGGAGAGCAGCCGCGCCATCTCCGCCTCGCGGTCCTCACCGTCGAGGCGGCGGACGCTCGATGCGGTGACCTGCCCGTCGTTCGCCTTCACGACGCTGAGGTGGTTGTTCGCGAAGGCGGCGACCTGGGCGAGGTGGGTCACGGCGATCACCTGCGAGGTGCGCGCGAGTCGCGCCAGGCGCCTGCCGACCTCGATCGCCGCCGCACCGCCGATGCCCGCGTCGACCTCGTCGAAGACGAAGGTCGGGACGGGATCCGTGCCCGCGATCACGACCTCGATCGCGAGCATCACGCGCGACAGCTCTCCGCCCGAGGCGCCCTTCGCGACGGATCGCGGATCCGCACCTGGATGCGGGGCGAGGAGGATCGCGACATCATCGCGTCCATGGGCGCTCTCCGTGCCGTCGGTGACCGCGACGACCAGGCGGGCATCGGGCATCGCGAGGGCGTGCAGCTCTTCGGTGACCGCGGTGCCGAGTCGTCCCGCCGCCTCGGTGCGCGTCGCGGTGAGGGCGGCGGCGGCCGCGTCGAGGGTCGCGCGCGCGGCATCGCGTTCGACCGCGAGCCGTTCGATGTGGTCGGAGTCGTCGTCCAGCTCGGCCAGCCGGGCGGATCCGGTGTTCCACAGTTCGAGGGCGGCGTCGAGGGTGCCGTGGGCGCGCACGAGGGTCGCGAGAGCCGCACGGCGCTCTTCGACGGCGGCCAGCTCGTGCGGACCGGACTCGTCGAGATCGGCGAGATAGCCGCTCAGCTGCGCCGCGATGTCCGTGGCGCGGTAGCCGATCTCCGCGATGCTCTCGGCGATCGCCGTGAGTTCCGGATCCCCCGCGCGCTCCAGGGCCCGCCGTGCCTCGGCCGCCAGCGACGTGACATCGGTCTCGCCGTCCTCGTCGGAGAGCGCGGCACGCGCGATCGCGGCGGACTGGCGCAGCTCCTCGGCGTTCGCGAGGCGCTCTGCGCGCTCGGCGAGGGCGTCGTCCTCCCCCGGCTGCGGGTCGGTCGCCTCGATCACTCCGAGCGCCTCGCGCAGATCATCGGCCTCTCGGCGGCGCCGCTCCTGGTTGCCGCTGATCTCCTCGAGCTCAGCGGACAGGGTGCGCCAGCGCTCCCATGCGGCCTCGTACTCGGCGCGCACGAGCGCGACGGCGGATCCGCCGAAGCGGTCGAGGGCGTCGCGCTGCGCGGCCGCGGACCGCAGGCGCAGCTGCTCGGACTGCCCGTGCACGACGACGAGGTCGTCGGCGAGATCGGCCAGCACGCCGGCCGGCGCCGCGCGCCCGCCGACGCTCGCGCGGCTGCGTCCTTCGGCGGTGAGCGTGCGGGACACGTAGAGCTCACCGCGTTCGTCGTCGTAGGGCTCGAGCTCTCCGCCCGCATCCGCCACGGTGTCGGCGACGGATCCCGCGCTCGGCACGATCCACACGCCCGCGACCGAGGCCTGCGCTGCCCCCGCGCGGACGGCGCCGGAGTCGGCCCTCGCCCCGAGCAGCAGTCCGAGGCCGGTCACGACCATGGTCTTGCCGGCGCCGGTCTCGCCCGTGATCGCGGTGAAACCGGGCCCGATCGGCAGGACGGCCTCCGCGATGACGCCGAGGTCGCGCAGACGCATCTCCTCGATCATGAGTCGGCCCCCCGCCAGCCCGAGACGGGCAGCTGGAACTTGCGCACCAGCCGGTCCGTGAACACGCTCGGGTGCAGGCGCGCGAGGCGCACGGGACGCGAGGAGCGGCGCACGATCACCCTCGCGCCGCGCGGCAGCTCGTGCGAGCGCCGCCCGTCGCACCAGAGGATCGCGGTGCCGTCGTTGCGGTCCAGCAGCTCGATCGCGACGGGCGCGCCCGGTGCGACCACGAGCGGGCGGGCGAACAGCGCGTGCGCGGACAGCGGCACCACGGCGATCGCCTCGACGCCGGGCCAGATCACCGGTCCGCCCGCGGAGAAGTTGTACGCCGTCGCACCGGTCGGGGTCGAGACCACCATGCCGTCGCAGCCGAAGCTCGTCAGAGGGCGGCCGTCGATCTCGACGACCACCTCGATCATGCGCTCGCGACTGGCCTTCTCCACCGTCGCCTCGTTCAGCGCCCACGTGCTGTAGACGACGGATCCGTCGGCGTCCTTGACGCGCACGGCGAGCGCCATGCGCTCCTCGACCGAGTAGTCGCGGTCGATGACGCGTGCGACCGCGGCATCCATGTCGTCGCGCTCGATCTCGGCGAGGAAGCCCACGTGCCCCATGTTGATGCCGAGGATCGGCGCCGTCCCGTCGCGGACGAGCTCCGCCGCGCGCAGGATGGTGCCATCACCGCCCAGCACGATCGCGAGTTCGATGTCCTCGACCGGGATGTCCGTGCCGAGCAGGTCGACCTCGGCGAAGAAGTCGTCCTCCGCCGTCAGGTCGGCACGGTCGTCCGCGGAGAGGACCGGCAACGCACCCGCACCGCGGAGGGCGGACACGACGCGTCTGGCGGCCTGCACGGTCTCGTCCCGGCGCGCATGTGCGACGACGAGGATCCTGCGCTCGTTCATCGGCCTCCTGCCATCTCGTCGATCGTGCTCATCCATTCTGTCGGATTGCCTCCGTCGCCGCGGGCCCGATCCCCCGCGCGCAGATGCACGAGGTACTCGGCGTTCCCGTGCGTGCCCAGGATCGGAGACGGCAGGAGCCCGATGACCCCGAAGCCCTGATCCCATGCGCTCCACAGCACGCGGGCGACGGCATCGGCGCGGATCGCGGGATTCGTCACGAGGCCGCCCCGCACTGCGGTGCGCCCGACTTCGAACTGCGGCTTGACGAGCAGCACGACATCGGCGTCGGCATCCGCCGTCGCCGCGATCGCGGGGAGCACGAGGGTGAGCGAGATGAACGACAGGTCGCCGACGACGAGCGACGGCCGAGCGCTCTCCCCCGTCGCCGCGGCCAGGTTCTCCGCATCCATGTGCCGGACGTTGAACCCCTCCACCGCGACGACGGCCGGATCCAGGCGCACCGACGGGGCGAGCTGGTCATGCCCGACGTCGACCGCGAGCACCCGCCGCGCGTCGCGCTCGCGCAGGACCTGGGTGAAACCGCCCGTGGACGCGCCCATGTCCAGGGCCAGCCGCCCTGCTGGATCGAGCTCGAACCCGTCCAGCGCCGCGATGAGCTTGTGCGCGCCTCGGCTGACGTAGTGGTCCGCGCCCGCGACCTCGATCGCGTCGCCGTCCTCGACCTTGGCGGATGCCTTGACCACGGGTTTCCCGTTGACGGTGACGAGACCGCCGTCGATGAGGGTCGCCGCATGTGTGCGCGAGCGTGCGAGGCCGCGTTCCGCGAGAGCCGCGTCGAGTCGGGCCGTCATCCGCGATCGGCACCCGGCTGCGCGGAGGCGTCGCGCGGAGCGCTCTCGAGCCGACGTGCCAGGTCGTCGTGCATGGCCTGATACGCGGCGGCGCGCGAGTCCAGCGGTTGCCCTTCGATCAGGCGCAGCCGACTCCAGAGCCCGTCCGAAGGATCCGGTTCCGTGTTCTCGCTCACCCCCTCAGCCTACGGCGCGAGGGCGACGTTCCGCCGGATTACGGGCGGTGGAACGGATCCGCGTACAGGCGTTCCGGCACGCGGAAGCCGAAGATCTGCCGACCCGTGCGCCAGATCGCAGCGGCGCCGGCGCGCACGAGGTCGATCGGCCGGTCGCCCTCGCTGAGGATCGTGATGTCCGGGCCATCCACCCGGACCGAGGCTCCCCGCACCGTGACCGTGTCGCCCTTGATCTGCGTCTGCGGATACGGCTCATCCAGCTCGCGAAGATCGCCCAGGATGTACGTCGGGCGCGAGCCCTCGGCCGCGGCCAGCAGATGCTTGGGCCGGTCGATGCCTGTGAGCACCAGGACGGACTCGATGCCTGCGCGGGACGCTCCGGCGATGTCCGTGTCGAGACGGTCGCCGATGAACAGCGGATGCTTCGCTCCGAACCGGGCGACCGCCTCCTCGAAGATCGGCGTCTCGGGCTTGCCCGCCACGGTCGCGAGGCGGCCGATCGCCGTGTGCACCGCGGAGACCAGGGTCCCGTTGCCGGGCGCGACGCCGCGCGACTGGGGAATCGTCCAGTCGGTGTTCGTCGCGATCCACGGGATCCCGCCCTCGTCCTCGGGCAGCTTCAGCGCGAACGCGGCTTCGGCGAGGTCCTTCCAGCCGACCTCGGGCGCGAACCCCTGCACCACGGCGGCGGGGGCGTCGTCGGCGCTTCGCGTGACCCGGAACCCGGCCTTGTGCACCTCGTCGACGAGTCCTTCGCCTCCGACGACCAGGATCGTGGATCCGGCGGGGATCAGGGAGCTCACAAGACGCATCGCAGCCTGCGGGCTCGTGACGACCTCGTCGGGCGCAACCGTCAGGCCGAGCTCGGTGAGGTGCGCCGCCACGGAGGCGTCAGTGCGGGAGGCGTTGTTCGTGATGTAGCCGAGACGGCGCGAAGCCTCGACCTTCTTCAGGCTGTCGATCGCGTGCGGGATGGCGCCGGCACCGGCGTACACGACGCCGTCCAGGTCCGCGAGAACGACATCGACATCGGTCAGCGGCGTGCGCCTGTCCCGGGAGAACAGGCTCACTCGGGCTTCTCCGTGGCCTCCGGCTGCTCGGACTCGTCGATCTCGATGCCCTCCGGCTCTTCGGCGAGGTCCTCGTAGGCGTCCTCGATGAAGAGCTCCTCGTCGTCGCCATGGCCCAGCGCGGCGGAAGCGACCTCCGCACGCTCGTGCCAGAACGCCGCCTCCTCCGTGCGGCCGAGGTCCTCGAGCACCGCGGCACGCGCGGAGAAGAGAGCGGGGCTCCAGTCGAAGGCGAGGTCGGGGTTGAGCTCGGGGATCTCGAGCTCGCCGAGCGCGAGCTCGGTCTCGCCCCGATCCAGGCGGGCACCCGACATCGCGATCGCCAGCGCGACGCGCGTCGCGGTCGGCAGCGCCGCGCGGTCAACCGAGCGCGCCTCTTCCAGCGCGCGGTCCGGGCGCCCCATCCCGCGCTCGCTGTCCACGATGAGCGCGATCTGGTCGTCGCTCCCGGAGATCCGGCGGTAGGTGCGCAGCTCGCGCAGCGCGAGGGCGAAATCGCCCATGGCATAGGCCGTGATGGCCACGGACTCGCGGACGACGGCGACCCGGCCGGCTCGGCGCGACGCGGCCAGCGCGTGCAGGTGCGCACGCTCGGGGTCCTCGTCGATGAGCCGGGCGGCCATCGCCAGGTGACGCGCCACCTGCTCGGCGTTCTCCTTGCTGAGGGTCTTCAGCTCATTGCGCGCGGAGGGATGCAGATCGCGAGCCGTGATCTCCTCGGGAAGCTCGGGATCGCGCGGCCGATCCGCCGCGAAGGTGTCGCGACGCGGGCGGTCGCTCGTCCGGCGCGGACGGTCGTCGTTGCCGCGGAAGGGACGGTCGCCGTCACGACGGGGGCGGTCGGTGCGATCCGACGAACCCCGGAACGGACGATCGCCATCGCGACGGGGACGGTCGTCGTTGTTGCGGAAGGGACGGTCGCCGTCGCGCCGCGGGCGGTCGGTGCGATCCGAGGAACCCCGGTACGGGCGGTCGCCATCGCGACGGGGACGGTCGGTGCGATCTGAGGAACCCCGGTACGGACGGTCGCCATCGCGACGCGGACGGTCATCGTTGCCGCGGAAGGGACGATCACCATCGCGACGCGGACGGTCATCGTTGCCGCGGAAGGGACGATCACCATCGCGACGCGGACGGTCATCGTTGCCGCGGAAGGGAC
>JAITLM010000200.1 GCA_031277885.1 Microbacterium sp.
CCCTCGAGGTGCACGTGACCGAGCGGCCAGGAGAACAGGTGCAGGTAGAGGCGGTCGCCTCGTCGGGTGTAGACGCCTTCGCGGGGAGCGGCGAAGGGAGCATGGCCGGCGCCGACGATCGCGTCGCGGTGCAGCCGCATCCACTCACCCAGCTCGGCGAGCACGGCCTCGTCCCGGGGAGCGATGCTCCCCCGGCCGTCGGGTCCGATGTTGAGCAGCATGTTGCCGTCCATCGACACGGAGTCCGCGAGCATCTGCGCGAGCAGCACGGCCGACTTCTGGTCGTGGTTGTCGCGGTGGTAGCCCCAGGATCCGTTGATCGTCTGGCACGCCTCCCACACCTGAGGGACGCCGTCCACGACGATGGGCGCGGTCGGCTGGTACTGCTCCGGCGTCACGAAGTCGGCGGGGATCCCGAGCCGGTCGTTCACGAGCATCTGCGGCTGCAGCTCGCGGCAGAGGGCGAGGAGCGCGTCGGCGTCCCAGTCCTCCGGACCCTTGCCGGCCCAGCCGCCCTGGGCCTCGGGGTAGGTGAAGTCGAAGAACAGGTAGTCGATGTCGCCGTACTGCGTGAGCAGCTCGCGCACCTGGCCGTGCAGATACGCGCGGTAGCGGTCCATGTCCCGTTCGCGGTTGCGGTCGTGCTCGATCGCGTCGTCGCGGCGCGGGTGGTTGGCGTCGACCGTGAAGTCCGCGTGGTGCCAGTCGATGAGCGAGTGGTAGAGACCCACGCGCAGTCCCTCGGCGCGGAGCGCGTCGACGTACTCGCGGACCAGATCCCGTCCGCACGCCGTGACGGAGGTGTAGTCGGTGAGGGCCGAGTCCCAGAGGCAGAACCCGTCGTGGTGCTTCGTGGTGAGTACGACGTAGCCCATCCCCGTCGCCTTCGCACGGCGCGCGAGCGCGGCCGCGTCGAAGAGGTCGGGGTCGAAGTGGTCGAAGTAGGCCCGGTACTCCTCGGCCGTCAGGCGCTCGTAGTTCTGCACCCACTCGTGCCGGGCGGCCCCGCTGTACAGGCCGAAGTGCACGAACATCCCGAATCGGGCCTCGTCGAACCACTGCTGTCGCATCTCTGCCTCTTCTCGATCCTCGGGTGGGTGCCGCTCAGGCGGAAGGGTGCCCGACGACGCCCTTGCGCAGCAGCGCGTTGCCGTATTTGCGGGTCTCTCCGGTGCGCACCATCAGGTAGGCGCCCTTCGCGACGTCGTAGTACGCGAAGCGCTCCACGAAGCGCGTGGTCTCCTCGTCGGTGCCGGCGGCGGCCATGAGTTCGCGCTGCACATCCAGCACGGTCGCGTCGGCCGACTCCATGAGGTCCATGCCGGGGGCGTCGTCGAGGGGCAGCACCGAGCGGATGGCCGCGACCACGGCGGGTGTCGTCGTGCCGGGCAGATCGACGACGCGCGCGCCGAGCACCCACGCCGGGAAGTGCGCATCGGCCACGACGACCGCGTCCGAGTGCCCCATCCGGTCGAGGTGCAGCAGCAGCTCACCCGTCAGCAGCGGGTCGATTCCTTCGAGCATGTCGTTCCCTTTCGTCCGTGTCCGGTCGCTCTCGCTCCCGGTGCGATGACTGCGGCTTTCCCTGGTCTCCCCCGGGTCAGCCGGGGATCAGGGCCTCAGCCGCGAGTTCGCGCCAGAGGTCCGCCGGGATGTCGAGCGCGGCCAGCTCCGCGTTCTGCCGGAGCTGTTCCGGACGGCTCCCGCCGACCACGACCGAGGTCACGACCGGGGACTGCAGCGGGTACTGTATCGCGGCCGCGGGCAGCGGCACATCGTGCGCGCGGCAGACCTCGGCGATCCTGGTGAGCCGCTGCCAGAGCTCCTCCGGCAGCGCACCGTACTCGTAGCGCCCGTCGCGGCGCGGCTCGCTCTGCGCGAGCAGGCCGGAGTTGAAGACCGAGGCGGCGACGATGTCCGTGCCGCGCTCGGCGCAGGCCGGGATCACGTCGGCGGCCGCGGGCTGCTCGAGCAGCGTGTAGCGGCCCGCGACCATGATCGTGTCGAGATCGGCGGAGCGCACCGCGGCGGTCAGCGCGTCGGCGGTCATGGATCCGATGCCGATCCGACCCACCTGCCCTTCGGCACGCAGCGACTCGAGCGCGGGGAACGCCTCGGCGAGCGCGAGGTCCAGGTCGTGCCGCTCCGGGTCGTGCAGGTAGAGGAGGTCGATGCGCTCGATGCCGAGGCGCTCGCGCGACTCGTCGAGGCTGGCGCGGATCCCCGCCTCCGAGAAGTCCCACACGCGCTGCAGGTCGTCGGGGACGAAGAAGTCGTTGGCGGTGTCGAGGCCGCCGGCGATGTGGTCCGGGTTCGGACGCAGGAGGCGTCCCGCCTTGGTGGAGAGCACGAACTCGTCCCGCGGCTTGGTCTGCAGGAACGCGCCGAGCCGGCGCTCCGAGAGTCCGAGCCCGTAGTGCGGAGCCGTGTCGTAGAGGCGGATCCCGCTCTCCCAGGCGGCGTCCAGCACGGCCCAGGCCTCGTCATCGCTGAGCGCGCGGAACAGGTTCCCGACGTTCGCGGCACCGTAGCCGAGGGCCGGGATCGCGGGCCGGGCGGCGGTGTCGACGGACTCAGACATGCGCGCCCGCCTCGCGGTGCTCGCCGGTCCAGGTGAACTCGGCACGGCTGGCCGCCTTCATCTCCATGCCGTTTCCGGGTGCGGTCGGCGCCGTGTAGGAGCCGCCGCGGATGTCGGTCGGCACCACGAAGTGCTCGTGCAGGTGATCCACGTATTCGATCATGCGCCCCTCACGGCTGCCGGAGACGGCGACGAAGTCGAACATGGACAGGTGCTGCACGGCCTCGCACAGGCCCACGCCGCCGGCGTGCGGGCACACCGGCACACCGAACTTCGCGGCGAGCAGGAGGTTCGCGATGTTCTCGTTCACACCGGCCACGCGCACCGCGTCGATCTGCATGACCTGGATCGCCTCGGCCTGCAGCAGCTGCTTGAAGATCATCCGGTTCTGCGCGTGCTCGCCGGTCGCGACGCGGATCGGCGCGACGCCGCGGGCGATCTCGGCGTGCCCGAGCACGTCGTCGGGGCTCGTCGGCTCCTCGATCCATGCGGGACGGAACTCGGCGAGGGCGTTCACCCAGGCGATCGCCTCGGACACCTCCCAGCGCTGGTTCGCGTCGATCGCGATCGGGAAGTCCGGCCCGCACACCTCGCGGGCCTTACGGAACCGGCGGATGTCGTCATCGAGGTCGGCGCCGACCTTGAGCTTGATCTGCGTGAAGCCGTCGGCCATCGCCTCCCGGGCGAGGCGCTCGAGCTTCTCGTCTGAGTAGCCCAGCCAGCCGGGGCTCGTGGTGTAGCCCGGGTAGCCGGTTGCGAGCAGCTGCTGCTCGCGCTCGGCACGGCCGGCCTCGGCGTCGCGCAGGATCGCCAGCGCGTCCTCGCGGGTGAGCGCATTGGTGAGGTAGCGGAAGTCGACGAGGTCGACGATCTCCTCCGGCGTCATCCGGGCGAGCAGCTGCCAGAGCGGAAGCCCGGCGCGCTTGGCCTTGATGTCCCACAGGGCGTTGATCACGGCGCCGATCGCCATGTGCATGACGCCCTTCTCCGGGCCGAGCCAGCGCAGCTGCGAGTCGCCGATGATGTCCCGGAACGTGCCGCCCATGTCGTCGAGAAGCGGCTCCAGCTCGCGGCCGACGAGGTGCCCGGCGAGCGCGTCGATGCCCGCGACCTGCACATCGTTGCCGCGGCCGATCGTGAACACGAACGCGTGCCCTTCGATGCCGTCGGCCGCGTCGGTGCGCACGATCACGTACGCCGCGGAGTAGTCGGGGTCGGGGTTCATCGCGTCGGAGCCGTCGAGGCTGAGCGAGGTGGGGAATCGGATGTCGCTGGTCTCCAGCGCGACGATGCGGCTCACGGTTCTCCTGTTCTGGGCCGGTCGTCGGGGCTGCGGCGCAGAAGGCCGTCACGCTCCCCGACAGTTGGAGTGTAAACATCGGATGTCTATACTGTCAACGCGGGATGCATCCGCTCACGTCGTTCCGGCGGCGGATCCGCCCATCCCCGTGAGAAGGCAGGAGAATCATGAAGTTCGCGCGTCTGGGCGACCCCGGATCCGAGATCCCGGTCGTCATCGCCGAAGACCGTACCTACGATCTTCGGTCCGTGACCTCCGATGTGAACGGCGATTTCCTCGCGGCAGATCCCGTGGGGCGCACGCGTGCCGCCCTCGACGCGGGCACGCTGCCGGAGCTGACCGACGCGGACGCGCGGCGCATCGGAGCGCCGATCGCACGCCCCAGCGCCGTGATCTGCGTCGGGCAGAACTACGCCGCGCACGCCCGCGAGTCGGGGGCGGAGCCGCCCACGGTCCCGATCCTGTTCCTGAAGACCCCGAACACCGTCGTCGGCCCCGACGACGCGGTGACCATCCCGCGCGGCAG
>JAITLM010000060.1 GCA_031277885.1 Microbacterium sp.
CGCGGAGCGCACCGCGGGCCGGGCCTGGGAACGGGGCCGGCCCGCGGTGTTTCCTGGGAGAACCCGATGGATCCGGTGAACGGATCGAGAACGGTGCCGGCGACCCCTGTCGCCGGAGGCCTCGTGAGCCTACCGTCGGTGCGGGACCCGATGCCGGGAGAGCCTGGCGTCCTCCGCAGCACCGAGGCCCCTTCCCCTCACGAAAGGATCCTCGATGTTCCGTTCCCGACTCGGCACGGCCGGCGCTCTCGGCGCTCTCGTGCTGGCGGTCGCGGCCGGAGGCGCTGCCGGTGCGCTCCCCGCCGCCGCGTCTCCGCGTCCTGCTGCCGCAGCGACCACCCCGATCCAGCACGTCGTCGTGATCTTCGGCGAGAACGTGTCGTTCGACCACTACTTCGCCACCTACCCGAACGCCGCGAACATCGCGGGCGAGACGATCCAGGGCACGGGAGCGGCCGCCTCCTCGTTCACCGCCGAGAAGGGCACGCCGAGCGGCATCGCCACGCTCGCGAACGCGGGCCTGCTCGCGCCGAACAACCCCAACACGGTGCAGCCGAAGCGGCTCACGCCGGGTCAGGCCGTCACCTGCGACCAGGATCACGAGTACCTCGCAGAGCAGAAGGCGTACAACGGCGGCGCCATGGACCGCTTCGTCGAGAACACCAGCACCGACACGTGCGGGAACCCCGGCGATCCCCGCTACGCGACGCCGGGCATGACGATGGACTACTACGACGGCAACACCGTCACCGGGCTGTGGAACTACGCCCAGCACTATGCGCTCAGCGACAGCAGCTTCTCCGACACCTTCGGCCCGTCGAGCCCCGGGGCGCTGAACCTCGTCTCGGGGCAGACGCACGGCGTGATCAGCGTGGATCCGTTCACCGGGGCGCAGACCGCGGCGCCCGACGCGTACACCGTGAAGAGCCCGAACGCACAGGGCGTCGGCACCATGACCGAGGATCCGGATCCCGCCTTCGACGACTGCTCCGACAACAGTCACGCGAAGAGCTACGCGCTCGCCGCGATGCAGGGCCGCAACATCGGCGACCTGCTGAACGAGAAGAACGTGTCGTGGGGCTGGTTCCAGGGCGGGTTCACCCCGCAGAGCACGAAGACGATCAAGGGCGTCGACTACGCCCAGTGCACCACGACGCACACGAACATCGCCGGCGTCTCGTCGACCGACTACAACCCGCATCACGAGCCGTTCCAGTACTTCGCCTCGACGGCCAACCCGCACCACCTCGCGCCGGCCTCCGACGCCGAGATCGGGCACGCAGGCCAGGCCAACCACCAGTACGACATCACCGCCTTCAACCGCGTCGTGGACACCGACAACATGCCGGCGGTCTCGTACCTGAAGGCCCCGAACTATCAGGACGGGCATGCGTCGTACTCCGACCCGATCGATGAGCAGGCATTCGTCGTGAACGAGATCAATGCGATCCAGAAGTCGAAGAACTGGGGCTCGACGGCGATCGTGCTCGCATACGACGACTCCGACGGCTGGTACGACCACGTCGCGGCGACGGTGACCAACGCGTCGAACGACCCGCAGAACGACGCCGCCTGGTGCCTGGACGCGGCCGCCGCCGGCGCGCCGATCCTCGGCGGCTACGCCGACCGCTGCGGTCCGGGGCCGCGCCAGCCGCTGCTCGTGGTCTCGCCGTTCGCGAAGAAGGACTTCGTCGACCACACCGTCACCCAGCAGTCGTCGATCCTGCGGTTCATCGAGGACAACTGGGGCCTCGGGCGGCTGGGCGACGGATCCCTGGACGCGGTCGCCGGATCCCTCGGCAACATGCTCGACCTCTCGCACCCGCGCAAGGATGCGTCCCTGACGCTGGATCCGGCCACCGGCACGATCGTGCAGCCGGCCTACTGCGCCGGCAACAACGGCAAGCACCTCGGTCAGGGCGGCGGCTGCAGCTGACCGCGCGCCGATCCGGGCCGCGTGCCAGGCGTCGGGCTCCGCTCTCGTCGGGGGCGGAGCCCGATCCGCAGATCGGTACGGTCGCCGCCGGCCCGGCTCAGCCGGCGTGGCGCTCGACGATCGCGGACGCGGACGCGGCCGGCGCGGCCCCGTAGAGGAATCCGCGCGCCCCGCCCAGGCGGGACGCGGCGAAGGCGTCGGCGACCTCGGCCGGAGCGTGCCGCACGAGCAGCGACGCCTGCAGCGCCACCGCGAGGGCCTCCGTGAGCCGGCGAGCGCCCGCCTGCGCCTCGGCCGAGGAGGGATCGCGCTGCGCGTCCCGGAGCAGGCGTTCGGTGTCGGTGACGTGGGCGTCGAGGCGGGCGTCCGCGCCCTCCGCGAGTCTCACCTCGGCGAGCAGGGCCTCTGCGGTCTCCGGCTCGCGGGCGATCGCGCGCAGAACGTCGAGCGCGATGACGTTGCCGGATCCTTCCCACACCGCCATGACGGGCTGCTCGCGATAGCGCCGGGCGAGCGGGAAGGCCTCGGTGTAGCCGTTGCCGCCGAGGCACTCCAGCGCCTCGTACGCATGGCCCGGCCCGCGCTTGCAGATCCAGTACTTCAGCACGGCCGTCGCGAGCCGTCGGAACGGCTCGTCCGCCGCAGGGGCGTCGGACTCGTACGCGGCCGCGACCCGCAGGGACGAGGCGATCGCGGCCTCGGTCTCGACCGCGAGGTCGGCGAGCACCTGCGTCATCGCGGGCTGTTCGGCGAGGAGCGCGCCGAACGCCGCGCGGTGCTGCGCATGCCAGATCGCCTCGGCCGTGGCCTGGCGCATGCCCGCGGTCGTGCCGAGCATGCAGTCCAGCCGTGTCTGGTTGACCATCTCGATGATCGTGCGGACGCCGCGGCCCTCCTCGCCGACCAGCCAGGCGATCGTGCCGTCGAACTCGACCTCGCTCGACGCGTTGGCCCGGTTGCCGAGCTTGTCCTTGAGGCGCTGGATGAGGAACGGGTTGCGGGATCCATCGGGCAGGACGCGGGGCAGGAGGAAGCAGCTCAGTCCGCCGGGGGCCTGCGCGAGCACCAGGAAGCCGTCCGACATCGGCGCGGAGCAGAACCACTTGTGCCCGGTGAGGATCCAGGATCCGTCGTCGGCCGGCCGTGCGGACGTGCGGTTCGCACGCACGTCGGATCCGCCCTGCTTCTCGGTCATCGCCATGCCGAACAGGGCCGAGGTCTTGCCGGGGGCGAGCGCGGGCGCGTAGTCCCGGGAGAGCAGCCGCGGGATCCACTCCTCCTGCAGCCCGGCCGATCCGTACTGCTGCAGCGCGGGCACCACCGCGTGGGTCATCGAGACCGGGCAGGCGTGCCCCGGTTCGACCTGGGCGAAGAGCAGGAACTGCGCGGCTCTGGCGACCTGTGCGCCGGGGCGCGGTTCGGCCCAGGCCGCGGTGTGCGCTCCGGCGGCGACGGCGGTGGAGAGGACGCGGTGATAGGACGGGTGGTACTCGACCTCGTCGATGCGCCGCCCCCATCGATCGAACGCCACGAGCTCCGGCTCGTGCGTGTTGGCGAGTTCGGCGTCGTGTTGGAACGCGGCGGATCCGACCAGCTCCCCGGTCGCGATCAGCTCCGGCTCGGCCCAGGATGCGCCGTGCCGCCGCACGCCCTCGACGAGGGGCAGATCGAGCGAGTACTCGTCCAGGCCCTCGCGCGGCGGCGTCTGGTTCGTGACGGTGTGCGTCGCCATGCGGATCCCCTTCGATCGTCTGGTTCGACCGTACGCCGTGGGCGGATCAGTCCGCGTCGCGCCGGGCCGCCCACTCGGAGCGGAGCAGGCCCATCCGCACGATGTCCTCGTACTGCCCGCGCACCCAGGCGTGCTCGCGCTGGCGCCCCTCGACGACGAAGCCCGCCTTCTCGTAGGAGCGGATCGCGGCGGCGTTCGACGCGATCACCTCGAGGTGCACCCGGCGCAGGTTTCCGCGCACGAAGGCGAACTCGAGGATCCGGGCCATGGCCTCGGTGCCGATGCCCTTGCCCCGTGCCGTCGGGATGAGCGCGATGCCGACCTCGGCGTGACGCGCGACCTCGTCGACATCGAACAACCCGACGTTGCCGACCGCATCGCCGTCGACGTCGATGACGAAGTTCATGCTGTTCGCCGGGTCCGCCTCGCGTTCGATCACGCGCGCCTCCCAGGCCTCGCGCGTCCGCACCGCGGGCCGGCCGGGGTTGCGCTCCTCCCAGGTGTCCAGATCCGACGCGATCGTGTACAGCGCGTCGAGGTCGGCTTCGGTGCGGGCGCGGAGGGTGACGGCAGGACGCGGGGACATGGGGGACACGCTACCCGCGGGTCGGGACATCCGGTCCGGGCGGGCTCGCGAGAGCCGGTGCCAGGCCGGACCTTGTGCGCCCCCGGGAAGGCGGCCTAGCCTGCGGACAGGGAGACGGGATCCGGCCCGCCGCGAGGATCGACGCCGACGAGGGCGTCACGGATCGGATCCGCCGCGAAGGAGGACGAGATGGGCCACGACGAGGACGAGGAGCAGCCCGAGGACCACGTCGAGGAGAAGGAGGCCCCGGCCGGCAGCCCGCCCGTGGACGAGGACGACGGCGGCCCGATCCCGCCGCCCGAGGTGGACACGATGCTCGGGTTCGAGGGGTCGATCGAGGGGCTCTGACGGCGGGCGCTGCGCCGGTGAGCACCGGCGCAGCACCCGGCGGGATCCGCCTAGACGACCGCGTGCGCCCGCACCGGGAACGTGCCGAACCCGGCCACGGCGGGCGGAGCGGCGGTGAAGCGCGCGCCCCGGGCCGGGAGCGATCCGAGGCCGGTCAGGTGCTCGACGACCGGGATCCCCGCGGCGAGCAGGATCGAATGGGCGGGGCGCTCGCCTCCGGACTCGGTGTCGTCGATGTTGAGCGAGTCGATGCCGACCAGCGCCACCCCGGCGTCGGCGAGGAACCGCGCGGCCTCTCCGGTGAGGAAGGGCGCGCCGTGGGCGTACTCGGGGGTGCCGAAGCGGTGGTCCCAGCCCGTGTGCAGCAGTACCGCCGTGCCCCGCAGCTCGCGGTCGGCGAGGGTCGCGGATCCGATCCCGCGGCTTCCGGGCGACCACGTGTCCGTGAGGTGGAAGACCTCGGCGGGCAGATCGACGAGCTTCTCCAGCGGCAGCGAGGAGAGATCGCCGCCTTCGGCGTAGCGGTGGAACGGCGAGTCGATGTACGTGCCCGTGTTGCCGATCATCGTGATGACGTCCATCGCGAACTCGGTTCCGGGCGCGTACTTCCCTCGCGAGTCCTCCCGGGTGAGGAACGGCGTGATCTCCGGCGCCGGCAGGCCGGGGTAGGTGATCAGGCCCGCCCGGATCGGATGCGATAGGTCGACGATCCGCCGCGCGGAGGCCACGGCCGGGGCGTCGACGCCCCTGCTGCCGCGATGCTGCTCGGCGACGATCCGGAGGTCGTTCAGCACGACGGATTCGACGAGGGCGAGGCCCAGATGGCGGACGAGGAGCAGGCCGATCGCGTCGGCGTCGAGATCGGGGGAGGGCAGGTCGAGGCGGAACCCCTCGCCCTGCATCCCGCCGCCGTTGGCGAAGGAGATGTCGAAGCCGAAGTGCGCGCGGTACTCGGTGGGTTCGGTCATCCCGCCAGTATGGCGAGGATCCGAGGGGCATCGGCGCAGCCCGGCGGATCCAGTCCCGGTGTGAGGGGCGCGCGCGGGAAGGGCCGCACCCGCGGCTGCGGATACGGCCCTTCCGGTCGTTCAGGGGAGCGGGCTCAGTGGAAGAGGCCCAGCTTGCCGAACTTCTCGGCGAGCAGGTAGTACACCGTGATGCGGCTCTTGGTGCGGTCCGCCTTCATCGTCTCCTTGACTTCGTCGAGTGCGGCGTCGAGCACGGCGTCCGATTCGGTGAGGCCGAGCTTCTTCTGGAGGAAGTTGGTCTTGACGGTGGCGACCTCGTCCTTGTCGGAGAACGCGACGTATGCCGAATCCTGGCTGCTCATCACGAGACGGTAGGTCTTGAGGAGACCCTCGATCGCCGCTTCATCGGCGTTGGGGCGGTAGATCTTGACGTCAGCGGCCCAGTCAGCCATAGGTGTACTCCTTCACGTCCGGCCCGGCTCGATATGCCGTGCTCGCCAGAGATCGTAGACGCCCTGACCGAACAGCGGAAGACGCGCGGCGGAACTGTCGGCGCGAACGGGCGGCGGCGGATCCGGCGGGATCTTGACTTCTATAACTTAAGTACTTAAGTTAGTCCCATGAGCGACCTCTCCCATCTGCTGCACGAGCTGGTGATGACGATGGATGCCCAGGGGGAGCGCAAGCTCGCGCCGTTCGGGCTCTCGATGCGCCGATTCGTGACGCTCACGATCATCGGCGAGCATCCGGGGGTTGTCGCGCGACAGCTCGCCGATGCGGTCGGCGTCACCGAGGCGGGGATGAGCGGCATCGTGCGCGACCTCGCCGATGCGGGACTCGTCCGCGCCGAGGGCGTCCCCGGGGGAGGGCGCGCCAAGCCCGTCACGCTGACGCCCGCCGGGGCCCGGCGCCTCTCCGAGGCCACGGCGGCGCTCGGCGGATCCTTCGACGACGTCGTGCGTGCGGCGGGCGAGGATCCGGACGACCTGTCCGCCCGCCTCGCCCGGGTGATCGCGCAGTTGAACGCCGATCCCGCGGACTGAGCAGCGCGGACGTCGGCAGAACCCAGAACTCCGGAAGGGGAGACCGTGGACACTCTTCACTCTCAGCCGATCGCGCTCGTGGCAGCCGGCATCGCACTCGCCCTGTGGCTCGCGCGGATCGTCGTGTTCGCGCGGCTGCACACGCTGCGCGCCCCGGCGCACCTCCTGCACGACACGGTCAGCGACTATGCGAACGGGGCGACCGCACGGCTGTTCCGTGCGATGAGCGTGATCACCGCCGGAGCCTGGACCGCGACGGCGTTCGCCGTGCTGCTGGGCCTCCCGTCATGGGACTACCGGATCCCCTGCTTCGTGATCCTGCTCGTGGCGGCGGTCACGCCGTTGCTCATGATCGCGGCACCCATCCCGCCGCAGGGCACGCGCCTCGGCGTGCAGGGGGTCGTGCACTACGCCCTCGCGATCATCAACTTCGCGGCGGCGTACAGCCCGGCGGATCGGATCGCCGCCCTCGTGCAGGGTGCGTCGGCGCACGGCGGCTCGCCGCTGCTGGCGGTGATCGGCGGGATCCTCGGGGTGCTGGCCGTGGTGATCCTGGTGGCGCTCATCGCGCTGGTCGCGAGCCTCGTGCTGCCGAAGCTCCGCCGGGTCGTCGGCCTCACCGAACGCGCGTTCCTGTGGTCGGTCGTGGTGTTCTACACGCTGTTCGCGGTGGCTCTGGTGTTCGGCTGAGGACGCGAAAGGGCCCCCGCCTGCGGCGAGGGCCCTTTCGGATGCGGAGGGGCTGACGGGAATCGAACCCGCGCTGTCTGCTTGGGAAGCAGAAGTTCTGCCATTGAACTACAGCCCCGCACGTCGATGACGCCTGGCCAGCATAACAAACGCGCGCGGGTTCCCCGATCCAGTTCCGTCGACGCCCCCTCGTGGTGTCGACGCCCCCTCGTGCGTGCGTTCGTGGGAGGGGGCGTGGGTGCTGCGAGGGGGCGTCGACGAAAGGGAGTGGGCGCGAACCTGGCGCATACGACGGGGCGAGGCGCGCGGGGGCGCGACCGCGGATCCCCCGGGTCCGTCAGGAGTCGAAGCCCATGCCCAGGGCGTCGAGCGTGCGCAGGAGGAGGTTCCGCTTGCCCTCGCGGTGATCGGCGCGGTCCATCGACCAGCGGACGGCGTTGATGCCGATCGTCGCTGCCGGCTCGGGCGGGAACGGGACCGGCCGCTCGCGAACCATCTGCAGGGAAGCGCGCTCGGTCTTCCCTCCGTCGAGCAGATCCAGCATCACGTTGCCGGCGAAGCGGGTCGCGGCGACCCCGAGGCCGGTGAAGCCCGCGGCATGCGCCACCCGACCGCCGTGACTGGTGCCGTAGAAGGCGCAGAACCGCGAGCAGGAGTCGATCGCGCCGGCCCAGCGGTGCGTGAAGCGGATCCCCTCGAGGGCGGGGAAGGTCGTCAGGAAGTGCTCGGCCAGCCTGCGGAACGATTCGGGACGGTCCTCGTAGCGCTCCCGCACCTTGCCGCCGGGGTGGTAGACCGCGTCGTAGCCGCCGAACACGATCCGGTGGTCGGCGGTCTGCCGGTAGTAGTGGAACTGGTTGGCGATGTCGGCGAGGCCCTGACGGCCCTCCCAGCCGATCTCGGCCCGCTGTGCGGCGGAGAGCGGTTCGGTCGCGAGCACGTAGTCGTAGACGGGGACCGTCATCAGCCGGTTGCGCGTCAGGAGCGAGGGGAAGACGTTGGTCGCGAGCACCGCGCGGTCGGCGTGCACCGCGCCCCTCTCGGTCGTCGCGACGACCCTGCGGTCGACGCGGCGCACTCCGGTCACGCGCGAGCGCTCGAAGATCCGCACGCCGCGCTCCGCGACGACCCTCGCGAGCTCGAACGCGAGCTTCGCCGGATGGACGAGGATGTTCCCGTCCCGGTCCCAGAGCCCGGCCCGATAGGTGGGGGAGGAGATCATCGCCCGCAGGTCGGGCCCGTCCAGGAAGACGTGGCGGTCGTCGTGCCGAGCGCCCGCCAGCTGGCGGCGCTGGTACTCCTCCGTCGCGATCTTCACGACGCCGGTGCGTTCGAGATCGGCGCGGATGCCGTAGCGCTCCGCGGTCGCGGCGATCTCGGCGAGGTTCTCCGCGCCCATGCGCTCCAGGGCATCCATCTCCTCGGGCCAGCGGCTCGCGCCGTTGTCGTACCCGTGCGTGAGACTGGCCTCGCAGAAGCCGCCGTTGCGTCCGGACGCCGCCCAGCCGATCCGGTTCGCCTCGAGGATCGTCACCCTGGTGCCGGGGTCGCGCTCGGTCGCGAGCAGCGCGGTCCAGAGTCCGGCGTATCCGCCGCCCACGATCACCAGGTCGGTGTCCACGCGGCCGGACAGCGCATCGTGGTGCTCGGCGGTGGCGTCGTCGAGCCAGAAGACCCGCTGCGCGGTGCCGCGGAGGGCGTGGTCGACGGCGGCCGCCGGGGCCGGCATGCGTTCGAAGGCGGTCTGCGGCATCGCTGCTCCTCGCTGGCATTGACGATTCGGGGTCACCGAGAGGCTGACAATGCTGATTGGTGAAAAGTACAGATTTATGGTTGCGCATTCCGCAAGAGTTCGCAAGGATGACTCTCGGATGGGCGAATGAGCCCGCCGTCGTGCACTCAACGGAGAGAGTCGAGGAGTCCCATGAGCACGGAAGTCACGTCGCACCCGAGCGACGCGGTGGAGGAGAAGCTCCCGCGCAAGCTGCGCTGGTATGACGCCTTCGCGATGTCGATGACGATGCCGGCGGCCCTGATCGCCACGCTCGGAGCGTCGATCGCGGGCCTCGGCGGCTGGGGAGCAGCGGTGCTCTGGGCCGTCTCGATGGTCATCGCGTTCGTCGTCAACTGGATCTACATCGAGCTGTCCACGATGTTCCCGGAGTCCTCCGGCGGCATCGCGGGCTTCGCGGCCGAGGCCTGGAAGAGCCGCGCGCCCTGGCTCGCCCCCGTCGCCGGCGTCGGCTACTGGCTGCCCTGGGGATCCAACCTCGCGACCTACGGCGCGCTGACGGGCCTCATCATCCAGTCGCAGTGGTTCCCCGACCAGACCTGGGAGCTCGCCTTCGGGCCGATCCACCTCAGCTTCCCGATCGTGATCGGCCTCGTCGTGATCTTCGTGCTCTACGCGATCAACGCGATCGGCGTGCGCGTCACGATGACCTTCGTCTACATCACCGCCGCGATCCTCATGGTCCCGCTGTTCGTCTTCATCGTGCTTCCGCTGTTCAGCAGCGGCTGGCACCCGGGCGAGCTCACCTGGAAGCTGAGCGGCTGGGAGGGCCTGCACACCGCGCTCGTCTGGCTCTACGTGATGGCGTGGACCACGCTCGGCGTCGAGGTCTGCACGACCTTCGCCTCGGAGTACCGCGACCCGGTCAAGGACACGGCGCGGGCGATCCGCGCGGCCGCGCTGTTCTGCCTCGGCGTCTTCTTCCTCGTCCCGATCACGCTCGGCGGATTCGCCGGCGAGGCGGCGATCGGCAAGGATCCGGCCACGTTCTTCGTCGCGGCCTTCGCGAAGCTGGTCCCCTCGGACGCGGCGGCGAACATCATGGTGCTGTGCCTCATCGCGTCGCTCGTGCTGGTGATGCTGACCTCGGTGGCCGACTCCTCGCGCGTGCTCTTCAATATGGGCAAGGAGGGCGTCACCGTCCGGGCCGTGGGCAAGCTCGATCGCCGTGGCATCCCGATGCGCGCGCTCAACGTCATGCTCGTGCTGAACATCGTGCTGCTCGTGGTTCTCCAGCAGCCGCTCGCCATCATCGTCACCGGCAACCTCGGCTACGTCCTCACGCACGTGCTCGCGGTCTCCGGCTTCGCCCTGCTCCGCAAGGACCGCCCGAACGCGGTGCGCCCGATCCGGCTGCCGAACTTCCTCGTGCCGGTCTCGATCGTCCTCGCGGTCCTGCTCGCGGTCATCGTCGTCGTCGGCGCGACCGGGTTCTCGATCACCGGCTACGGCGGGATCCTCGAACTCAGCATCGCGATCGGCATCCTCGCCCTCGGCGTCGTGATCTGGGCGTTCGTCCGTGCCCGCGATCGCCGCAACGGACTCGCTCCGCAGACCGTCGACGACGCCGTCTGACGCTCCCCTTCACCCGATCCCCTCGAGAGGAAATCCATCATCATGACCCTGTCATCCGTCGTCGCCGCATCCGACGTCCTCGTCCCGCACTCGCAGCTGTACATCGCGGGCGACTACGTCGACGCCGCTTCGGGCGAGACCACCGATGTCGTCAGCCCCGTCACGGGCGAGGTGATCGCCGCGGTCGCCGTCCCGGGGCGCGAAGACCTCGACCGCGCCGTCGCCGCCGCCCGCGAGGCGCAGCGCGCCTGGAGCCGCGTCGGCGTCTGGCAGCGCGCCGCGATCCTGCACAAGGTCGGCGACCTCATCGCCGCCAAGCGCGACGAGCTGGCCCGCCTGCTCACGCTCGAGCAGGGCAAGCCGCTGACCGAGTCCTACGCCGACATCGACGAGACCGCGCAGCTGTTCCACCTGCACTCCGAGGACGCGGTGCGCCTGCACGGCGAGACCCTGCCGGCCAACGACACGCACAAGCGGATGTGGACCTTCTACCAGGGCGTCGGCACCTGGGCGATCGTGATCCCGTGGAACTTCCCGGTCCTGATGTTCTCCGAGTTCGCGGCGCCCGGCCTCGCGACGGGCAACGCGCTGGTCGTGAAGCCGCCGACGCACACGCCGCTCACGCTCCTCGCTACGGTCGAGGTGCTCGAGGAGGCGGGCGTTCCGGCCGGCCTGGTCAGCATCCTGCCCGGTGAGGGCGCGTTCGGGGCGGATCTCGTGTCGCACCCGGGCATCGACGCGATCGGCTTCATCGGATCCTCCGCGACCGCCGAGAAGATCGTCGCGACGGCCGGGCTCAAGCGCTCGATCATCGAGGCGTCCGGCAACGGCCCCGTGGTCGTGCTCGACGACGCCGACGTCGAGGCCGCCGCGCGCGCCGCGGTGCGCGGGGCGTACTACAACGCCGGACAGGTCTGCTGTGCGACGGGGCGCGTACTCGTGGCCAGCTCCGTGCGCGAGCGCTTCGTCGAGGCGGCCCGTGCGGCCGCGCAGGAGGCCGTGCTGGGCGATCCGTTCCACGCCGCGACCACGCTCGGCCCGATGAACAACCACGCGACCGCGAGCAAGGTCGACGCGCATCTCGCCGAGGCCCGCGAGCGAGGCTTCGAGATCGTGGTCGGCGGAGGGCGCGCCGCGGGCTTCCCGACCGACCTCTACTACGACTTCACGGTCGTCGACGGCGTCGCACCCGACGCGCTGCTGAGCGTCGCCGAGACCTTCGGACCGGTCGTCCCGATCATCTCGGCGGACACGGACGACGAGCTGCTGCGCATCGCCAACGACGACGCGCTCGGCCTGCAGGGCGCGGTCTTCACGAAGGACCTCAGCCGCGCCTACCGCTTCGTGGAGCAGATGCGCACCGGTCAGGTGATCGTGAACGACAGCAACGGGTTCTGGGACATCAACATGCCCTTCGGCGGCGTCGGCGGGAGCCGCACGGGCTGGGGCCGCATCGGCGGCAAGCACACGCTGCTCGACATGAGCGACCTGCGCACCGGCGTGATCCACCTCGACTGATGCAGCGGATCCCGACCCTCCTCGCGATAGCCTCGATCCCGTGAACGAGCTTGACGGCCTGGACCACCTGGACCGCCGCATCATCGCGGCGCTCCAGGTGGACGGGCGACGCACCTTCTCCAGCCTCGCCGACGAGTTCGGCGTGCCGGCGTCCTCGGTGCGCTACCGGCTGAAGAAGCTCGAGGACGAGGGGGTGCTGCAGGTCGTCGGGATCGCCAACCCCCTGGCGATCGGCTTCGACCGGCTGGCCCTCATCGGCGTGCAGGTGCGGCCCGGCTCGGCCCGGGCGATCTGCAAGGCGCTCGCCGCGCTGCCGGAGACGAGCTACGTCGTCATCACGAGCGGCAAGTTCGACGTCATGGTCGAGGTGATCTGCCGGGACGTCGCCCACATCGTCGACGTGCTGGAGAACAAGATCGGCGCGCTCGACGACGTCGTCTCGACCGAGTCCTTCTTCGTGCTCGAGGTGCACAAACTCGCCTACGGCTGGGGAGTCCCCGAGGTCTCCAGCGCCGACTAGGCGCCTCCAGGATCCCCGCGCCCTAACGTCGACGCCCCCTCGTGGTGTCGAGGCCCCCACGTGCGGGCGTCCGTGCGAGGGGGCGCGGGTGCTCCGAGGGGGCGTCGACAACGAACGGTGGCGCGGTCTCGCGATGATGCGAGACCGGTGGTCGTCGCGCCCCCGGTGCGTCACCGCCGCCCGGAGCGCCCTTCCCCGATCCGACAACGAAGATCCGATCCAACAACGAAGGAGTTGCACCATGGAGAACATCAGTCGTCGCGGAATCCTGCTGGGCGGCCTCGCGGCCGCGGCGGGGATCGCCACCGCGGGAATCGCCGATGCCGGCGCTGCCGCGAGCCCGTCGCTCGCACATGCGGCGGGCGGAGACAACGCCTGGGACGTGATCGTCGTCGGAGCGGGAGCCGCGGGGATCGGTGCCGCGCGCCGGCTCGTCGACCGGAACCCGGCGCTGCGGGTCGCGATCGTCGAGGCCAGGGACCGGATCGGCGGTCGCATGTTCACGGACCGCACGTCGATGGGCATCCCCATCGAGCGCGGCTGCGAGCTCGTGCACGGCGGCCCCTACGCGTCGACCTATCCCTGGATCCAGCAGGCGGGATTCGACATGCGGATGTTCCGCAACAACCACATCCGCCTCGGCAACGCGCCGGCGTCGTCGCCGACGTCGCAGTGGCATCAGTGGGACTCGCCGACGTCGTGGCTGTTCCCGCTCGGCATCCCGGCCGCGCTCGTGCCGTACGACCCGGTGGGGCAGAAGAAGCCGCTGCCGACCGTGCGAACGGGCGAGATGGCGGACGCGTACCTGGCGCGCATCGGAGTGACGGCGGCGAACACGCCGAGCGGCCTCAACTATCGCCTGACCGACGACAGCGAGCCGCTGTACAACACGGCGGCGTCGGAGGTCGCCGGCCCCCTGCGCGACTGCATCCGGTACACGCTGCATCCCGAGCAGGCCCCGGCGCCGGAGATCCTGGATCCGAACGACTCGCGGTACGACGACGGCGACTACAAGATCATCGGCGGCTACGACCAGCTGCTGCACGTCATCGCGGGCACGGTGCCGGTGCTGCTGCAGACCGTCGTGCAGGAGGTCGCCTACACGTCCAACGGCGTCGAGCTGTGCACCTCGAAGGGAGCGATGTTCGGCCGCAGGGTGATCTTCGCGGTGCCCGCCGGCGTCATGCAGCGCCGCAGCATCGCGTTCACGCCCGGCCTGCCGGTGCCCAAGTGGGCGGCCTTCGACGCGTTCCGGTACGAGGACATCTTCAAGTGCGTGCTCGAGTTCACCGGCAAGGTGTTCACGCCCCGCGGCTCCGACGACTGGGGCTACGCCGAGACCATGGACGGCTTCCCCACCACCCTGTGGAACGCCTCGATCGCCTATCCCGGCTACCAGGGCCAGGTCATCGTCGGCTGGGAGACCGGCGCCGCGGCGAAGGAGCTCCACGCTCTGCCCCTCGCGCAGAAGTACCAGGCTGTGCTCGACGTGGTCCGCAAGTCCGCCGGCGACCAGGGGCTGCAGTACCACAAGGCCGTGCTGACGGACTGGGCCAACGAGCCGTACTCGTGGGGCCCCTACGGGAGCGGCGGCAACGCGAACCAGATGTCGGCGACGGTGAGCGGCGTCCTGTTCTGGGCGGGCATGCGCACGAGCACCGTGTCGGAGTCGTACAGTTCGGGGGTCGCGCAGGCGGATCTGCTTCTCGCGTCCCTCTGATCCGGCTGCGGCGTCGGCGCGCCCTCCTGTCGGCACCACTTCCTGTCGGCGCCCCCTCGTACTGTCCACGCCCCCTTGTGCGTACGTCCGTGCGAGGGGGCGCGGGTGCTGCGAGGGGGCGTCGAATGGCGGGCGGCGGCATCTCGGTGCGGTCACGATCGCGCCGGATCCGGCGGCCCGGTCCGAACCTATGCGTCAGCTCGGAATAGTGTGGAAGGCGACCATGGCTGTCGCGCCCTCACGGACCGGCAGCCACATCCATGCAGAGACCGGAGAGCTCACCATGAACAAGGCAACCCTGACCCGGATCGGCGGCCTCGCCGCAGCGATCGCCCTCACCGCCACGATGACCGCCTGCTCGGGCGGCCAGAGCGTGGCCGACGCGTGCAAGATCGCGAACGCGGAGATGACCAAGGCCACCTCGAGCGTCTCGAGCGACCTCAACGCGGCCGTGCAGAAGGCCACCCAGGGCGAGAAGGTCGACTTCGCCGGGATCTTCGCCCCCGTGCAGAAGGGTCTCGACGAGGCCGGCAAGAAGGTCACCAACGAGACCGTCAAGGCGCCGCTCACCGCTTTCGCGAGCGAGTTCGAAGGCTTCATCAAAGTCTACGAGGGTCTTGAGATCCCCGATCTGAAGAACATCGATGCGACCGACCCGGCGTCGATGGACAAGGTCAAGCAGGCGCAGGACAAGATCCAGGAGGTCTCGACCAAGGCGCAGGCCGCCAGCGCCAAGCTCACCGAGCAGGGCAAGAAGCTGCAGGAAGTCTGCAACGAGGGCTGACGCCCTCGGCGCACGCCGCACGCTCAGAAGGGGCGCCGCTCGGGAGATCCGGGCGGCGCCCCTTCGCGGTGTCGAGGCCCCCTCGTGGCGTCGGCGCCCCCTCGCGCGTGCGTCCGCGCGAGGGGGCGCGGGAGCTGCGAGGGGGCGTGGACGCAAGGGGGCGCGCGCAGGAAGTTCGTTCTTTGTCAGCTGATTCTCTTCCCTTGCATAGGGGTTTCACGGTAATCCTGAATCTTGTGTGTGCCAGATCGGCGCACGACGGACGCGTCGCCACGGAAACCGTCGTGGCGACGCCTGGAGGGAGAATCGATGTCAGAGAAGACCGCCCGCGCACGACGACGTGCAGCGGCGACGACTTCGGCGTTCATGCTCGCCGCCGCAGGGGTGGCGGCGTTCGGGGCCGCGCCGGCGAGTGCCGCGCCCCCGAGTGCGGCGCCACCGAGCGCCCAGGTGGCCGGCACGAGTCCCGGAACCGCCTCGGGCGGCACCGCGGGCAAGAGCGGTGCCAGCGATCACTACATCAACTACGTGGCTCCTCGGGCGGAGGCTTTCACCGACGCGTCCGACGACCAGGCGGTCGCCGATCTGGGCGGTGGCGCCAGCGCGCGGAAGGCGATCAGCGACGCCGCGTTCGAGCGCGCCAAGGAGAACGACCAGAAGCACGCACAGGGCAACCCTGTCGCAGCCGAGCAGCTGGCCAAGACCGAGGCCCAGGCGGTGCAGACCGGCGAGAGCCCCAAGAACCTCAAGCACGCCGACAGCACCCAGAAGGCGAAGCTCCTGACCATCCTCGTCGAGTTCGACGGCACCGAGGACTTCTCGGGCCTGCAGGTGCCGACCGCATTCGGGGCGACGGACTGCAAGCCGGGCGACGTGCAGGGACCGACGCTGCACAACAACATCCCGGATCCCGCGGGCGCGGCCCACAAGGACAACAACACCATGTGGGTCCCGGACTTCTCGAGCGACTTCTACAACAGGATGCTCTTCTCCGACGAGGGCATCACCGAGCGGGTACGCACGGACCTGACGGGGCTGGATGGCCAGCCCGGCTTCGACATCTCCGGTCACACCATGAAGAAGATGTACGAGGAGATGTCGCGCGGCGCCTACTCGCTCTCCGGCGAGGCCACCGCCTGGGTCAAGGTCCCGCACTCCGAGGGGTACTACGGCGCCACGGTCTGCCACCTCAACCCCGCGACGAACAAATACGAGGCGGGACCCATGCAGGACATGCAGGGCCACCCCGACAACCCGCTCGGTCCCGGCCAGCTGCCGATCGACGCGGTGGCGGCGCTCGCGCAGCAGAACCCGGACTTCCCGTGGGCCGACTACGACATCGAGGACCAGGGCGACCGTGACGGCGACGGCAACCTCCACGAGCCTGATGGCATCATCGACCACGTCGTGCTCGTGCACGCGGGCGAGGACAAGTCCGGCGGCGGCGGCAAGGAGGGCACCTACGCGGTCTGGGCGCACTCGTCCGACGTCGCGGGCGGAGCCACGATCCCCGGCACGGACTTCAAGATCCAGAACTACATCGTCCAGCCGGAGAACTCCGGCGTCGGGGTGTTCGCGCACGAGTACGGTCATGACCTGGGTCTTCCGGATCTGTACGACACGTCCAACGCGGGCAACTCCGACATCGACTTCTGGGATCTGATGAGCTCGGGGTCGCACTCGGGCCCGATCTTCCAGTCGATGCCGACGCACATGGGCATCTGGGACAAGTGGGTGCTCGGGTGGGTCGACCCGCTCGAGATCAACCCGGGCGACGGCACCAAGACCATCAAGGTCGGCCAGGCCTCCCGGCCTGCAAACGGCACCGAGGACGGTGTCAAGATCAACCTGCCGGACAAGCGGATCACTCTCGCCGAGCCGCACAGCGGATCGGAGATGTGGTACTCGAACGCCGACCAGGACTGGGCGGACGCGCAGCTGAAGCGTTCGATCGACAACGTGCCGGCCGGCGCGACGTTCTCGATGTGGAACAACTACGTCATCGAGGAGGACTGGGACTTCGGCTTCGTCGAGGTGTCGACCGACGGCGGATCCACCTGGACTGAGCAGAAGGTCTATGACGAGTCCGGTGCGCTGGTCTCGACGGACGACGGCTACAGCGACCCGAACGGGCGGATGAAGGACTTCGGCAACAAGAAGTACGGTCTGACCGGATCCACGGACGGCTGGCGTCACGATCACATCGACCTGTCGGCGTACGCCGGCCAGAACATCCAGGTGCGGCTGCGCCAGGCGACCGACGCGGCCTACGAGGATCGCGGCTGGTTCTCCGACGACTTCGCCCTGACGGCCGGCGGCGCCGACGTCTGGACCGATGACGTGGAGTCCGGCGACAACGGCTGGACCGTGACCGCGGGCACGTTCACCGACACCACGGGTGCGGGCTGGGTGCGCGACACCGGCACACAGGTCAAGGCGCAGTACTACCTGGTCGAGTGGCGCAACTTCGACGGCTTCGACGAGGGCCTGAGGTACGGCTACACGACGGTGTACAGCGACGCCGGATGGAAGGTCGAGAAGGTCCCGTACAACGCGCCCGGCGCGCTGGTCTGGTACCGGGACACGGCCTACGGCGACTCCAACCAGGTCACCTCGAACCTGACCAATCTGCCGAGCTACGGTGCGAAGGGCGGCCTGCTCCTGGTGGACAGCCACTTCGACCCGCTGCGTCGCACAGGAGCGGCGGCCGAGATGGACCCGTCCGTGACGAAGAACATCTCCAGTCGCGCGCAGTCGTCCAACGCCGCGTTCGGTCTCACGCCCACCCTGCCGTTCAAGGACTGCCTGGTGGACGCGAAGTTCAACGAGGCCTGCACCGACTTCGCGGCCCAGGCGCCGGTGAAGTCCTTCACCGACGACCAGGGCTGGGTGGCCGGCCTTGAGGTCCGCGACGGTCAGCTGTTCAACCGTCTGCGCGACGCCTCGGTGGTCGTGCCCTCGGTCGACGGCGCGCCGTACAGCACCCGCGTCGTCAACCCGGACGGCACCCCGGCGACCGATCTGTACGGTCACGACCTCGGGTTCACCACGCTCGGCACCGGCAACCCCGCGGACGCGGGCGTCGGATACGGCACCGTGGTCACCGTGAAGAAGTCGCTGCAGAACAACACGGCGGCGCTCCTCACCGTCCGCGCTCCGCTCTCCGAGAACCCGGCGAAGCCGGACGCGCCGGCGATCACGTCGCCGGCGAACGGGGCGAAGCTCGACACGGCGCCGACCGCGGTGAGCGGCACCGGGGTCCCCGGCGCGGACGTCGTGGTCACTCTCGACGGCGTGCAGGGCGCGGCCAAGGCCGCTGCCCCCGCTGCCGCCAAGGCCGAGGCCCCCGCGGCCGAGGCTGCGGAGCCGACGGTCGTGGGCGACGACGGCACCTGGTCGGTCGCGCTGCCGAGCACGGTCGCCGTGGGATCGCACACGATCTCCGCGGTGCAGACCTACGGCGGCGTCAGCAGCGACGCCTCGGAGAGCACGTTCGTCGTGGCCGATGCCGTGACCCCGACCCCGACCCCGACGCCGACCACTCCGGGCGGCGACCCCGGCACGAGCGGCAACGGCAACGGGAGCAGCAAGGGCAACCTGGCCGCCACCGGTCTGAACGGCGACGCGCTGCTGACGACCGGCATCATCGGCGGGGCGCTCGTGCTGCTCGCGACCGCATTCCTGGTGATGTCCCGCCGGCGCCGGCGCCTTCAGGGCGACACGACGGCCGATCCTCTGGGCTGATCGAGCCGGCAGCGATGCCCGGAGCGCCGGTCCCGATGTCCGCATCGGGGCCGGCGCTCCGTCGTCCGCACCGGCATGCGGCTCGCCGCTCCGGCATGCGGCTCCCCGCTCCGGCGCCCGTGAGGATCCCGTGAGGGTCGCTGCGGCACGCGGTGTGAGGATTCCGTGAGGGGCGCCCGGTGGCGCGGGAATCCGGCCCTAGGCTTCGTCCTGTGAGCAGTCAGTCCGTCATCGGCGCGAAGAGCGCAGCACCCGCGAGGAGCCCCCTCCGGCTCGCGCTCATCGTGGGCGCCCTCGGTTTTTTTTTTGCAGACCGTCTTCAATCCGGACGATCCGCACCCGATCCCGCTCACGACGGACAACCTGTACGGGGTCGTCTCGCTCATCGTGTGGTCGGTCATCCTCATCGTCACGATCACCTACGTGCTGCTCGCGATGCGGATGGACAACGACGGCGAGGGCGGCATCATGGCGCTGCTGACCCTGCTGCGCCGCTGGGCGCCGAAGGGGCGCACGCGCACCGTGGCCGTCCTGTCCGGACTCGCCGTGCTGGGGGCCGCGCTGTTCCTCGGCGACAGCATGATCACCCCCGCCATCTCGGTGCTCTCCGCGGTCGAGGGGTTGAAGACCATCAATCCGGGTCTGGACGAGTGGATCGTCCCCATCACCGCGACGATCCTGCTGATCCTCTTCCTGATCCAGAAGCTCGGCAGTTCCGTCGTCGGCCGGCTGTTCGGGCCGATCATGGCGATCTGGTTCGTGGTCGTGGGGGTGCTGGGCCTCGGCGGCATCCTGCACGACCCGCAGATCCTGCTCGCCCTGCTGCCCACCTACGCGATCAGCTTCATGGTCGGCCACTTCAACATCGCGTTCTTCGCGCTCGCGGCGGTCGTCCTCTCGGTCACCGGCGCTGAGGCGCTCTACGCCGACATGGGGCACTTCGGTCGCAAGCCGATCTCGATCGCGTGGCTGTTCCTGGTGTTCCCCGCGCTGGCGCTCACCTACCTCGGCCAAGGGGCGCTGCTGCTGGAGGACAAGGCGAACATGTCGGCGCCGTTCTTCCTGCTCGCGCCGGAATGGGGCAGGATCGCGCTCGTGATCCTCGCGACGGCGGCCACCGTGATCGCCTCGCAGTCCGTGATCTCCGGCGCCTTCTCGGTGGCGGCCCAGGCGTCGGGGCTGGGCTACCTGCCGAGGCTGCGCGTCACGCACACCTCGTCCGAGACGCACGGCCAGATCTACGTCCCGTGGATCAACTGGCTGCTCATGGTCTCGGTCATCACCCTGGTGTTCGTCTTCCGCAGCTCCGCGTCCCTCGCGTTCGCCTATGGGATGGCGGTCATCGGCACCATCACGATCACGACGCTGCTGTTCTTCTATCTGGCCCGGCGGCGCTGGAAGATCCCGGGCTGGATCCTCGCGATCGGCGCGGTGATCCTGCTCACGGTCGACCTGCTGTTCCTCGCGGCCAACGCCACCAAGTTCGTGCACGGCGCCTGGCTGCCGCTCGCGATCGGTCTCGCCGCGTTCATCGTCATGACGACCTGGCAGCGCGGGCGCGCGCTCATCACGGCGCGCCGCACCGAGGCGGAGGGATCCCTCGCCGAGTTCGTGAGCACGCTGCGCACGCACCCGAAGCTCATCGACCGCGTGCCGGGAACGGCCATCTTCCTCAACCCCGGCGGCACCACGACGCCGCTCGCGCTGCGCGCCAACGTCGAGCACAACCACGTGCGTCACGCCAGGGTGATCATCCTGTCCGTGGACATCCAGAACGTGCCCAGGGTCCCGCAGACGAAGCGCTGCACGGTCGACGATCTGGGGGATCCCACCGACGGCATCCTCTACATCTCCGCGAAGTTCGGCTATGCCGAGAAGCCGGATCTGCCGCGTGCGCTGCGCAGCATCCCCCCGCACAAGACGCAGGGCTGGCTCGACCTGGACAACGCCACGTACTTCCTGTCGAAGATCGAGCTGCGCGAGGGGCGCAGAGGCGGCATGGCACGCTGGCGCAAGCGGCTGTTCCTGGCGGCCTCGCACATCACGACGGACGCCAGCGACCACTTCGGCCTGCCGCGCGACCGCGTGATCGTGATGGGTTCCCAGATCGAGCTGTGAGACGGATCCGGTCCCCCGAGAAGACCCCCGGGGGACCGGATGCCGGAGGCGGGCGTCAGAGCCCGCGGCTCAGCCGACGACGGCGAGCGCGTCGATCTCGACGAGCATCTCCTCGCGGGGCAGACCCGTGAACACCGTGGTGCGCGAGGGCAGGACGCCGCTCGGGGTGTGCTTCGTGACGAACTCCCCGTAGGCGTCGTTCATGATCGCGAAGTCCTCGCGCTTGGTCAGGTACACGCGCAGCATCACGACGTCGTCGAAGGTCGCGCCAGAGGCCTCGACGATCGCGCGCACGTTCTCGAGGGTGCGGATGGTCTGCGCGGCGACATCGCCCGGGAAGAGGTACTCGCTCGTCGCCGGATCCACCGGGCCCTGGCCGGACACCTGCACGATCGGGCCCTTGCGGACCCCCTGGGAGAACACGTGCGCGGGCGCGGGGGCGTCGGTGGTGAGCACGCGGGTCTTCGGGGTCTGCTCGGTCATGGTCGTTCCTCTCGGTCGGCGGCCGGACGCGGTGCCCAGCCCAGGTCTGCGGATGCCGCCTGCGTCGCCTCGACGAGCTGCGGCAGCAGCGCCAGGACCTCGTGGGCGGGCAGCGACATGGTCGGCACCGACACGGACGCCGCGGCGACCACGGCGCCGCTGCCGTCACGGATGGGCGCGGCGATGCAGTTGATGAAGCTCTCGTGCTCGCCGCTGTCGCGCGCGAAGTCGTCGGCGCGCACGCGCTCGAGCTCGGCGAGGAAGTCCGCCGGGTTCGCGATCGTGCGCTCGGTGTACGGCACGTAGTCGATGCCCTCCGCGATCGCGCGTCGCGCGGAGACGGGCAGATCGGCGAGCAGGACCTTCGCCACCGCCGTGCTGTGCAGTGGGGCGCGCAGGCCCACGCGCGAGTACATCCGGATGCCCGTGCGCGCCTCGAGCTTGTCGATGTAGACGACATCGCCCGACTCGTAGGCCGCCAGGTGCACGGTCTGCCCCGTGCGATCGTTGAGCCGCTCGAGATGCGGGCGGGCCACCTCGCGCACGTCGCGCTGGGCGAGCGCGGCGCCGGCGAGGTCGAACAGCCGGCTCCCGAGCCGGTAGCGGTGCTGTGCGTCGTGCGTCACGAAGCGCTGCGCCTCGAGCGTCTGCAGCAGGCGCAGCACGGTCGACTTGTGCACGCCGAGCCGTTCGGCGCACTCGTCGAGGGTGCGCGCCCCGTCCTCCAGTGCGATGAGCAGGTCCAGCGCGCGGGTCACGGTCTGGTTCATCAGAACTCCTCCGGGGTCGCGGCTGAGACGTCGGACGCGGGCATGGATCGAGAATATCCGCCGGCGCAATCCGATGCAACGCCAATTGCATCGAACGCAACACGACGGCATCATGGAGGGGTGGAGACGTCTTCGAGTGGTGCCCGCCCGCTGTCCGTGCAGGACAAGTCCTTCCCGCCGTCCGCGCACGGCCGCACGAGGGACCAGTTCCTGGCGACGCGGCCCGCGCGCTCCGACTTCGCCACGCCGCTGCTCACGCTGGACGCGGGGGCGATGGCGCACAACGTCGCGCGCATGGCCGACTGGGCGCAGGAGGCCGGCGTGCTGCTGGCGCCGCACGGCAAGACGACGATGGCCCCCGCCCTCTGGCGGCAGCTGCTCGACGACCGGCCGCGGGGCGCCGGCGCGTGGGGCCTCACCCTCGCCACGCCGTGGCAGGCGCAGGTCGCCCGCGCCCACGGCGTGCGCCGCATCCTCATCGCGAACGAGGTCGTGGATCCGATCGGCCTGCGCTGGATCGCGGACGAGCTGGCCGCGCACTCGGACGTCGAGCTCCTGAGCTGGGCGGACGGCGTCGACGTCGTCCGCGCGATGGAGGCGGCCCTGGGCGGGAGAGCGCCGCGGCCGCTCCGCGTGCTCGTGGAACTCGGCGGCGCCGGCGGGCGCACGGGCGCCCGCGATCGCGTCACGGCGCGCGCGATCGCCGAGGCCATCGCGGCCTCGCCCGTCCTCGAGCTGGCCGGCGTCGGCGGCTACGAGGGCGCCCTCGCGCACGATGCCGGAGACGCCGCGATCGCCCGGGTCGACGCGTATCTCGCCGACCTCGCCGACCTCCACCGCGAACTGGCCGATGCCGGACTGTATCCGGAGGGCGTGCGCCCCGTGGTCACCGCGGGAGGGAGCGCCTACTTCGACCGCGTCGGCGCCGTGCTGCCCCCGCTGTGCCCCGACGCGGATGTGGTGGTGCGCTCCGGCGCGTTCCAGATCCATGACGACGGCTTCTATGCGGGGATCAGCCCGATGGGCCGCACGATCGACGACGTGCCGTTCCGGTCGGCGATGCACGTGTGGGCGCGGGTGCTGTCGCGGCCCGAGCCGGGCCTCGCGCTGCTGGACTGCGGTCGCCGCGACGCCTCGTTCGACGAGGGCCTCCCGGTCGCCCAGCGCCTCGCCGGACGTCCCGAGGACGACGGCGCGCTCGCGGGCAGCCAGGTGTCCGCGCTCAACGACCAGCACCTGTTCCTCCGACTCGGCGACGAGGCCGTCGCCTCCGGCGCCGCCGCACGGCTGCAGGTGGGCGACGTCGTGCGGCTCGGCCTCTCGCACCCCTGCACGGCGCTCGACAAGTGGCGCCTGATCCCCGTCGTGGCCGACGCCGATGCGCCGGATCCCCTCGTCGTCGACGCCGTGGAGACCGTGTTCTGAGCATGGCCGCCGACGCCTCCGCATCGACCCTCCTCCGCCGCGCGACCGTCGTCGACGGGACCGGATCCCCCCGCCGCACCGCCGACGTCCTGCTGCACGGCGACCGCATCCGCGCGATCGCCCCGGCGGGTGCCCTGACCGCGGATGAGGGCCCCGACGTCTGGGACGCCGACGGGCTCGTGCTCGCCCCCGGCTTCATCGACATGCATGCGCACTCCGACCTCGCGGTACTCGCCGACCCCTCGCACCTCGCGAAGGTCGGACAGGGGATCACGACCGAGGTCATCGGCCAGGACGGCATCGGCTACGCGCCCGTCGACGACGCGATCCTCGACGGCGTGCGCCGCCAGATCGCCGGCTGGAACGGGCACGCGGAGCTCGCGATCGACTGGCGCGACATGGCGGGCTACCTCGACCGGCTCGCGCAGGGCACGGCGACCAACACCGCAGTCCTCGTGCCGCAGGGCAACCTGCGGCTGCTGACCGTCGGATCCGGCAGCCGCGCGGCGACGGGATCCGAGATCGCCGACATGCGCGCGATCCTCGCCGATTCGCTCTCGGCCGGGGCGGTCGGGCTCTCCAGCGGCCTCACCTATGTGCCGGGGATGTACGCCGACACCGCGGAGCTCACGGCGCTCTGCGAGGTGGTGGCGGAGCACGGCGGGTTCTACGCCCCGCACACCCGGTCCTACGGCGCGGGGGCGATCGACGCCTACGCGGAGGTCATCGGCATCGCCCGGGAGACCGGCTGCGCGCTGCACCTCGCGCACGCGACGCTCAACTTCGCGCCGAACGCGGGCGCCGCCCCGCGGTTCCTCGAGCTCATCGACCAGGCGCTCGCCGACGGCGTCGACATCACCATGGACAGCTATCCGTACCTGCCGGGCGCGACCACGCTCGTGGCCCTCCTGCCCAGCTGGATCGCCGCCGGCGGGCTCGACGCCCTGCGGGACCGCCTCGCGGCGGGCGCCGACCGCGACGCTCTGGTGCAGGCCCTCGACGTGGACGGCTGCGACGGCTTCCACGGCGAGCGCGCGGACTGGACGCTGATCCAGATCTCCGGCGTCGGGCGGCCGGAGCTCGCGGGGCTCGTGGGTCTCACGATCGCCGAGATCGCCGCGTCGACAGGGGAGGAGCCGGTGGACGCCGTCATCCGCATCCTCCTCGCCGACGAGTTCGCGACCGGCGTGCTCATGCACATCGGGCACGAGGACAACGTGCAGGCCATCATGCGCCACCCGCGGCACACCGGCGGCAGCGACGGGATCCTCGTTGGCGACCGCCCGCATCCGCGCTCCTGGGGCACCTTCCCTCGCTACCTCGCGCGCTACGTGCGCGAGCTCGGCGTGCTGACGCTCGAGGAGGCGGTCCGCCACCTCAGCGCCACCCCGGCCCGGCGGCTGCGCCTGGCCGATCGCGGCCTCGTGCGCGAGGGGTTCGCGGCGGATCTGGTGCTCTTCGATCCCGAGCGCATCCAGGACCGCGCGACGTTCGAGCAGCCGCGCCGGACGGCGGAGGGCATGGCCGGCGTGTGGGTCAACGGCCGTCTCGCGATCCGGGACGGCGAACGCACGGAGAGCGTGTCGGGCCGGAGCCTGCGCGCGACGAAGGAGGGGACGCGATGAGCGCCGAGATCGACAACGACACCACTGCGACCGACGACGTGATGGCACTGCTGCGCCGGGACGCGGCGCTCGCGCTGCCGCGACTCGCGCGCATCCCGGATCCGCGGCCGCTGCTCGCGGCGCTCGCCGCGGGCGGGATCCACGTCGTTGAGTTCGCGTTCACGACCCCAGGGGTCACCGAGCTCATCGCCGCGAGCGCGGACGCCCCCGGAGTGCGCGTCGGCGCGGGCACCGTCACGACCGCGGCCGAGGCGCGGGACGCGATCTCCGCCGGGGCCGCGTTCCTGGTGACGCCGGCCGTGATCGCCGAGGTGGCCGAGGTCGCGGCGGCGCACGACGTGCCCGTGATCATGGGCGCGTTCACGCCGACCGAGGCTCTCACCGCCTCCCGGCTCGGGGTCGCCGCCGTGAAGATCTTCCCCGCCGAGACCGTGGGCGCCGGGTACTTCCGGCACCTTGCCGGACCGTTCCCGCAGCTGCCCCTGGTCGCCTCGGGCGGACTGCACGAGGGCAATGCGGCGGACTACCTGCGCGCGGGCGCGATCGCGGTGACGGCCGGATCGAGCGTCGTCTCGGCCGCCGACGTCGCCGCGGGCGACTGGGACGCGGTCACGGCGAAGGCTCGGGCCTTCCTCGCCGCCGCCCGCGGCTGACGCGCGGCGGCGGCGCGCAGCCGACGCGCGGTGGCGGCGCCTCCGTCCGCGGAGGCCGTGCCTACGCCAGGTTCGCGGTGAGCCGGGCGATCTCGGCGGCGCGCTCCGCACGGTCGAAGGTCTTGCCCGGCACGCCGGGGATCCGCTGCCACGGGCGGGGGCCGTCCTCCGGGCGGTACTCGATCCCGGCCGCGTCCAGACGGGCGAGATGCCCTTCGAGCCGATCGGCGAACGAGTCGACCGCATCCAGATCCTGCCCGCTCCACAGCGCCTCCGCGAGACCGCACAGCCGGGGGAAGAGCTGGTAGTCGCGCCGGCGGGCGGAGTCGACGTGCTCGGCCCACAGGTTCGCCTGCCCGCCCAGGATGCGCCCGTGATGCGCGGTCTCGAGCGCCTCGGGGATCGGATCGAAGGCCCGCACATGCGCGACCGTCGTCACGAGTCCGGTCGGGACGGGCTCGTCGGGGGAGTCGGACTGCCGGTAGTCGAGGTACACGGTGTCCTCCGGGCACATCACGACATCCGATCCGCGCCGCGCCGCGATCACCGCGCCCGCCGTGCCGCGCCAGGAGGCGACCGTCGCGCCGGTGACCCTGCCGCCCTCGAGGATCTCGTCCCAGCCGTACAGGCGGCGGCCCCGCGAGCGGACGTGCTCGTCGATGCGGGCGATGAACCAGCTCTGCAGCTCGTCCTCCGTGGCGAGACCGCGTTCGCTCATGAGCTCCTGCGTGCGGGCGTCGGCGCGCCACTCGTCCTTGCGGCACTCGTCCCCTCCGATGCCGATGACCTCGGAGGGGAAGATCTCGATGATCTCGTCGAGCACGTCGCAGAAGAAGGCGACCGTCGACTCCTCGACGTTGAGCGCGTGCGGGTTGATGCCCCATCCGGTCCACGGATCGAGCGGCTCCGCGACCAGGCCCAGCTGCGGATAGGCCGCGATCGCCGCCTGCACATGCCCCGGAAGCTCGATTTCCGGCACCACGGTGATCCCGCGCGCGGCGGCGTAGGCGACGATCTCGCGCAGGTCGTCCTGGGTGTAGAAGCCTCCGTGCGGTCTGCCGTCCTGGGCGGATCCGGGCCCGGACCCGCGCTGCGAGGACGGACGCCACCCGCCGACCTCCGTCAGCAGCGGGTACCTGCGGATCTGGGCGCGCCAGCCCTGGTCGTCGGTGAGGTGCAGGTGCAGCACGTTGAGCCGGTGCATCGCGAGCTGGTCGATGACGCGCAGCACCTCGGCCGTCGGCGCGAAGTGCCGCGCGACGTCGAGCATGAGGCCGCGCCAGCGGTATCGCGGGGCGTCCTCGATGCGCACCGCGGGCACGTTCGCCGCCGCCTCGGGGGCGATCGGCGCTCGCCGGTAGGCGCGAGGAGGCAGCAGCTGCAGGAGCGTCTGCACCGCGGAGTGGGCACCTCGGACGTCGGCGGCCGTGATCCGGATGCCGCCCTCGTCCACCGCGAGCGTGTAGGCCTCCTCCGCGAGGAGCGGGTCGGCGGCGAAGGCGATGGCGGCGCCCTCGTCATCGGCGGACGCATCCTGTGCGAGCGACAGGCCGAGCCCCGCCCGCAGCGCCTCCTGCAGCCGCTCCGCCGCCGCGCGCAGGGGCTCGGCGACGCGGATCCGGACGGCCGCGGAGAGTAGGAACGCGCCGGATCCGGTCTCGACGCGGGACGGCTGGGGCAGAAGGTTCAGCACGACGACTCCTCGATTTCGTTGCGCCATGCGCAACAGCATTTGCGTGACGTGGAACCAGCCTATTCCCCCACCCGTCCCGGCGCGAGGGTGCCTGCACGGGCGGGAATGCGGCGGCCCGCACCGTCGGTCGCGGGCGCTACCTTCGTCCTATGACGCTCGCCCAGGCTCTGTTCTCGTTCGCGCTCGTCGTCGGCCTGCTCACGATCATCCCGGGCCTCGATACGGCGCTCGTGATCCGCGGCACCATCACCCGGGGGCGGGGCTACGGCTTCGCCGCGCTGCTCGGGATCCAGGTCGGAACGCTCGTCTGGGGCGCCGCAGCGGCCACGGGCGCGGCGGCCCTCCTGGCCGCGAGCGAGGTGGGCTACCGCGTGCTCTCCTATGCGGGCGCCGCCTATCTCGTGTATCTCGGCGCGACGATGATCGCGAAGACCTTCCGCCGCGGGTGGGATCCGACCGTCGAGGCCGTCGCCCCCTCCCGCCGCGGTGCGCGCAGCGGCTTCCTGCTCGGCCTCGTCACGAATGTCACGAATCCGAAGGTCGGCGTCTTCTACATGGCGACGATCCCGCAGTTCGTCCCGGCCGGCCAGTCCCCGCTCCTCGTCGGGCTGCTGCTCGCGGCCGTGCACTGCGTGCTCGGCACGGTCTGGCTCGGCGCGCTGATCCTGGGTGCGAACCGGCTCGCGCCGAAACTCCGTTCCGCCCGCGTGATCCGCTGGATGGACCGGATCACCGGGGGCGTGCTGATGCTGTTCGGGGCGCGCCTCGCGCTCGACGTGCGCTAGCCGGAGAGCCTGTCGCCCCGGTCGGACCCGGGTCCGACCGGGGAATGGTGACCGCCCCTTCGCATCCCGTATCAGCGGCGTCGATTCCGCAACGGAAACCTATGCGTTAGATGTCAGTTTCCGCGGGAATCCGCGTCATTTCGCGCCCCTTCGCCCCGCTGCGGAAACCGTCGGCGAAATCATCGGATCCGGCTCTGGTGGCGGGGGGATCCGCGGTGCTAGCGTCCCTCTGTCATCCCCCACACCCGACGATGAGACAGGGGAACAGAGTGACTCAGAATCCGCTCGAGACGGACACGTCTCTGCAACGCGCGATCGACTATCAGGAGCATGCGCTCCAGGCCGGTGGCGTCTCCAAAGCGGGCTCGACGCTGATGGCCGTCGCGGGCAGCGCACCCGCGTACTCGATCGCCGCGAGCACCGCTCTCCTGATCGGCGCCGCCGGCGTCGGCGCCCCCGCCGCCCTCCTGTGGTGCGGCATCCCGATGCTCGGCATCGCATTCGCATTCAGCCACCTCGCGAGGGTGGACAGCCATGCCGGCGCGTCCTTCTCCTGGGTCGCCCGCGGCCTGCACCCGATCCTCGGCTTCTTCGCCGGGTGGGCGCTGGTGATCTCGGCGACGGTGTTCATGGTCGCGGGAGCCCTGCCCGCCGGACAGATGACCGTCGCCCTGTTCGCCCCCGACCAGGCGAACAACACGCTGCTCGTGACGCTGGTCGGATCCGTCTGGTTCCTCGTGATGGCGGCGGCCGTGGTCTTCGGCGTGCATACGACGGAGCGCGCGCAGTGGATCATGTCGGTGGTCGAGGTCGGGATCCTGGTGGTGTTCGCCGCCATCGCGATCCCGCGTGCGATCTCGACGTATCACCACGGCGAGACGTTCTCGTGGGACTGGTTCGGCTTCGGGCATCTGACGACCGCCGGCGTCTTCGTCTCCGCCGCGCTGATCGCGGCCTTCTACTACTGGGGCTGGGACGTCACCGCGAATCTCGGCGAGGAGACCAAGAACGCGCACAAGACCACGGGCCTGGCCGGGATCCTGGGCATCGTGATCGTCTTCATCCTGTTCGAGATCTACACGACCACGACCCTCGTGATGCTCCCGGGGAAGACCATCGAGGCCAACAGCGGCAACGTGCTGAGCGTGCTGGGCGATGCGATCATGCCCGGCATCGGCGGCAAGATCCTCATCATCGCGGTGGCGCTCTCCACGATCGCGACGCTCGAGACCACGCTCGTGCAGGTGAGCCGGACGCTGTTCGCGATGGGGCGCGACCGCACGATCCCGTTCGCCTTCGGCCGGATCAACCGCAGGTGGAAGACGCCGGTCTTCGCGACCCTCGTCGTGGTCGTCGTCTCCCTGCTGCTGTTCGTGCTGGCGAACGTGTTCGGCGACAGCGTGGGCCAGATCCTCGGCTGGGCGGTGTCGTCGATCGGCCTGCAGATCGCGTTCTACTACTCGCTCGCCGGTCTCGCCGTGGTGATCGGCTTCCGGAAGGTGATCTTCAAATCCGTGAAGAACACGATCCTGATCGGCATCTGGCCCCTGGTCGGAGCGCTGTTCATGATGTACATCTTCTTCACGTCCATCCCGAACAACGAGCCCGTCGTGAACATCCTCGGTCTCGGCCTGATCGCGATCGGGGTGGTGCCGCTCGCACTCTTCTACCGCAAGGCGAAGGACGCCTACTTCTCCCGGCGTCCGCTCGAGGTCCCGGAGGACTTCTCGGCGTGAGCGGATCCGTCACGGAGCGGGGCGGGCGTTCGCGTCCGCCCCGCTCCGCGTCGTGACGGCCGCGATGCGAGTCGCGCTCGCCCCTTCCTCGCCCTCGGTCGCCCCGGGGTCGGGCGCGCCGCAGGGGCCTCCCGGAATGTCGGTGGTCCGCGGGAGGATGGGTACATGCCCACGATCCCTCTCGCCCCCGTGCCGACGTCCGCGCCTCGCGCGGCGCAGCGCCCGGTCGTGGCGGGCGACGAGCGGAAGGCGGTGCGGTCATGATCCTCGCCGGGCTCATCCTGCTCTCGGTCGGGCTCGCCGACGTGCTGCGCCGCTTCCTGCGCGGTCGCGCGCTGTGGGCCGGGATCGCGGTCGCCGGCGTTGTCGTCCTGGTGCTCGCGGCCCTGGGCGGCGCCTATCTCCACGCCGTCGCCGGGCTCGTGGTCGCCGCGCTGTGGGTATGGCTGCTCCCGCTCGACGGACGGCCACGGCTGTCGTTCTGGCCGGCGGTGCTGCTGGCCGTCCTCGTGGTGGCGCTCGTCGCCCTGATGCCGGCCCGCGTGATGACGGGGCTCTTCGCCGGGCGCTGGCTGGCGACGCCGTTCGGGCCGATCGGGTTCGACCTGCTCGTGCTCGGCCTCGGCGTCTTCGCCGTGCTGCTCGAGACCGGCAACGTGATCGTTCGCGCGGCGCTGCTGGGCGAGCGGGCGGAGATCCCCGAGGACGTGGCGCCGGAGCGCGAAGCCGCCGGTGCCGGTGCGGGCGTCGGTGGGTCTGTGGTGACGGGGCTCGCGCCCGTGCCGCCGGGTGCGGTCGACCCCGGAACCCCCACCGCACCCGAACCCACTCCGCCGATGCCCGCGGCGGATCACGGCTTCCGCGGCGGACGCCTGATCGGCCCGCTCGAACGCGTGCTCGTGCTCCTCCTCACACTGTTCGCGGCCTATCCGCTGCTCGCGGCGATGCTCGCGGCGAAGGGGATCGTGCGGTTCCCGGAGATCTCCCGGGACGGCGTCAACGGCGGCCGCGCGGAGTACTTCCTCGTCGGCAGCCTGGTCAGCTGGGTCGTGGCGCTCGGCGGCGCGCTGCTGCTGTGGTGGGCTGCGCGCGCCGGATTCTGAGCGACGCCGCTCGCCGCCCGAGTCGCCACAGGGTTGCCGTGGGCGCACGGCGCGGGGATCCTTGTCCTGAGGGACGCCGCTGCGGCGCCGCCCCCGATCGCACGAACGCTCCGGCAGGAGGATCCATGGACGAGCAGCCGCGGTTCACACTGGACAGCACCCTCGGCGAGATCCTCGACGACCCCCAGGCGAGGGCCGTGCTGGACGAGATCGTGCCCGGCGTCTCGACGCACTCCCTCGTCTTCCTCGCGCGCGGGATCACCCTGTCCGACGGCGCCGCACGACTCGGCTCGATCGAGCCGGAGCGTCTCGCCGAGCTCGAC
>JAITLM010000092.1 GCA_031277885.1 Microbacterium sp.
ACCGTGACCCTGTCGTACCGGCTCGGCTTCGACGGCTTCGGCCTGATGCCCGGCGCTCCCGCCAACCGCGGGGTGCTGGACTGGATCGCCGGGCTGGAGTGGGTGCAGCGCAACATCGCCGCATTCGGCGGGGATCCGTCTCGCGTGACGATCGCAGGACAGTCCGCCGGGGCGGGCGCGGTGCTGACGCTGCTCGGCCTCGAGCGCGCGCAGCACCTGTTCCACGCGGCGATGGCGTTCTCCCCCGCGCTCGCCGACATCGACCCGGAGCTCGCATCGCGGCGCACGAGGGCACTGGGCGTGCTGCTCGGCTGCGCCCCCGACGCCGCCGGCTTCCGCACGGTGCCGGAGCGCACCCTGCAGCGCGCCCAGCCGAAGGCCGCCCTGCTCGGCGCGACCCGCCTGAAAGCGCTGCTGGCCCCGCTCGCCGAGGGACTGCCCTGGGGTCCCGTGATCGACGGCGAGGTCGTTCCCCGTCCGGCCGTCGAGGCACTGCAGGCGGGGATCGGCGCCGACAAGCCGCTCCTGCTCGGCGCGACCGACGACGAGTTCACGATGACGATGGACCAGGCCCCGAGGGTGCTGCGGTTCGTCCCGGCCTCGCTCGCGCTCGCCCTCCTGTGCCGCGGCCGCGCCGTGCGCCGGGCCTACCTCGCCGCGAACGGGCCGCAGCGCCGCCTCGGCACCCCGGCGCTGCTCGGACGCTTCGTGACGGACCGGGTGTTCCGCTCGCTGGTCGTGCGGGCCGCGCAGGCGCGGGGCGATGCTCCCACTTGGGCCTACCGGTTCGCCTGGGTCTCGCCCGCCAAGGGCTGGTCCTGCCACTGCCTCGACGTGCCGTTCTGGTTCGACGTGCTCGACGATCCGTTCGTGGAGGGCCTGGCCGGCCCGACCCCGCCGCAGCACCTCGCGACGGAGATGCACACCACGGCGGTCCGATTCGTCGAGGACGGCGATCCCGGCTGGCCGCAGTGGCGCACGGATCCGGGGCTCTCGCGCGTCTTCGGGGCCGGTCCTGCGGAACCCGCGCTCTCGGCGACGGCCTACGACGGAGCGCTGCCCCTGGCCTGAGCGCGCCCCGGTCGTTGATCGAGGACGCCACAGGCCCGCATCGGGGTCGTTGAGCGAGGACGCCGCAGGCGACCGAGACGAAACGCCGCAGTTGGCGAGAGCGCCGCGTTTCGTCTCACTCGGCCTGCGGCCGTGTTCGCTCAACGACCCCGGGAGGGGACCTGCGGCCGTGTTCGCTCAACGACCCCGGAGGGGGACAAGGACGAACCCGCCGTCCGATGGGAGCGGGACGGCGGGTTCGGGTCGAGGCGGGGCCTGCGCCCCGGATCCGATCAGGCGATCGGGTCGAGCAGCGGGATCTCGTAGCGGTGCGGCGTGCCGAAGCGGTGCGCGGTGACCGAGACCGCCTGCTCGCGCAGGAACGTCAGGATCTCCACGCGACCGGCGGCGACGACCGGGTTCGCATACAGCGCGAGGCTCGGCGAACCGTTCACGGCGGCGGCGGTGTCGGCCGCGGCGGCGCCGACGAGGCGGACCCGTCCGTCGCGCGCCGCGAGACGCTGCGCGTGCGCGGCCCAGGCGGCGGCGTCCTCGGTCGCGACCGTGACGTCCTGCGTGCCGAGCCAGGACGCGACCGCGGCCGGGAGCGCCGTCGCGGTGCTGACCGTGACCCGGGCGCGGGCCCGACGGCCGGCCGCGACCACGCGGATCAGCTCGGCGACGCGGTCGCCCTCGAAGCGCACCGTCACCGGCACGGCCTGGTAACGCAGCGCGTTCTGCTCGGTCACGAGACCGGTCGCGTCGCGCACCACGCCGAACTCGTCGGCCCAGGCGTCGATGTCGGTGGCCAGCGCTCCGCGCAGCCACGCGATGTCGGCGTCCGCGTCGCCGGCGGCGGCGAGCGCGCCCACGGCGCCGGTCGCGAGGGCGTCGAGCTCCCGCGTCGACGTGACGGGGGCGTCGGTCCACTCCGAGAGGCCCACGAGGTAGTTCGGGCCGCCGGCCTTGGATCCGGCGCCGACGGCGGCCTTCTTCCAGCCGCCGAACGGCTGACGCTGCACGATCGCGCCCGTGGTGCCGCGGTTCACGTACACGTTGCCGGCCTGGATCGCGGCCAGCCACGTCTGGATCTCGTCCTCGTCGAGCGAGTGCAGCCCCGAGGTGAGGCCGTAGTCGATGTCGTTGACGACGTCGATCGCCTCCTCCAGGGAGCCGGCGGTCATGATGCCGAGCACCGGGCCGAAGTACTCCACACGGTGGAACTCGGATCCGCGCTTCACGCCGTCGCGGATGCCCGGGCGCCACAGCTGACCGGCGTCGTCGAGCTTCTGCGGCTGCAGCAGCCAGCTCTCGCCCGCGTGCAGCGTGGTGAGCGCGCCGAGCAGCTTGCCCTCGGCAGGTCCGATGAGCGGGCCGATGCGGTTCGAGCCGTTGCTGGGCTCGCCCACGTCGTAGGAGCGGACGGCGTCGACGAGCTGACGGCGGAACCGCTCGGAGGTCGCGGCGGATCCGACGAGCACGACGAGCGACGCCGCGGAGCACTTCTGGCCGGCGTGGCCGAACGCCGCGTACGCGACGTCCTTCGCGGCGAGGTCGAGGTCGGCCGACGGCGTGACGATGATCGCGTTCTTGCCGCTCGTCTCCGCGAGCAGCGGCAGGTCCTGGCGGAAGCCGCGGAAAAGCTCGGCGGTCTCGTAGCCGCCGGTGAGGATCACACGGCCCACGGCCGGGTCGCTCACGAGCTTCGTGCCGAGGTCGCGCCCGTCGAGCTGCACGTACTGCAGCACCTCGCGCGGCACGCCGGCCTCCCACAGCGCCTCGACCATGACCGCGCCGGAGCGACGGGCCTGGCGGGCGGGCTTGATGATGACCGGGGATCCGGTGGCGAGCGCGGAGAGGGTGGATCCGGCCGGGATCGCGACCGGGAAGTTCCACGGCGGGGTGACGACCGTCAGGCCCACGGGCCGCATGACCGCGCCGTCGACGTCCGCGAGATCCTTGGCGCTCTCGGCGTAGTAGTGCGCGAAGTCGATCGCCTCGGAGACCTCGGGGTCGCCCTGCTCGATGACCTTGCCGGCCTCGGATCCCATGACCTCGAGCAGCTCTGCGCGGCGCGCCTCGAGCACGTCGCCAGCCTTGTGCAGGATCGCCGCACGCCCCTCGGCGCCGAGCGCGCGCCAGGCCTCGCCCGCGGCGACCGCGGTCGAGATCACGGCATCGACCTGCTCGGACGTGGAGAGGGTGTTCGCCTCGACCGTCGCGGTGCCGAGCTCCGAGCCCTTCATGCGGGCACGGATCGCATCGCCCCAGGCGCGGTTCGCGGCGAGCGACGGGTCGGTGTCGGGGGCGTTGAGGAAGCCGTCCGTGAGACCGGGCGCGGCGGGTGCCGTGCGGTCCTGCACGCGGTTGGTCCCCGGAACCTCGGTGGGCATGCTGCGCACGGAGGCGAGGAAGCGCTCCTTCTCGCGCTCGAAGAGCTTCGGATCCGCGTCGAGGTCGAAGACCGCGGACATGAAGTTCTCCTGCGATGCGCCCTCCTCGAGGCGGCGGATGAGGTACGCGATCGCGACGTCGAACTCGTCCGGGTGCACGACGGGCGTGTAGAGGAGCAGGGATCCGACCGTGCGCTTGACGACCTGCGCCTGCGCCGACGCCATGCCGAGCAGCATCTCGAACTCGATGCCCTCGGTCACGCCGCGCTTCGAGGCGAGCAGCCAGGCCATGGCGATGTCGAAGAGATTGTGTCCGGCGACGCCGATCCGCAGGTTGACCACGTGCTCGGGGCGCAGGGCGTACTCGAGCACCGCCTTGTACGAGGCATCGGACTGCTGCTTGGTCGACCAGGTCGCGAGCGGCCAGCCGTGCGACTCGGCGTCGACCGTCTCCATGGGCAGGTTGGCGCCCTTCACGACGCGCACCTTGATCGGCGCGCCGCCGTCGGCCACGCGCTTCGCGGCCCACTCCTGCAGGCGGATCATGGCGCCGAGGGCGTCGGGCAGGTAGGCCTGCAGCACGATGCCGGCCTCGAGGGCCTTGAACTCGGGGCGGTCGAGGATCGACGTGAAGACCGCGATCGTCAGATCGAGGTCCTTGTACTCCTCCATGTCCAGGTTGATGAACTTCGCGGATCCGTCGGGCATGCCCTTGAGCGCGATCCGGTAGAGCGGCAGGAGCGCCTCGGCCGCGTCTTCGACGGCGGCGTCGAACGCCCACGGGCTGTGCGGGGCGACGGTCGAGGAGACCTTGATCGAGACGTAGTCGACGTCGTCGCGCTCGAGCAGGCGGCGGGTGCCCTCCAGGCGGCGCGCGGCCTCCTCGCGGCCCAGGATCGCCTCGCCGAGCAGGTTGATGTTGAGCTTGACGCCCTGGGTCTCGCGGATGTGCGCGATGGCCTTGCCGAGCTTCTCGTCGCGGGCGTCCACGATGAGGTGGCGCACCATCTGACGCAGCACGGTGCGGGCGGCGGGCACGACGATGCCGGGGACCATGCCGGCGGCGAGTCCGCCGAGGCCGATCGCGCCCTTCATCGGAGCGGGCAGGAATCCGGGGGTCAGCGGCACGAGCTCCTTGAGCTTCGCGGCGGCGACCTTGAGGTCCTCCGGACGCACGACGCCGTCCACGAAGCCGACCGTGAAGTCGAGGCCGTTGGGGTCGCGCAGCACGCCGGCGAGACGCTGGCCCGCGGCGTCGACCGGGACCTCGCGGCTCTCGACGAGCCACTTCTTGACGAGAGCGACGGCGTCGTCGGCGAGGGCGGAGAGATCGTCGATGCCGGCTGCGGTGCCGACAGGGCTTTCGTTGGCGGTCATGGTTCCTCGTGGGTTCGGTGCCGTGGCGGGGGTTCGCGCACGCGCGCAGACGGATCGCGCACGCGCGCGGGGATGGTCCCAGCATGGATCCGATCTCCCTGCAGGAAAAGCGATCATTCATGACGGGTATTATTCGTAATTCCCGATGGTTCCGTCCCGTCTCGCGGCTCCCCCCTGTCCGCGAGACTCCATCTGGGCGACGAGACTGCGCTTGTGGAGCGCAGTCTCGTCGCGGAGTTGCAGTCTCGCGGTCAAGAAGGAGTGAGGAGAGGGCATGTTCGAGTTGCGGAGGCTGCGGCTGCTGCACGAGTTCGCGCTGCGTGGAACCATCGCGGAGGTCGCGCATTCGCTCGCCTACAGCCCGTCCACGGTGTCGCAGCAGCTCGCGCTGCTGGAGCGCGAGGCGGGCGTCGCCCTGCTCGAACCGGATGGGCGGCGCATCCGGCTGACGCCCGAGGGACGGGTGCTCGCCGCGCATGCGGCCCGCGCGCTCGAGCTCGACGAGCAGGCCCGGCAGCAGCTCAGCCAGGCGCCCGCCGAGGCCGTGCGGATCAGCGCGATGCCGACCGCCGCCGAGACCATCGTCCCCGCGGCGCTCACCGCTGTCGCCGCGTCTCATCCGCATCTGCGCGTCGAGATGACCGAGGCGCCGCCCGAGGAGGGCCTGTTCGAGCTGACCGCGCGCCGCTTCGACCTCGTGATCGCCGAGCAGTATCCGGGCCACACCCGCGAGCGGCATGCGGGCAACCTGCACGAACTGATCGGCGAGGATCCGATCCGCCTCGTCCTCCCTCCCGGCGAGGATGCGGTGTCGCTCCCCGCGCTGTGGGATCGCGCCTGGGTCATGGAGCCGGTCGGATCCGCCGCCCGGCAGTGGGCCGTGCAGCAGTGCCGCGCCGCGGGCTTCGAGCCCGATGTGCGCTTCGAGGCGGCGGATCTGACGGCGCACGTGCGGCTCATCGAGGCCGGGCACGCGGTCGGGATGCTGCCCGACCTCATCTGGGGCGACGCCCCCGCGCGGGTCGCCCTGTCGGAGCTGCCCGGATCCCCCGTGCGCGAGGTGTTCACCGCGGTGCGCGAGTCGGCCCGCGCCTCGGACGCGATCGGCGCCGTCCGCAGCGCCCTGGCGGAGGCGTTCGCGCAGCACCGCCGGCCCCGAC
>JAITLM010000111.1 GCA_031277885.1 Microbacterium sp.
GTGGGTAGAGCGAGGCGTCCCTCGTCGCGTGGGGAACAGAAGGTCCTCCGGGTTCTCTTGATACTCGAGGAGCCGACGGCGAAGGACCTTCGCAGCGAAACGCGGCGCGACGATGCTCCGGACCTGTCGCTCGCGCTTTGGTACTGGTTGCCGGATGATGCCGTACTTCTTGGTCTCACTGATTGTTCCCTGCACGTTGACGCGCGTGAGCTCTCCGGTCACAACGATGTCTTGCTTTCGGAGCGCGAGCACTTCACCGATTCGCATCGATGTTCCCAGCATGATGAGGCACACGTCGATGAGTAGTTCCACGTTCGGGCGCCCTCCTCCCCTGCGGCCCGGGTTTGCTCCTCGCCAGGCACGCATGAGGTCGAAGACCACGACGAGCTGCTCGAACTCGAGGTCCACGAACGTGGGAATTGGTGTGGGAATCGCGTCCGCGTCTGCAAGTGGGTTCGATGACATAGCCTCATGGCGGCGCGCGAATCGCAAGAGCAGCCCAAGGACAGCCCTGGCGTTCAACACGTAGCCGTTCGCGTGATCGCGTCGGAGGAGCTTGAGGTACCGGTCGCACACGCCGGCCGTGATCCTCGTCATCTGGAAGGCGCCCAGGTGAGGGAGGACCGCCAGCCGAAGGATGCTCTCGTAGTTTTCTTTCGTGGACTGCTTGCGGCCGCTTGGTTCCACCTCTTCGACCAGCCAGTGTTCAGCGAGCTCGCGGAGTGTGATCGTCGGCTCGAATGCCAAGATCAAGCTTCCCCATGCGACCGATGCCTTGCGCTGCAGGACGACGTCTGCTTCGTCTCTCGTGCGCCCGACACCCGAGATGTGCAGAGCGTTGCCGGCTCCAGTCCGGATGAGGCAGCGTGCACGTACTTTGCCGGACTCGAGCGTCGTGTAAGAGACTCTGCCGAGCTCACCGGGATTGAGCCTGGGCCGCGGCATCAGGCACTCCCCCACGCGGAGCGCAGCTGTCGACTACTTCTTCGAAGCGGGGCTGGTGAGTGAACGAGCGTCATACTCACATGAGTGCGGCGCTTCCTGCAATATGTACGGGACCCCACCGGTTAGCTCGGCGTACTACGAAGATAGAGACACACAAGCATCAGATGCTAGCTATGACTAGCAAGCGCAAGACACCATGTTTCAATGACCCAACACCCACGCCCACGCGATGAACCGACAGCCGAGCCACACGCGACCGCGCATGTATGCCACATGGATGAAACCACGGTGCCGGTGCTTCTTACCCCAAAGCAAGTCTCAGAGAGCCTTCAGATACCTATCCGGACTCTTGAAGACTGGCGAACACGAGGCTACGGACCGCCGTTCCTGACCGCAGGCAAACATGTCCGCTACCCGCTCACCACCTTCGAGGCCTGGATCGCCGATCGAACGAACTCCGTCTAGAGCGCGCCGCCTCAGCCAAGCACTGATATGTCTGCGGCCATCCGGACTATGACGCAGCAACGTCGCAGCGTCGTAGCCGATACATGGAGTCGATGGGGTCCCGCTAGTTGCCGAGGCGCGAAGAGGGCGCGCCGCGGGCCCGGTCGCCGACGAAGCCCAGGTCGCAGCCTCGCCGCAGCGTCGTCGTCGATACTTGTGGCACGACGGATCGTACGCGCGATGCGCAGGCTGTAGCGGGCGCCCCACCAAGTCCTCGAAACAGCACCGTCGCAGCGTCGTCGGCCATACTTGGAGCAAAGTTGTCGCGACTTATAGAACAACGAATAGGCCTCGAGGCTCAGCTGCTCTAGCCGAGTCCAGACCAATGAACAGCGGCGCGACGATCCGCGAAACGGTCGATGCCGGTAGCGCAGAGCCTCGCCAGCCCGAGCCGTGAGGAAGGCAGCAGGTGAACGATTGGAACGTCCGCGCCGCGTGGCGCAATTTGTCGACGGTCTTTCCGCTCCTGTTCCGTCGTCAACAACCTGATGTCCTGGGCCCCTACCGCGCGACGGGGTCGACGTCCTGCCTGCCGAACCGGGCGACCTCGCGGCGCATCGGGGCGGCTTCCCAGTCGCCGGGGACGGTGCAGGCGAGCGCCCCGCAGATATTCGCCCGCTCCAGGCGCGCTGCGACGTCGAGAGCCTCGATCAGCCCGCTGAGGTAGCCAGCGACGAACGCGTCGCCGGCTCCGACGGTGTCCACGACGTCCACCCGAAGGCCGTCGATGTGCTCGGTCCGCCCGGAATGGAAGACCGATGCGCCGTGCGCTCCGCGCTTGAGCACCACCTCGCCAACGCCTCCGTCCCGCAGCTCCTGGACCGGATCTGCGGCGCCGGGCCGTAGGAGTCGCAGCTCATCCGCGCCCCCGAAGACCAGATCCGCCTCGTCCGCGACGGCACGCAGCAGAGGGCCGGCGACCTCGGGCGGGGCGAGCGCCGAGCGATAGTTGACATCGAACGAGATGAGCACCCCAGCGGCCCGACCGCGCGCGATCGCCGCCATCAGACACGCTCGCGCAGATTCCGACAGCAGTGCCGTGATCCCGGTGACGTGCAGCACGGCGGCCTCTTCGATCCACCCGGGCGGGATGTCGTCGGGTTCAAGGCGGGAGCCCGCCGAGCCTCCGCGGTAGTAGTGCACGGCGCTGGAAGCGGGCGCCGGACGCTCCTTGACCATGAGGCCCGTGCGGGCCTCATGGTCAAGGATCCCCCGCACCTCGATGCCTTCCGCACGGATCTCGCGCAGGACGCGCTCCCCGAGAGAGTCGTCGCCCACACGGCCGAGCCACCCCACGTCGACGCCGAGGCGGCTCAGGCCGATAGCGACGTTGCTCTCCGCGCCGCCGATCCCGAGCACCACGTCCGCGGCATGCCTCAGGGATCCCACCTCCCTGGCGCGGAACAGCGCCATGGTCTCGCCGAAGGTCACGACCCGCGGAGACGACGCCCTGGCGCTCATCCGGCGTCCGCCGCGCAGACGGCGACGAACTCGGCCGCACGACGACGAAGCGCCGCAAGGTCTCCGCCGCGAAACGCGTCACCGAGCAGCGGCCCGCCGACGCTGACCGCCGTCGCGCCGGCCTGCAACCAGGCGGAGGCACCCGCCAGGTCGATACCGCCCGAGGGGACGACCTCGATGTCGGGGAACGGACCGCGGAGATCCTTCACGTATCCCGGAGTCATCTGACCGGCAGGGAACACCTTGACCGCGGCGGCCCCGGCCGCCCACCCGGCGTAGAGCTCCGACGGCGTCAGCCCTCCGGGAACGATGGGCACGCCCTCCTCGACTGCTGCCGCGACCAGCGCCGGCGACGAGACCGGGGTGACGAGATAGCCCGCACCCGCCCCCGCCGCGCGTCGCAGCTGCTCGGGATCGACGATCGTGCCCACGCCGACATCGGCCGCGCCTGCGTAGCGTCCGACCAGCTCCGGCAGCTTGGCGAGGATCCCGGGGGTGGTGAGCGTGAGTTCCAGGCTCACGATCCCCGACTCCACCAGGGCGTCGAGCACGGGCACGGATTCCTCGGCTGATCCCGCGCGCACGACCACGATGAGGCGGCCGGCCCTCGTGCGCACGGGGAGGGCGGCGCGGGGCACGGCGTCGGGCCCGTTCTCACCAGTCATGGACAGTCCCGTCGGTCAGCCGGTTCACCGGCAGATAGGCCTTGGTGTACTCGAACGCGGAGGCGGCGGCCTCGTCGAGCTCGACCCCCAGGCCGGGGGTCTCGCCGGGATGCAGGAACCCCTGGTCGAACGTGAACGACGTCCGGAACACCTCCAGGGTGGTACTGCTGTGCGGCATGTACTCCTGGATGCCGAAGTTGTGGATCGCCAGATCCAGGTGCAGGGCGGCCGCCATCCCGACGGGCGAGATGTCGGTCGGCCCGTGCATGCCCGAGCGGATGCCGTAGACCGCCGCGAAGTCGAGGAGCTTACGCATCGCCGTGATGCCGCCGGTGTGGGTCACGGCGGAGCGCACGTAGTCGATCAGCCGCTCGGTGATCAGCGTCTGGTAGTCGTACACCGTGTTGAAGACCTCGCCGATCGCGAGCGGGGTCGTGGAGTGCTGACGGATCAGCCGCAGGGCCGTCTGGTCCTCGCCCGGCGTGCAGTCCTCGAGCCAGAACAGCTTGTAGGGCTCGATGTCCTTGGCGAACCCCGCGGCCTCGATCGGCGACATCCGGTGATGACCGTCGTGGAGGATCCGCAGATCCGTTCCGAAGTCGTTGCGGATCCGCTCGAAGATTCCCGGCATGTGCGCCCGGTACTTGACCGTGTCCCAGATCTCCTCGCTCGGCGTCGTCGCCGCGCTCCCGTCCGCCGCGCGCTTGGCCGGCTCGTAGTCGTACCGTGCGCCGGGAACGTTGGACGAGACTCCGTAGATCTGGCCCAGTCCCGGCACCCCGGATTGCACGCGCACGGCTGTGAAGCCCTGCTCGACGTATCCCGCGATCGCGTCCTTGAGGGCCGGGTAGTCCGAGCCGGAGGCATGGCAGTAGGCGCGGATCCGGTCGCGGCTGGCGCCGCCGAGGAGCTGGTAGAGCGGAACACCGGCCTTCTTCGCCTTGATGTCCCAGAGAGCCATGTCCACTGCCGCGATCGCTGCCATGGTCACCGGACCGCGGCGCCAGTACGGGCTGCGATAGAGGTACTGCCACGTATCCTCGATGCGGTCTTCGTCCCGCCCCTGCAGCGTGGAGGCGACGTGATCCCGCAGATACGACGCGACCGAGAGTTCACGGCCGTTGAGCGTCGCATCGCCCCAGCCGACCACCCCGTCGGAGGTGACGATCTTGAGGGTCACGAAGTTGCGGCCGGGACTGGTGACGGAGACCTCGACGAGCTCGATGGTCATGAGAGCGGTTCCTTTCCTGAGGCGGGTTGACGAGGCCTGCGGCTGTCGCGGTCGATCACATCGCCGGACGGGGGTCGGTCAGGTCACGCCCTGTCCATTCCGGCGCCCAGATCGAGGCCGCGAGCGTCGACAGGGTGAAGACGCCGAGGAGCACCATGATCGGAACGATGCTGCCGGTGACGGCGGCCACCCAGGCCGCGGCGACGACCGGGCCGATGCCCGTCGCGATGATCGCGGCGACCTCGCGGACGATCGCTGTGAGGGTGTACCGGTTACGCGCGCCGAAGATCTCGGGGATCGAGATGTTCTCGATCGATGCGAGGCCGAGCACGGAGACGTTGTGGATCACGATGTATCCGACGAAGACCGCACCGAGCTCTCGGGAGTCGATCGCGAGGAGTGCCGGCACGATCAGCAGGAGCGAGATCGTGGACATGATGATGTACATCCGACGCCGCCCGAACCGGTCACCGAGGTACCCGACGAGCGGGATCGTCACGAATCCGATCAGGGAGGAGACGATGACCACCTGCGCCCCCACGCCCTTCTGCAGCGCCAGGTTCACCGTGATGAACGAGATCAGGTAGGTCTGGATCATGCCCGAGTTGCCGGCCTGGCCGAAGCGGAGGAAGAACGAGACGATCGTCGCCTTGATCGGCTTGCGCCCGAGCGACTCCAGAGTGCGGATGTCGTTCGTCTCCGTGGCCAGCTTGACCATCTCGTCGCGGGAGAGAGCCTTGCCGTCGACCACGTCCGCGCGCTCCTCGAAGACGGGGCTCTCCTTGAGCCGGAAGCGCACCCAGAGGGCGAAGAGCATGATGATCGCGCTCGCGACGAACGGGATCCGCCATCCCCAGGTCACGACATCCGACTCCACCAGGACGCCGAGCAGGATCGCCCAGATCGCCGATGCGAACAGCGTGCCGCAGTTGGTGCCGAGCGCGACCAGCGAGGCGATCACGCCGCGACGGTTCGTCGGCGCGTACTCGCTGAGCATCACGCCGGCCCCGGAGATCTCCGCGCCGGCGCCGAAGCCCTGAAGCAGCCGCAGCGCGACGAGGAGGATGGGGGCGAGGATGCCGACCTGGCTGTACGTCGGCAGCAGGCCGATCAGCGTGGTCGCCGCGCCCATGATGAGGATCGTGTAGAAGAGCACCT
>JAITLM010000117.1 GCA_031277885.1 Microbacterium sp.
CGGGCGGCGATCTCCTCCGCGACACGCTGCGCGGCCCCGAGCTGCGCGTCCCGCAACGCCTGGAACCGGATGATCGTCGCCTCCGCCGCGGCCACACCCTCCCTCAACAGGCGCAGCACCGTGACCGGATCCACCGGGTCGACCCCGGGATCCACCACCGCACCCCCCGTGTTCCTCATGAGTCAAGTCAACACGGGACCACCGACATTCCCACCCCGAATTCACCAGATCAGCGCAACAAACCTTTCCAATCGGAGTCGTCCCTGTCAGAGGACGCCATAGCGTGCGCTGACAGGGACGACTCTGAGATGGAAGGCCTCGGCGAGCCCGCTGAGCGCGGTGAGCGCCGCGAGCCCGGCGGACCGGCGGACCCGCTGAGCGCGGCGGGCCCGACGAGTCGATCACACGCGGGCGTCCTGCCGCGGGATCCACACCTGCTTGATGATGATGAGGATCGACGCGGTCACCGGGACGGCGATGAGCGCGCCGAGCAGGCCGAGCAGCGTGCCGCCGACGAGGGCGCCGATCACGACGAGGGATCCGGGGATGGAGATCGCACGGTTCATCACGCGCGGGGTGATGACGTATGCCTCCACCTGCATGTAGACGAGGTAGATGAGCGCGAAGATCAGCGCCATCAGGGGCGAGCTGAACAGGGCGATGCCGGTGCCGATGATCCAGAACAGGATCGGACCGACGAGCGGGATCATCGTGATGAGGAAGGCCACGGTCGCCATCAGGGGCGGGAAAGGAAGTCCGAGCACGAGGTAGAGCACGAAGACGAGGGCCGCGTTGATGAGCGCGAGCACGACCATGCCCATCACATAGCCGCCGACGGAGTCGGTGATCTGGGTGGTGATCCGGGAGACGTTCTTGCGGTCGCGTGCGGGCGCGAGCTGCAGCAGGCCGCTCTTCATCGACGGGAGCGTGGCGAGGAAGTACAGCGTGAGGACGATGACGATGAGGCCGCCGGAGATGCCGGTCGCGATCGCCGCACCGACCTGCAGCGCCGCGTTGCCGACCTGCAGGGCGCCGCCGCCGAGCTGCATGAGCTTGTTCGGGTCGCTGAGGAACTTCTGCACCTCGCCCATGAGGTCGCTCACGCCGCCGCCGAACTGCCCCTGGATCCAGCGGTACAGATCGCTGTGCAGGAACTCCTGGATCGTCGCGGGGATGGACTTGACGAACTCCGCGATCTGCGTGACCACGACGGGGACGATCGCCAGGATGACGAGCACGAGCGCGATCGCGAACCCGACGATCACGATCACGACCGACCAGGCGCGCGAGGCGCCGCGCCGCTCCAGCCACCGGACGGCCGGGTCGAGGCCGAGCGCGGCGAAAAGCGCGAACGCGATGTAGATGAGCACGGTGGACAGGCTCGTCAGGGCGAGCCCGAGGAGGATCGCGGCGAGACCGCCCAGGGTGACGAGGAAGCCGAACGCGAACGGACGGTCGATCCGGGTCCAGAACGAGGCGCGCGGCGTGCCCGGCTCCGCGACCGGCCGGGGCCTGTAGCCGCCCTCGGCGTCGTCGTCGGCCGCGATGGTGTCGGCCTGGGCCGTCGTGGCAGCGCGTTCGGCGTCCTCGGCCTCTGCGACTGCGCTGTTGTCGAGCCCGGAATCGTCGCTGGTCATGGCTTCACTTTAGGGGAGGGGCGCGCGCCGCCGGGGGTGCCGATCCCGCGCTTCCGAGGATCCCGGACGCGTCACGGCGGGTCCGTCCGGGGGTGGGACGAGCTATCGTCGGAGGGATCGCACGTCCGCCGCCCGGTGAGGAGCCCCGATGTCCGCCCCCGATCCCCGCACCGAACTGCTGCGACTGCGCGCCAGCATCGACAACATCGACGCCGCGCTCATCTTCATGCTGGCCGAGCGGTTCCGCTGCACGCAGCAGGTCGGGGTGCTCAAGGCCGAGCACGACATGCCCGCCTCGGATCCCGGCCGCGAGGAGCAGCAGGTCGCACGCCTGCGAGCGCTCGCCGAGGAGGCCCACCTGGATCCGGAGTTCGCCGAGAAGTGGTTCAACTTCGTGGTCGCCGAGGTCATCCGGCACCACACCGAGGCCGCCGAGTCGCGCTGACCCGGCGGCCCCACCGGCGGGTCAGCCCGCGTAGCTCGTGTCGTTGACGGACAGCACGGTCCAGGATCCGCGCGCGTAGCGGAGCTTGTTGACCGCGCCGTTCTCCATGGCGCCGTCCACCGTCGCGCCGAGGGACTCCAGCAGGCACGTGATCGACATCCCGCTCGAGACGGCGAGGATGCTGCCGCCGTTCCGCATCGGCAGCGTGCGATCGGTCGCGGCCGCGGTGAGCGCATCCTTCATGCGTGCGGCGACCTGGGCCCAGGTCTCCGCGGCGAGGGACTTGTCGGGGTTGCTCGCGACGAACGCGTCGATGATGTGCGCGAGCGTGTCGAGAGGGCCTGCGGCGGCGAGCTGCGGGAACGCGGTCGACTGCTTCTCGCCCTCCCAGCCGCCGTACGCGACCTCGCGCAGGCCGGCGACGCGCGTCGGAGTGAGGGAGGAGCCGGCCGCCGAGAGGATCCCGCTCGCCGTCTCGAAGTGGCGCATCATGTCGGCGGAGTAGGCAGCGTCGAACCCGCCGATCTCGGCGGCGAGATTGCGACCGACGGCCTCGGCGGTCGCGCGGCCCGCATCGGTGAGCGGCGAATCGGACCAGCCCTGGATCCGGCCCGTCTGGTTGAGCCAGGTCCTGCCGTGGCGGACGAGGTACACGGTGATGGCGCGGTTGGGCTGTGCGCTCGGTGCGGCGACGGCAGGAGCGGCACCGGCCAGCGCGAGCGTGCCGGTCAGGGCGGCGCCACCGAGCGAGAGCAGGGCGGTGCGGCGGGAAAGGTCGGGCATGTCATCTCCTTTGATGGGTGGAATCCGAAAGCCATACGGCGTTAAGTATTCGGATGGCGAAAGCCTAGTGGTGTTCGAGTTTCGACGGCGCGAGCAGTTTCAGACTTCATGACGGAAAGTGCGCGTTTTGCCGTAAGATCAATCACGGTCACGCATTCCCTGTGACTGAAGCCCGCCGAGGAGGACGCATGACCGACCCGAACGAGAACCTCGCCCCCGGCGCCCACATGCGCGCCGAGCTCGACTCGCAGCCCGAGATGTGGGAGCGCGCGGCCGGCATGACGGCCGAGCAGGCCCTGCTGCCCGCGAAGGGCCAGCGCGTCGCCGTGATCGGCTGCGGCACGTCGTGGTTCATGGCGCAGTCCTATGCCGCGCTGCGCGAGCGCGCGGGCTTCGGCATCACCGACGCCTACGCCGCGAGCGAGGCGTTCATGGACCGCGGCTACGACGCCGTCGTGGCCCTGACCCGCTCCGGCACGACGACCGAGGTGCTCGAGCTCGTCGACGAGCTCACCGGATCCGGATCCGCGCCCCGCGTCATCGGCGTCATCGGCGATGAGACCTCGCCGCTCGTGGGCATGGTCGACGACGCGATCCTGCTGCCGTTCGCCGATGAGCGGTCCGTCGTGCAGACCCGCTTCGCGACCACCGCGCTCGCGCTGTTCCGCGCCTCGCTCGGCGAAGACCTCTCCGCCGCCATCGCCGATGCCCGCACCGCGCTCGCCGACGTGGATCCAACCCTCGCGGGCGCGGACCAGTACACCTTCCTCGGACGCGGATGGACCATCGGGCTCGCCCACGAGGCGGCGCTGAAGATGCGCGAGTCGTCGCAGTCGTGGACCGAGTCGTACCCGTCCATGGACTACCGCCACGGCCCGATCGCGATCGCCGCCCCCGGCCGCATCACGTGGCAGTTCGGTGCCGCCCCCGAGGGGCTGGACGCCCAGGTCGCCGCGACCGGCGGCCGCTGGGTGCAGCACGCGATCGACCCGATGGCCGACCTCGCGCGCCTGCACCGCGTCGCGCTCGACCGCGCTCTGGCCAAGGGGCTCAACCCCGACGAGCCGCGCAACCTCACCCGTTCGGTCATCCTCGAGGACTGAGAGCAGGCGATGACGATCCCTTCCGGCGGCGCCACCGTGGGCGACGCCCGCGCGCACGAAGCGGCGGAAGCCGCCCGTGCCGTGCCCGATGTGGTCACCGATGCCTCGGGGGACCCTCTGGTCCCGCGCCTGGATCCCGGGACGGCGGCCGAGCTCGGTGCGGGCGCCCCCGTGCTGGCGTTCGACGTGGGCGGCACCGACATCAAGTCGGCCCTGTTCGACGCCGAGGGCGTCATGCTCGGACTGCGGCGCACGCCGACCCCGGGTCCGGGCGCCGACCTCCCGGAGCGGCTGATCGCCCGGCTGGTCGAGCTCGGTGCGCAGTTGCGCGAGGAGCATCCCGGGGTGGATCCGGCCGCGGTCGGACTGGTCGTCCCCGGCATCGTCGACGAGGTCGCCGGCGTCGGCGTCTTCGCGAGCAACATGGGCTGGCGCGATGCGCCGATCCGCGCGCTCGCGGAGGAGGCGTTCGGCCTGCCGGTCGCCTTCGACCACGACGTCCGCACGGGCGGCTGGGCCGAGCACGTGCTCGGCGGTGCGCGCCCGTATCCGAACTCGATCGTGCTCATCATCGGCACGGGGATCGCCGGGGCGCTGCTCCTCGGCGGCGTGCCGTTCACCTCGGGCGGCTATGCCGGCGAGGTCGGCCACTCCCCGGTCGCCGACGAACCGCTGTGCCCGTGCGGCGCGCGCGGCTGCCTCGAGGCGATCGCCTCCGCGGGGGCGATCGCCCGTCGCTACACCGCGCGCAGCGGGATCGCCGTCGAGGGGGCGAAGGAGGTCATCGCACTCGCCGCGGAGGGCGATGAGGCCGCCGCCGAGGTCTGGGACGAGGCGCTCGACGCGCTCGCCCTGTCGCTCGCGCAGCTCACCGCCGTCATCGCACCGCAGGCCATCGTGATCGGGGGCGGGCTGTCGCGTGCGGGCGGCGCACTGTTCGACGAGCTGGAGACGCGCCTGAGGGCGCGCCTCAGCTTCCACCGCATCCCGGACCTGGTCCCGGCGCAGCTGCTGGGCAACGCGGGGATCCTGGGCGCGGCCCTGCGCGCGAGGAGTCTCGGATGATCGTCACCGTCACGCCGAATCCTGCGCTGGATCTCACCTGGCACGTCGATCGGATAGTGCCGGGCGGGACGCATCGCGCCGACACCGGCGTCGCTCGGGCGGGCGGCAAGGGCCTGAACGTCGCGCGGGTGGCGCATGCGCAGGGGGCTGTCGTCCTCGCTCTCGCGACCTCGGGCGGGGAGACCGGCGCCGAGTTCGCCGCCGAGCTGGCCTCCTCTCCGGTCCCGCACGAACTCGTCCCCGTCGAGGGCGCGACCCGGCGCAGCGTCGCCCTGGTCGACGAGCATCTCGGCGACACCACGATCGTGAACGAGCGCGGCATCAACCCGACGGTGCAGGAGTGGGACGCGCTGAAGGCCGCCGTGGTGCGTGCGCTGAGTGCTTCGACGGCCGAGGCGTCGAAGCCCGTCCTCGTGCTCTCCGGATCCCTGCCTCCCGGCGCGCCCGACGACCTGCTGCCGGCGCTCATCCGGATCGGTCGCGACGCCGGCGCGATCGTGATCGCCGACACGTCCGGGCCGGCGCTGCTGGCCGCCGCCGAGGCCGGCGCGACCGTGCTCAAGCCCAATGCCGCCGAACTCGCCGAAGCCACCGGCATCGCGGACCCCATCGCCGGGGCGTGCGAACTGCTGCACCGCGGAGCCTCTCTGGTCCTGCTCTCCCGCGGGGCGGACGGGATGCTGGCGGTCACCGCGGACGAGGTCGTCCGCGCCCGGCTCGCCCACCCCCTCGCCGGCAACCCGACCGGTGCCGGCGACGCCGCGGTCGCAGCGGTCGCCGTGCTGATGGCGCAGGGCGAGAAGGATCCGACCGCGCTGCTGCGCCGGGCGACCGCCTGGTCCGCCGCCGCGGTGCTGATGCCCCTCGCCGGCGAGATCCACCCGACCTGGCCCGACCTCGAGTCCTCCCTGCTCATCGACAGCCCGTCTCTGACGGCGCTGAGCCGACCGTCCACCGAAAGGACACCCCGATGACCCTCGTCTCCGCCCGCGACCTCGTGCACGACGCGTCCCGCCGCGGCACCGGCGTCGGCGCGTTCAACGTGATCCACCTGGAGACGGCCGAGGCCCTGGTCGCCGCATCCGCCCAGGCCGAGCTGCCGGTGATCCTGCAGATCTCGCAGAACTGCGCCGACTACCACGGCGGCCTCGAGCCGATCGCGCTCGCGACCCTCGCGGTCGCCCGGCGCGCCGCCACCCCGGTCGCCGTGCACCTCGACCACGCCGAGCGTCCGGAGCTCGTGGACGAGGCGATCGGTCTGGGCTTCGGCTCCGTCATGTTCGACGGAGGCGCGCTCGACTACGCCGAGAACGTCGCGCTCACCGCGCAGGTCGTCGAGCGCGCCCACGCCGCCGAGGTGTACGTGGAGGGCGAGCTCGGCGAGGTCGGCGGCAAGGACGGCGCGCACGCGCCGGGTGTCCGCACGGATCCGCAGGAGGCGCGGGCCTTCGTCGCGGAGACCGGCGTCGACGCCCTCGCCGTGGCGGTCGGATCCTCGCATGCGATGACCGACCAGACCGCGGTGCTCGACCTCGACCTCATCGGGCGCCTGCGCGAGGCCCTGCGCGGCGCCGGGGAGGACGGCGTCGACGTGCCGCTCGTGCTGCACGGGTCGAGCGGCGTGCCGGATGACGCGATCGCGGCGGCGGTGCGCGCGGGCATGACCAAGATCAACGTCTCCACGCATCTGAACGGCTTCTTCACGCGCGCGATCCGGGAGAGGCTCGAGGCGGATCCCCGACTCGTCGACTCCCGGAAGTACCTGGTCCCCGCCCGCGACGCCGTGGCCGGCGAGGCCGCGCGCCTGCTGCGCCTGTTCGCCGGATCGGACCAGTCGTGACCGGGTTCCGTTTCGAAGCGCGCACTTTGCCCGATCTTCGGCCGGAATACAGCCATCTGCGCGCTTCGAACGAGGGATCCGGAGACGCCGGGTGAACCGGGCGAACCGGCTGACCGCGATCCTCGACCTGCTCGCGGCGCGGGGGGACGTCTCGGTCGAGGAGCTCGCGGAGCGCTTCGACGCCTCCGCCGCCACGATCCGCCGCGACCTGGACAGCCTGTCCGAGCGGCGGCTGCTCACCCGCACGCATGGCGGCGCGGTGGCGCAGTCCGTCGCGTACGAGCTGCCGATCCGGTACAAGAGCCACCAGCGCACCTCGCAGAAGGAGCGCATCGCACAGGCCGCGTCGGCGCTGGTCGCGCCCGGGACCGTGGTGGGCCTCTCCGGCGGCACCACCACGACGGCGATCGCGACGGCTCTCGCGGCGAGGGAGGATCTCGCCGATCAGGGGCTCACGGTCGTGACGAACGCCGTCAACATCGCGGCCCAGCTCGCCACCCGCCCCGACATCAAGGTCGTCGTGACCGGAGGGGTGATCCACTCCCGCAGCTACGAGCTCGTGGGCCCGTTCGTGGAGCAGCTGCTCGCGGGCATCGCGCTCGACATCGCGTTCATCGGCGTGAACGCCGTGTCCGCGGAGGGCATGGCGAGCACGCACGACGAGCGCGAGGCGGCCGTGAACCGCATGATGGCGAGCCGGGCCCGCCGTGCCGTGATCGTCGCGGACTCCTCGAAGATCGGCGCCTCCGCGTTCGCCGCGGTCGGCGGATCCGACCTCTTCCCGACGCTGCTGACCGACGACGGGCTCGCCCCCGCGGACCGCCGCGCGCTCGCCGGCGCCGGCTTCGACGTCGTCCTCGCGGACTGAGCCGACGGGGGTCCGCCGCGCGAGGTCCCGGGCGGCGGACCCCTGCCGGGTCTGGTGACCTCAGGCGAGCAGGGTGTCGCCGATGAATCCGTCCTCTGCGCATCCGGGCGGAATCGCGAAGACGGCGGATCCGATCGGCGTCGTCCATTCGTTGAGGAGATCGAGCTCGTCCAGCCGCCGCTGCATGGGGGTGAACTGGCGCTCGATGTCGGCCTGGAAGGAGACGAAGAGGAGGCCCGACTCGGAGACCTGCGTCCCCGTCGGTCGCTCGTCGTAGTTGTACGCGCGGCGGAAGATGCGCTCGGATCCGTCGCCGCGCGCGGCGCACATGCGCGAACTGCGGGATGACGGGGAAGCCGATCGAGGTCTTCGCCTCGAAATCCGGTTCGTCGAACTCGGCGGTGCCCGTGAGCGGCGCCCCGTTCGCGAGGGTGCGCCCGACGGCCGCGTCGCGACCGGAGCGGTCGAGGCGATCCCATTTGTCGAGGTCCATCCGGATGCGGCGCACCACCATGCCGGTGCCGCCCGCGAGCCAGCCGTCCGTGGCCCAGACGACCTCGTCGAAGTCGTCCGTTCCGGGCCGGGGGTTCGTGGTCCCGTCGACCTGCCCGAACAGGTTGCGCATCGTCGTTCCCGGGCGTTCCGTGGCGTAAGCGCGGCGGAACCCCTGCTGGGTCCAGCGGAGGTCCGCGAAGCCGCGGGCGTCCTTGAGCAGCATCCGGGCGGCGTGGGCCACCGTGAGGGGATCGTCGCCGGCGATCTGCAGCAGCAGGTCCCCGTCGGAGAACTCCGGCCGCAGCTGATCGACGCGGAAGGCGGGCAGCGGGGCCAGCCATCCCGGGCCGGATCCGCCCGTCCGCGCCACCAGGCCGGAACCGAAACCGAACGTGACCGTGAGGCGCGCCGGCGACTGCGACAGCTCTGGTTCGGAGTCCGCCAGGGCGGGATTCCCCTGGGTGAGCCGGGCCGCGTCGTCGGTCAGGATCCGCAGCAGACGGGTGAGCGCGAGACGGTCGACATCCTCGTGGAGGTCGAGCGCGAGGAACAGGCCGTGCGCCTGCGCATCCGTGTCGATCCCTGCCTGATGCACGCCGAAGAACGGTACGGTCTTCTCGCCGTTCATGGGTGCGGCGGCGGGCGCGGGTGCCTCCGATCGACGGTTGAGGACGAGGTCCGCGCCCACCGCGGCGACCGCGCCGGCCCCGGCGACAGCCCCTCCGAGGAGGAACTGCCGCCGGGTCGGCCGTGTGCGACGGGGGTGCGCGCCCTCAACGGGCGCGGGCATCAGTGGCCCGCGCCCTTGTGGCCGTCGTCGTAGTTCTCGTTCGCCCCCGAGTAGTCCTTCACGGGCGCCGTGAAGCGGTACGTCGAGTGGTCGGAGAACGTGAGCGTGAAGGTCGCCTCGGATCCCGCCTTCAGCGGTGCGGTGAGATCCATCAGCATGATGTGGTTGCCTCCCGGCTCGAGAGCGAGCTCTCCGCGCGCGGGGATGACGAATCCGCCCTTGATCTCCCTCATGACCATGTCGCCCGACTCGTTCGCGACGGTCTCGTGCAGCTGCAGCATGTTCGACGCCTCCGAGGCGACGGAGACGACCGTCACGTCGTCGCCGCTGCTGTTGGTGAGGGTCCCGAAGGTCGCGGACATGCCGTCCTCGGCCGACTTCACCCAGGCGTTCTCGATCGTGACGACCTCGCCTGCGGGTGCGGTCGTGACCGCGGCGGGCGCCGTCTGCGCGCTGCATCCGGTCAGCGCGATCAGTGCGACAGCGGCGAAAGCGGTGAGGCGGGCCAGCCGCGTGGTGGTGGTGTTCATTCGTTGTGCCTTTGCAGATCATCTGCCGCGTCTTCACCGGTGTCCGGTGCCGCGGCGGCCGTCCGGGGACGGCGAAGGAATCGGAAGAGGACGAAGCCGAGCACAGCGATCGCCGCCCCGACTCCGCCGATGAGCAGCACCCGCAGGGCGCCGCTGGATTCGTCTGCGATCTGATCCGAGGTGTTCGTCCTGATCTCCGGCCGTGCCGATGCGCTCCCCGCGCCGGCGGTGCTCCCCGTGGCAGGGGTTCTCCCTGTGGCCATCGGGTCGGCGTCGCCGATCGTGAACGGGACGACGCCCGCGATCGGGTGACCGTCCGCGGACACGACCTGCCACCGCAGCTGGTACCCGGCAGTCGGCATGCCGGGCTTCAGCTCGGCGGTCAGAGTGTTCCCGATCACCTCGGCCCGTCCGGCCACCCAGTCCGTGCCGGACTCGTCGACGACGAGCACCACGGCGCCCAGCCCCGAGTCGTCCAGCATGAGGAGATTGCCGGAGAAGGTCATCGAGATGCTCGTCGGCGCGGTGGCGAGTCGCTCACCGTCGCCGGGAGTGCTCGAGATGAGCTGGTCATGGGCGGACGCGGGCGCCGCCGTCGTGAGCACGACGACGACGGCCAGCGCCAGCCCCGCCGCATATCTGCGGAAAGGGGACATGAGTCAAGGACCTCTCGACAGGCGCCCACAGGGCGCCGTTCATACGTTCGGATCCCCGCGCACGAGTTCGCGCGCGGGCAGGACGCACTGCACGACGGAGGCCGTCGTCAGCGCGGTTCGGATCAGATCGCGGAGAGGGCAGGCGGCGCGCGCCCGCGCAGCGTTGTCAGGTGAGGGGCATCCGCAGGACGCACGACGTGGAACGCGCCCCACAGGGCGGGCTTCGTCTCCTGCGGCGGCGTGACGACGACCACGACGGCCCGGCGGCGCAGCCAGCGGACGGCCTGCGCGGCCAGCTCACGGATCGCGAGGACGAGTCGCTCGCCCCAGTGCAGTGCGGCGACCGTCATCGCCGCGGCGACGGCGTGCCCGGCCCACATCGTCCCGTCCGCGGCGACCGCTTCCGGGAGGATCCCCGAGGCTTCGGGAAGCATCTGCGGCATCCCGTGCACATGCGGCCGCGGAGCCTTCGACGGCGTGATCGTGCCGAGCACGAAGAGCGTGTGGAAAAGGAGCTGGCTCGCGGCCACCGACAGTCCGAGGCGGATCAGCGAGAGTTTCCGCCCGGCGAGCAGCACGCACACCATGAGCGACAGCAGCCAGGGCACGAGCAATCCGAGAGGGCCCGGCATCTCGCCGCCGCCCGTGACGTGACCGGCCAGCGCGATGAAGATCGAGAGTGTCGCGGCCGCAAAGCCGCGGACGACCGCAGGCTTCCGGGACGCGAACACGCACCCAGTCTGTCACGAGTGCCGGGACTCTCCGTCCGGCCGACGATCCGCGGCTCGTCGCTCACCACCGGCCGGAATCCGGAGTTCTGCACAGATTGCAGAAGGCGCTCACCACCTGAGGCATGGTCGTGACAACGTGGATCCCGCGAGCCAGAATGGGGGCATGATCATGACGGAGCCGCAGGTGTGGACGCTGATCGGAGTGTTCGCGGCGGTCATGCTCGGGGGCATGACGCTCATGACGACGCTGCTGACGCGCACGATCTCCGCGAAGTCCGACGCCGCCGACAGCCGGATCGAAACCCTTCGCGTGGAGATGAACGCGCGATTCGACACGATGGACGTGAAGTTCTCGACGCTCGACAGGGAAGTCGCGACACTCGCCGAGCGGTTCCGGCGCTCCTGAAGAGCGCGCCTTCACCAGGCGGTCAGCGTGACAGCAGCACGATCGCTCCCGGCGTGATGAGCGCGGCCATCACCGCGAGGATCCCGCCCGCTGCCCACGCCTGCCGACGCCGGAACGCCGACACGACCTCGGTGCGCAGCGCTGCGAACGCCGTGAGGTCGGCTTCCGGGGGTGGCGACGAGCCCCAGGTCTCGGGGACGACGGCGACCCGGTCCAGCATCGTGACGTCCGCCGGCGTCAGGATCCGCGGGGCGTGCTCCAGCCGCCGCACCAAGGCCTCGGCGCGCAGCACCTCGACACGCGGCGGCTTCTCCTTGATCTGGATGCTCTTCGCGCCGACGATCGCGAGGATCGGCGTCGCGTCGACTGTCTGATGCGTCGCCGCGCCGAGAATCTTCGCGGCGCGTGTCGCCTCGAAATCCGCGTTGCGCAGGTGGTCGGTGCGCTGTCCGTTCACGAGGATGCGATGCCCGCCGACCCAGACTTTCGCGCCGTCGTGGTGCTTGGTGTTGATTGTGAAGACGCCGCCGGGACCGATCACCACATGGTCGATGTCGCTGCCGCGCTTCCCGACCGGCACGGCATGCAGAGTGCGCCACTCGGGGCCGAGCCGGTCGAGGATCCGGCCGACCTCGAGTTCGCCGATCGCGCCGAGATACCAACTCTGGGCGTCCGGCGAGAGCGGCGTCCTTCCGAACAGCCGCTGCACCCTGGTCCTCGGAGGCGTCGCCGCCTGCACACGCAACGCCTCGGCGATCACCGCGGAGCCAGGTGTGCGGAACCGCAGCGCATCGGGGAGGACAGCGCTTGCGCCGATCGGTGGATCTCCGGGAACCTCGCGGACTGCAGGCCGCGGCTCTTCCCCCGCGCGTTCCTCGCCGACGACGGCAGGTCCGTCCGGCGTCCTCACCGTTTCCAGACAAACGAGGCAGCACACGGTCTTGGCGTCCGGCTCGTACACTGCCTCGGTGCCGGCGGGCAGGGCCGTTCCGCAGACCCGGCAATGGCCTGCATGGCGCAGCCGCATCCGCTTCGCTGACGGATCCTGAGTCGTCATGCCTGGAGCGTAGCGACGGCGGACGGTGGATGGCAGAGCCGGTTCACGACAAGGGGCGTGGAGCGGAGGCGACGATGCGCCATCCGCTCCACGCTCCTGTGCTCACGGGGTCGCGCGACGCAGCACCAGGTACGAGATCCCGGCGAGCGCGGCGACCGCGACCAGACCCCACAGCGCCAGCCCGAGCACGCCCATCGCGGCCAATCCTTCGCCGACCTGCCGCCACAGCTCGAGCCGGGTGACGAGGAACACCAGCCCGACCAGGACGAGCGCCGCTCCGACGCCCACGAGCGTGACCGCCAGAGTGCCCGCGCGCTTGAAGATCGTCGCGCCGGTGAAGCCGAGCAGGAACAGCAACAGCCCGAGCGCGAAGTACGACAGCCACACGGTCAGAGGACCCGCCTGCCACATCCACGGCACACGGAACAGGAAGCCGTTCGTGCCCCAGCCGTTCGTCGCATCCTCGATCCAGCCGCCCAGCAGGAACACGGCGGCCAGCGCCGCGGATCCGAGGGTCGCCGTCGACAGGGTCCCGAGGAAGAAGTCGCGCCGGGTCACGCTGAGCGCCTGCGAGAACGGGAAGGTCAGGGTGAGCGCCTGCAGGCCGAGGGCGAAGAAGTACCAGAGGGGAGCCTGGCCGGCGCCGCTGTACTTCGGCCCGTCGACCGGGATCATCGCGAAGATCACGATCGACAGGGCGCTCGCCGCACCCAGGATGATCAGCGGGATCCACACCCAGGTCATCTTGTTGACCAGCTGAAGCCTGACCACCTTGAGGATCCGGGACATCAGCGCGCCTCCTTCGTGAGAGTTCCGGCAGCCGGAACGGCTTCGGATCCTGATCCGGATCCGCCTTGCTCGCGCTGGGTGAGCCGCACGACGAGCTGCTGCAGCGACACCGGGGCGAGATCGAGACCGGCGTCGAGCACGGCCGCGCGATCGGCCTCGGTGAGGCGGCCCAGCACGGTCACCGAGGCGACCCTGCCGAGCGACTCGCGATGCAGGATCTCCTTGCCGGCGGCCCAGTCGTCCACGGCCGTCGCATCGCCGACCACGGTCGACGCGCGCTCGCGCACGGCGTCGGTCTCCTCGTCGAGGAGTATGCGTCCGTCGTCGATCACGAGCACGCGCTCGATGAGGTTCGAGACCTCGTCGATCAGGTGCGAGGAGAGGATGATCGTGCGCGGGTGCTCGACGTAGTCCTCGAGGAGCCGATCGTAGAAGATCTGCCGGGCGACGGCGTCGAGTCCGAGATACGGCTCGTCGAAGAACGTGATCTCCGCCCGCGAGGCGAGGCCGATGATCACGCCGACCGCCGAGAGCTGCCCACGGGACAGCTTCTTGATCCGGCGCTTCATCGGCAGCTGGAACTCGGCGACCAGCCGATCGGCCAGCTCCTGGTTCCAGTTCGGGAAGAACAGCTTGGCGGCGCCGAGCGCGTGGATCGGTGCGGCGTCGTCGGGGTACTTCTGGCTCTCCCGCACGAAGCACACGCGGCTCAGCACGTGCGCGTTCTCGTACGGATCCTCGCCGAACACGCGCACCTCGCCCGAGGTCGCGAAGTTCTGCGCCGTGAGGATCGACATGAGCGTGGTCTTGCCGGCGCCGTTGCGGCCCAGCAGGCCGTAGATGGTGTCGGCCTCGATCTCGAGCGAGACCTGGTCGAGTGCGAGCTTGTCGCGGTAGCGCTTGACGAGGTTCGACACCTCGATGACGGCGGTCATGCGCGGTTCCCTTCGGTGAGTGCGGTCGGTGCGCCGTTCGCGGCGCGTTCGCGCAGCAGAGCGGCGAGGTCGTCGGCGTCGAGCCCGAGCGTGCGGGCCTCGGCGAGGAGCGGATCGATGAAGCGGTCGGCGAACACGGTGCGGCGTTCGCGGAGCAGGATGTCGCGGGCGCCGACGGCGCCGAACATGCCGATGCCCCGGCGCTTGATGAGCACTCCCTTGTCGGTGAGCATGGCCACTCCCTTCGCGGCGGTCGCGGGGTTGATCCGGTAGAAGGCGGCGAGCTCGTTCGTGGACGGAGCCTGCGCGTCTTCGGAGAGCGTGCCGTCGACGATGGAGTCCTCGATCGCCTCGGCGATCTGGAGGAAGAGCGGACGGCCTTCGTCGATCACGGATGTCCTCGCTGTGGTCAGTTGGTTAGTTACTCGACTAACTAACCACCGAACCCGCGAGGTGTCAAGCGCTGGATCTGGGCGCGCGGATCGGGGTTACGCCGGGTCGACGACGGCCGCGCCGGTGCGCAGCAGCAGGGTGAGGACCCAGTCCTGGTCGTTCGCGAGCGGATCCTCGCTGTACGCGGGGTCTCCGTCGACCGCGCTCGGGAGCACGAACGCGCTCGTCGCGGATCCGTCGGGGTGGAAGCTCACCAGGTTCGCGCGGAAGATCTCCTCGGCCTCCGCATCCATCTCGGCCGTGCGCAGGCGGTCGGGCAGCTGCGTCAGGGCGACCGCGCTGAGCACGCTCCAGTGGTGTGGGAAGACATCGCCCCAGCGGCGCAGGGCGCCGAACCAGAATCCGTCCCAGTGGCGGATCCCGATGTGCCGCATCCGCGCGTGCGGCTGCGGACCGGCGAACGCGCGCAGCCAGCGCACGCTCGTGCGCAGCGGTTCGTCGAACGCCCCGGGCTCGAGCCGGTCGGCCAGCGCGTAAAGGGAGACGAGGGGTGCGACCATCGATTGCTCGTAGTTCACCTCGTGGCCGGGCAGGTCCGGTCCGAGCGCGGCGAAGTGCCGGGCGGTCTCGAGCAGCGCCTGCCGGAGGCGATCGGCACGGTGCGCCTGCCCCGCGTCGTCCAGCAGCGCGGCGATGTGGAGGGCGGCCTCGGGCTGCCCGATCGAGAGATGCCGGGTGGCCCCGAGCTCGTAGCTGCGCTCGAGGATCGTGGCGGCGAGCTCGAGATCCGTATCGGCGCCGGAGAGCCCGAACTGGTCGGCGAAGAACTGCGCGAGCCAGGGGGAGTTGTAGAGCCGAGGCGTGGAGACGGCGGTGACGCTGCCCCAGCGCGGGGCTCCCGTGTCGTCGAGCAGCCGTGCGCGGGCGAACCGCGCCCAGTCGGCCAGCGGCCGATCCGCCTCGGCGCCGATCCACCCGCGGATCCGCGCCTGCTGCAGCAGGGTCGGCATCGCCACGCGCTCGGCGCCGTCGGACCAGTCCGGCCAGCCGCTCGTGAGCTGCGGCAGCCCGGTGCGGGTGTCGAACGGCACGAACGCGTGCGCGTCCGCTCCGCCCCGGTAGCCGGTGCGCTGCCGATCCAGGATGAAGCGCGTGCGCGCCCTGGTCAGGGCCTCGACGGGTGCGTGGAAGAACAGGGCTGTGCGATCCTCGCCGACGCGCACGTGCACGATCCCATGCCGGTCCGCGCGCACCACGGCGCCCCCGGCCGACGCCTCGACGATGGCGTTCTCTTCGGCCTCGACCTCGGTCGCGCGGAGGCCGGGGAGCATGATCCCCTCGCCGGCCGGACCGGAGAGCGACGCGGGCTCCCACCCCGCCCGCACCGCCGTGCGCGCGTCGTCGATCGAGTCGTGCCAGCGCACGGACCAGGCGAGCGCGAACTCCTCGCCGGGAGCGAGCACGATCGGCGTCTGCCCGCCGAACGCGGCGGGGCTGCGCCCGGCGTCGGTCGGATGCAGCACGAGGTGGCCGCGCACGTTCGACGACGTGCTCTGGTTCCGCGACTCGACCGAGTACGCGTCCAGACGCCCCTCCGTCAGCTGGAGCGTGAGCACCGGGCCGCGGCCCGACATCGGCTGCCCCAGCACCCAGGAGTTCCGCCCGCCGGTCCAGACGTGGGCGTGCACCCCGTGCGCCAGCGAGGTCGCGGCGTCGTCGTACACGTCCCGGAACGGGGTGACCACACCCAGGGACGCGATGGTCAGCGGCTCGGCCGAGCGGTTCGTGAAGACATACCGCTCACGGAACTCCTCTGCCGCATCCCGCACGATCTCCACCCCGAGGCGGGAGCCGAGCAGGGTGGTCGAGCGGGATCCGCGCTCCGTCGCCTCGATCGTGTCCGGGGCGGCCCATCGGGCCGACACGGAGCCGATGACGAACCCGGTGCCCCAGCGATGCTCCGCGGTGTGCCAGGCATCGAGTCCCTCGCGCAGGAGGTACCGGATCCCGGGATCCGCGTCGCTCAGGAACGCCAGCGGGGCGCCCGAACGCGGATCGACCTCGACCCGTCCGCCGGCGATGCGCAGGCTGCGCAAGGCGGTCATCCCCGAGGGCGGGCGAGCGGCTCGTCGAGGCGGTAGAGCTCCGCGTCGAAGGTGTCGAGGGCGTGCTTGAGAGCGCCGACGAGCACGGTGCGTTCGCCCAGGGTGGAGATCGCGAGCTCCGGCACGCGCAGGCAGAGCGGCTTCAGCGCTGCCGCGAGCGGGCGGACGAGGTCGTCCTGCGCGGCGGAGACGCCGCCGCCCAGCACGACGAGATGCGGATCGAGTGTCAGCACGAGCGCGGCGACGCCCTCGGCGAGGTCGGCCGCGTACCGGGTGACGGCCCGCTCCGCATCGGCGTCGCCGGCGGCGGCCGCCGCGAACACGGCCTTCGCGTCGAAGCCCTTGGCCCCCGTGGCCCGGCCGTACTCGGTGAGGTGCGCCGCGGCGCGATGCCACCCGATGACCGGGAGCGCGCCGATCTCTCCGGACATGCCGTGCGCGCCCCGGTAGAGGCGTCCGTCGATGAGGATCCCCGCGCCGGTGCGGTGCCCGCAGTGGATGTAGACGACGTTCCCGAGCCCGGTGGCGACGCCCTTCCAGGCCTCGGCGGTCGCGGCGAGGTGGCAGTCGTTCTCGATGACGACCGCGCCGTCGTACTGTTCGCGGATGGCGCCGGCGAGATCCACCCCGGACCAGTCCGGCAGCGCATCGGAGAGGCCGACCGTCCCGTCCGCATCGACGGTGCCGGTGGTTCCGACGCACACGGCGCCGATGCGGTCGGCGGTCACCCCGGCCTTGCGCAGCGCCGCCCGCGCGGTCTTGTGCATCGCCGACAGGCGCGCCGCCCTGCCGTCCTCGGGGGAGACGGCTCGGGTGGTCTCGCCGACGATGCGGCCGGAGAGATCGGCCACCGCGGCGCGGATCGTGGCGGAGCCGATGTCGATGCCGAGGACGTGCCCTCCGTCGTCGCGGAACCCGTAGAGGCGGCCGGGGCGGCCGGGCTGCCCCGCGGGGGCCGCGACGCTCGTGATCCACCCGGTGGCGTCGAGGGATTCGACGATGCCCTCGACCGTCGGACGGGAGAGGCCCGCCTCGGCGGCGAGATCGGTCAGGCTCTTCGGATCGCCGTCGCGCAGCAGCGTCATGACCGCGACCGTGTTCTGCCGGCGCAGCAGTGAGGTGTCGCCTGAGCGCATCCTGACGTCCTTTCCACCTTCGGCCCCGAGTCCGTTTGACAACCGAGCTCTCACGATTATATTAATGAAATATTCTTTTATTACTCAATGGTGAGGGAGCAGGGATGCAGGAGCGGGTGCCGACGATCGCGGTGATCGGGGCGGGGCTGCGCAGCTCGGTCTATGCGTCCGAGGCTACCGGCACGTCGATGGCGCGGATAGTCGCCGTGGCCGAGCCGGATCCGGCCCGACGCGAGGCGTTCCGAGTGCGGCACGGGATCCCCGAGGAGGGCCTCTTCGAGGACTGGCGGGATCTGCTCGCGCAGGAGCGCCTCGCCGACGCGGTGATCATCGGCACCCAGGACCACCTGCATCTCGACCCCGCCGTCGCCGCCGCCGAGCGCGGCTACCACATCCTCCTCGAGAAGCCGATCGCGCCCACCGAGGAGGCGGCGACGCGGATCGTCGAGGCCGCGGAGCGCAACGGGGTGATCCTCGCGGTCTGCCACGTGATGAGGTATTCGCCCTACACGCAGCACCTGCTGCGCCTGATCCGCGAGGGCGCGATCGGGCGGGTGGTCGACATCCAGCACCTCGAGCAGGTCGGCTGGTGGCATTTCGCCCACTCCTTCGTCCGCGGCAACTGGCGTCGCGAGGACGAGTCCACCACGATGCTCCTGGCCAAGGCCTGCCACGACATCGACTGGGTGTCGTACATGATGGGGCGGATCCCCACCCGGGTGTCGTCGTTCGGCTCGCTCAACCACTTCCGTGCCGAGGAGCGCCCCGAGGGCGCCGCCGATCGCTGCTGGGAGTGCCCGGTGCGGGCCTCCTGCCCGTATTCGGCCCGCCGTATCTACCTCGACTGCCTGGGGGACCCTGAGAAGGAGTTCTGGCCGCTGTCCGCCGTCACCACCGACGCGACGGAGGCGGGCGTGGAGAAGGCGCTGCGCGAAGGCCCCTATGGCCGCTGCGTGTACGCCTCCGACAACGACGTCGTCGACACCCAGGTCGTCTCCATGGAGTTCGACGACGGCGCGACCGCCACCGTCACCGTGACCGCGTTCGCCGCGCTCGAGCACCGCAAGACGCGCCTGTTCGGCACCCGCGGATCGATCGAGGGCGACGGGCGCATGCTGCGGATCCACGACTTCACGACCGACACGATCACCGAGGTCGACACCGGGCTGGGCGATGACGCATCCATGGCCGGCGGCCATGGCGGCGCCGACGGAGAGCTCGCCCGTGCATTCTTCGCCGCGATCCGGGACGGGGACCCCACGAAGGTCCTCACCAGCGGCCACGACAGCCTCGACACGCACCGTGTGGTGTGGGCAGCCGAGGACTCCCGTCGCGACGGCGTCGTCGTGACCATCCCCTGAGAGGAACACAGCAATGAAGCGCACGACCATCCGTGTCGTCACCGTCGGACTCGCCGCAGGACTCATCGCCGCCGGGCTCGCCGGCTGCGGGCAGAAGAACGGCGGCGGATCCGCGTCGACCGGGGACACCCTGGTCTACCGGTCCATCTGGAGCGCCGAGGAGCCGCAGGCGAAGATCCTGCAGGCCGCCCTCGACGACTTCGCGAAGGAGAACAGCGTCAAGGTCGACGTGAAGTTCCTGGGCCGCTCCGGCGGCGACGCGCTGACCACCGAGATGGCCGCAGGCCAGGGGCCCGACCTGTTCGACGCCGGATCGGACAACCTTCCGGCCTGGCGCGCGCAGAACCTCGCCGCCCCCATCGACGACGTCCTGAAGATGGAGGTGCCGGGAGAGAAGGGCACGACCGTCGGCGATGTCATCCCGAAGGCGGTGATCACCGCGGCGTCCGACGACAAGGGCCTCGGGTTCCTGCCGCACACCGCGATCTCCACGGCCGTCTGGTTCGACGCCAAGGCGCACCCGGAGCTGCAGGCGAACCCGCCGAAGACCTGGGACGAGTTCATCGCCTACCTCGACTCCGCCAAGTCGGCCGGCCGGGTGCCGATCTGCCAGGACGGCACGATCCCCTTCTACAACGTGTACTGGCTCTCCTCGGCGATCGTGAACGCGAACGGCGCCGGGTCGCTGCTCGCCCTGCAGAAGGACGCGAAGGCGTGGGACGGCGCGGACATCCGCACGGCGGCCGAGCAGGTGGCGCAGCTCGCCAAGGGCGGCTACTTCGAGTCGAACTTCATGGCCACGAAGTACCCGGCCGCGCAGAACGACTGGATCGCCGGGAAGTGCGACCTGAACATCAACGGCACCTGGCTCGCGAGCGAGGTCGCGCCCGCGACGCCGGCGGGGGCTGAGATCCGTTCGTTCCAGCTGCCGGTCGGCGGTGAGCAGTCGATCGAGGCCGGGGCCCTCGGGCTGGGCGTGAACGCGAAGGGCAAGCACATCGAGCTGGCCAAGAAGTTCCTCGCGTTCTTCGAGCAGAAGAAGTACCAGGAGCTGATCGGCTCCGAGGCGAAGAACATCCCCGCCCGCAGCGACGTGCCCGCCCCGGACGCGCTCGCGGGCCTGCAGAAGAGCCTCGCCGGCGCGAAGAGCGTGCATCTCACGTACGACGCGGCAGCGGGTGTGAAGGCCTGGTGGAACGACCTGTTCCTGCCGCTGGACGACCAGCTGCTGAGCGGGCAGATCTCCGCCGACGAGTTCCTCAGCCAGGGCAAGGACAAGACGGCGCAATACCTGGCGAGCCAGAAGTGACCCTCACGGCTCCCGCGGAAGGGGCGACCCGGACCACCCGGGTCGCCCCGACCGACCCCGCGACGGGCCGGCCCCGCACGGGGCTGCGCCCGTCCCGGGAGCGCGTATTCTGGGCGTTCCTCACGCCGGCTCTCGCGCTGTACGCACTGCTGTTCGTACTGCCTTCGCTGTTCGGTCTGTGGGTGAGCTTCACCCGCTGGGCGGGTCCCGGGTCGGACATGTCCTGGCGAGGCGTCGCCAACTACGTCTCGCTGTTCCACAACGAGGCGTTCCTGCGCTCGTTCGGCAACACCTTCGTGCTCGCCTCCGTGAGCGGCCTGCTCGTGTTCGGCGTCACGTTCCTCAGCATGATGGCGCTGCGCGGTCTGAAGGGGCGCGCGTTCATCCAGTCCGTCGTGTTCCTCCCCGTCATCGTCTCGCCGATCGCGGTCGGGGCGGCGGTCGGGTTCCTGCTCAACCCGGACGGCGTCGTCAACAAGATCCTCGGTGTCTTCGGCATCGCGCCGATCGGATTCCTCGGGCCCGATCTGGTGTTCGGCTGCATCATCGGCGGAGTCGTGTGGTCGTCCACCGGGCTCTACATCGCCCTCATGCTCTCCGCGATGGACGCGATCCCGGACACGCTGTACGAGGCCGCCGACCTCGCCGGCGCGAACCGGTGGCAGAAGTTCCGGCACATCACCCTGCCGCTGTCCTGGGACGTGTTCGCGGTCGCCGCCGTGCTCTGGGTCGTGAACAGCCTCAAGGTGTTCGAGATCGTGATCGCGTTCACCACGGGAGGAGCCGCCGGCGTCCCGCCCATCCAGGCCAGGACGGTCGCCGTGCAGCAGTACAACGCCGTCGTCACCGGCGGCGTCCCGGACCTCGGCTCGGGTGCCGCCATGGGCATCATCGTCACGGTGCTCACCGTGATCCTCATCGTCCTCGTGCGCCGGATCACCCGGCGCGACCGAGTGGAGCTGTCATGAAACGCGTCCGCGACGTCCTCGGGAGCGTCTTCCTCCCCTCGGTCACGGTCGCCCTGCTCTGGATCTGGGTGATCTTCAACCTGGCGTTCGTGGCGTGGATCGGCCTCCAGTCGCTGAAGACGTCGAAGGACATCGTTCAGAACCCGTTCGGCCTGCCCTCCTCGCCGCAGTGGCAGAACTACGACACCGTGTGGCGGGTCGGCCAGTTCGCCCAGGCCGCCCTGAACAGCGTCGTCATCACCGTGCTCGGCGCCGTCCTCATCGTCGCCCTCGCCGCGCCCGCCGCCTATGCGCTCGCCCGCTCCACCCGGCGGATCGCGAGCCCGCTGATCGGCTTCTTCGCCATGGGCCTGTCGATCCCGCTGCAGACGCTCGCCGTGCCGATCGTCGTGGCCAAGCTCGGCGTCAGCAGCTTCATGGTCGACTGGGTCACCGGCTGGTGGGACGACCGGATCACGCTGCTCGTCGCCGAGGTCGTGCTCTCCCTGCCGTTCGCGGTGTTCGTGCTCACCGGGTTCTTCCGCTCGCTGCCGACCGAGGTCGAGGAGGCGGCCGAGATCGACGGAGCCCGTCCGGTGCGGCTGTTCCGCTCCGTCGTACTCCCGCTCGCGCGGCCCGGGATCATGACCGTGTTCGTGCTGAACGTCATCGGCCTGTGGAACTCCGCGCTGCTGGTCATGCTGATCATCTCGGATCCGTCCCAGCGCACCCTGCCGGTCGCGCTGCTGAACCTGCAGTCGGCGATGCGGTACAGCGCGGACTGGGGCGGGCTGTTCGCGGGGATCGTGATCCTCGTGTACCCGATGATCGTGCTCTACCTGTGGGTGGGCCGGAGGATCGTGGACGGCATGACCGCGGGGATCGGCAAATGACACCCGCCCCGCGCGGCCGCTGGATCGACGAGGGCCAGGTGTTCGCCGGCGCGATGCACTACTTCCGCGTGCACCCGGAGCACTGGGCGGACCGGCTGGCGCGGCTCGCCGCGATGGGCCTCACCGCGGTCGAGACGTACGTGCCGTGGAACTTCCACGAGTACCGGCGCGGAGAGCTCCGGTTCGACGGGTGGCGCGACCTGCCGCGGTTCCTGGAGCTCGCCGCCGAGGCGGGGCTGGACGCGATCGTCCGTCCAGGGCCGTACATCTGCGCGGAGTGGGACGCCGGAGGTCTTCCCGCCTGGCTCCAGTTCGACGGGCCCATCGGCCTGCGCACCTCGGATCCCGCCTTCCTCGCCCCGGTCGACGAGTGGTTCGCCGCGCTGCTGCCGCGCCTGGCGCCTCTGCAGGCGGACCGCGGCGGACCCGTCATCGCCGTGCAGGTCGAGAACGAGTACGGCTCCTTCGGCGACGACGCGGAGTATCTCGCCTGGCTCGAGCGGCGACTGCGGGCCGGGGGGATCACCGTGCCGCTGTTCACCTCGGATGGAGCGACCGACCTCATGGTCGACGCCGGGACGCTGCCGGGCGTCACGCCGACGATGAACTTCGGCAGTCGCGCCGCTGCCACGCGCGCGTTCCTGGAGCAGCGCTTCCCCGCCACGCCCTTCCTCGGCGGGGAGTTCTGGGCCGGCTGGTTCGATCACTGGGGCGAGCAGCATCATCGCCGCTCCGGGGCGAGCGCGGCGGATCCGCTGCGCGAGATCGTCGAGGCCGGGGGCTCGATCAACATCTACATGGCGCACGGCGGGACGAACTTCGGGCTCTGGGCCGGCGCGAACCACTACGAGGAGCGCCTGCACCCGACGGTGACCTCCTACGACTCCGATGCCGCGATCGCGGAGGACGGAACGCTGACGGAGAAGTTCGCGGCGTTCCGCACGGTGTTCGCCGCGGCTGGCGCCGAGCCGCGACCGGAGCCCGCGCCGCCGCGGCGGCAGACGCCGCGCGACCTTGCCGTCGAACACGGCGCGGGGCTCCTGGAGACCCTCGAGGGACTCGCGGGAGCACCGGTGACCGCGCCGCGACCGCTCAGCTTCGAGGAGCTGGGGCAGAGCTCCGGCATCGTCCTCTACGAGACGTCCGTGCGCATCCCGCAGGGCGGAGCCGCGCTGCGGGTCCGCGGCCTCGCGGACCGGGCCGACGTCTTCGTCGACGGGGAGCACCGCGGCGTGCTGCACCGCAACGACCCCGACGCGACCATCGCCCTGGACGGCGACGGCTCCTCGCGCCGCCTCGTGCTCGCCGTGGAGAGCCTCGGCCGGATCAACTACGGTCCGCTGCTCGGGGAGGGGAAGGGCATCCTCGGCGGCGTCGGCATCGAGGCGCACGGCGTCATCCGGTCGGTCTTCGGATGGGAGCATCGAGGGCTCGACCCGAATGCCGAGGCGGCACCGTCGTTCACGCCGCTCGGCGATCCGGGTCCGACCGGCCTCTCCCGCGCGGTGGCCGTGATCGGCGAACCGCTCGACGCGCACCTGGAGCTGCCCGGCTGGGGAAGGGGCCTGCTGTGGCTGAACGGCTTCCTGCTCGGCCGCTACGACGAGGTCGGGCCCCAGCGCACCTACTACGCACCGGCCGGGCTGTGGCGTCAGGGGGAGAACGAGATCCTGTTGCTCGAGGCCGCGCACCGCGGCGATGCCGTCGGGATCCGCGATCGTGCCGATCTCGGACCGGTCACGGACTACGTCGAGTGGCAGGCGTGACCCTCCGCGAACAGTCGGCGGCGTCCGTGCGGGTCGCGACCTTCAACACGCACCACGGCACCGCTCCCGATGGGCGCCCGGCTCTGGACGCGTGCCTCCGGCTGCTCGACGACCTCGCCCCGGATGTGATCGCGCTCCAGGAGGTGGATCGGGGGTGGCGGCGCAGCGGCTTCGCCGATCAACCCGCCCGCTACGCCGAAGGACTCGGCGGCAGGGCGCTGTTCGCCGCGAACCTGCGCCTCCCCGCGGAGGACGATCCGGCTCAAGGCGGCGCGGTGCGGGGTTCTCGCGCCGCGGCGCGGGAGTACGGCACCGTCCTGCTCACGCGGCATCCGATCCTCCGAGCGGCGCACCATCCCCTGCCGGTCCCGCACGGCGCGGAGCCCCGGGGCGTGCAGGTGGCGCTGATCGATGTACGAGGGGTCCCGATCCGGGTCGCGGGCGTGCATCTCCACGACGGCGACGACGCCGTCTCCGCCCGGCAGGCCGAGGAGGTGCTTCGACGGCTGGCGGCCGACGAGGCCGCGCCCGGTGCGCCCGAGGCGCCCGAGGTCGTGCTCGGCGATCTGAACGCCGAGCCCGGGCGCGGCGGTCATCGGGTGCTCCTGGATGCCGGCTTCGCGGACGCCTGGGCGATCGCCGGCACCGGGCCAGGGCGCACCTTCGTGGATCCGGAATCGGGGAGCGGCGCGCGCATCGACCACGTGCTCGTCCGCGGTGCGGCGATCGTGAGCGCGCGCGTCGGCTCGCTCGTGCCCACCCCTTCCGATCATGAGCCGCTCATCGTCGAGATCTCGCCGCGGGGCTGACCGCGACGAGAGGAGACTCCGGAACCCTGCCGGGGCGGCCCTCACACCGCCCCGGCAGAGTGGTCATCGGGTGGAGATCTCGCTCACCGCGATGTTGCCCCAGGTGAGGTTCGCCGACTTCACCACGATCCGCAGCTTCGCCGTCGTCACGGCGGCGGGCAGGCTCAGCGCGCGGCGCTCGACCGTCGCGCTGCTGCCCGTCCAGGTGAGCGAGCCGCCGGTCAGGACGGTCGCCCAGGCCCCGTTCTGCCAGGCCTGCACGTCGAGGTTCTTGATCCCCTGACCGGTGCCGAACGTGGTCGCGAACTCGATACCCGACACCACGCGGTCGCTGGGGAACTCGAGCGTGATCGTCTGCGGGAACGTGACACCGCTGGACGGGCTCGCCCACGGGGTGCTGTCGCGTCCGTCCGCGATGCTCGCCGGGGTCGTCGACTGGCCGTTGCCGAGCGAGGCCGTGACGACGGGTGCCGCCTCGTTGCGCCCCTGACCCGCCGTGCGCTGCAGGGCGCCGAGGTCGGGCATCCCGGACGGCAGCGGCGTGCCGACCGCGTCCTTGCCGCCGTTGAGCGGGACGGTGAGCCCCGCGGCGATCGCGGGCGACGCGGCGGTCGGCAGGTACCCGCCGAGGTCGCCGATGCCCGTCGCCGCCCCCGGGGCGGTGAGCTGCGGATCCGTGACGATCGCCGCCGCGTCCTTGCTCGGCACGGGGCCGGAGAAGTACAGGTTCCGGTCGTAGCTCACGGCGGCGCTGTCGCGGTAGGCGAGGCCGGCGCCGTTGTAGATGATGTTGTTGCGGAACGACACGTTCGACACCGAGGTGTTCCACACCTTGACCAGGCTGAAACCGGCCCGATCGGGGTTGTTGGCGATGAACGGGGTGAGCGGCGTCCAGATCGTGTTGTTGTACACGTCGATGTTCTTCGCGTTCGTGGACAGCGCGAAGATCTGGTTCCCGTCGCCCTGGCTCACGTTGTACCGGATCGTTGCCTCCGCGGGCCCGGTGCCCGTGGAGACGGCGATGAAGAAGCCGCCCTCGTTGTCGTGGCTGTAGTTGTACTGGATGAGGCTGCGGTGCACCGAGGCGTCGGCGTCGAAGCCGTTGCCGTCGCTGGAGAGCCCCCAGTACTTCGTGCCGGACACCTCGTTGTACTCGACGACGGTGTCGTCGGCGCCGGCCCACCAGATGCCGACGTTGCCGTGGTTCTGCGCGGTCTTGTCGATGCGGTTGTGGTCGATGCGGGCGCCCTGCGCCTGCATGACCGTGATCCCGCCCGCCGAGATGTCGTGCACGTTGTTGCCGCTGACGACGACGCCGGTGCTCGGCGTCCAGGCGCGGTAGCCGCCGGCCGGGACGGGCATGAAGTCCCAGAGACTGGTCCAGCCCTCGCGCTGCATCCACGACGACCACGTCACGATGCCGTACGAGCGGGAGTTCGCGACCTCGTTGTCCGTGATCGACAGATCCCGGTAGTAGGTCGGGGTGGTGCCGCCCAGGGCCGAGACGACGATCCCGCCGACCGAGGGGTTCGAGCTGTCGTTGCCGCTCGTCGCACCCTGGATGTCGTGCACATACGTGCCCGTGACCGAGATCCGGTCCACGGGGCCGTAGTCGCTCGCCGTGACCTGGATGCCGATGCGCGGGGTCGTGCCGGATCCGGTGTTCGTCACCTCCAGACCCGACACCGTGACATCGTGCTGGTTCGCGATCTTCACCGCCGCGTCGACCGTGCCGCCGCCGTCGATGCGCGGCTTCGCGCCGGATCCGTAGGCGCCGATCGTGATCGGGGAGCCGGCGGCGCCCGAGCCGTGCGGGGCGAGCTGGCCGGACCACTGCCCGCCCGCCTCGAACAGCACGGCGTCGCCGGGGGAGAGCGTCTGCGCGTTCACCTTCGCGAGGCTCTTCCACGCGGTGGACGGCGACAGGCCGTCCGCGGAGTCGCTGCCGCCCGGATCGACGTAGTACGTCGTGCCGGTGACGGCGAATGCCGCAGCCGGCGCCCAGAGCAGGGCGCCGGCGACGACGGCTCCCGCGCTCGCCGCGGTCAGGGTTCTCAAGGCCTTCATGTCACTCCTCATCGAGTTAATAATGAATAGTAATTTAATTACTAGAGCGTTTCCACGCTGTCAACTCATCGATCGAGCGGAGAACGGGCGCCCGATGAGGAAATGTTCTGGCGCATCGATTGCGGACCTGGTATTACTTGACTCCCCCCGATCCTGAAAGAACGCTGATGTTCCCGAAGGAGTGAATCGTGGCACCCAAGATCCAGCCGCTCGCGCAAGGCGGCGGCACGCTGAAGCGCAACTTGGGACTGTGGGCCATCGTCGGCCTCGGCCTCGGGTACATGACCCCGACCATCGTGTTCGACACCTTCGGCATCGTGTCGCATCAGACGAACAACGTCGTGCCGCTCGCCTATGTGCTCGCCCTCGTCGTGATGATGTTCACGGCGATCAGCTACGGCAAGATCGCCGGCGCCATCCCGAGCGCGGGATCCGCGTACACGTACGTGCGGGAGTCGATGCACCCCAACCTCGGCTTCATGGTCGGCTGGACCTCGCTGATCGACTACATCCTGCTGCCGATGGTGAACTGCCTCATCATCCGCAACTACCTCGAGCAGCTGATCCCCGGCATCTGGCCCGGGGTCTGGGTGATCCTCTACTGCGTGATCGTGACCTCGATCATCTACCTGACGATGCGCGGCACGTCGAATCTCAACATGGTGCTGATCGTGTTCGCCGGGATCGTCATCCTCGTGTTCGTGGTGCTGGTCTGGGTGCAGCTGGTCCGCGGAGAGGGGGCGGGCACCGTGGTCTCGGTCACCCCGTTCTTCCACGACGGCGTCGCCTTCGGCGCCGTCCTGGCCGGCGCCACCGTGGTGTGCTTCTCCTTCATCGGCTTCGACGCCGTGACGATGTATGCGGAGGAGGCCAAGCACCCGAGCATCATGCCGAAGGCCATCCTCTACACCGTGATCCTCGGCGGGGCGATCTTCCTCATCTCCAGCTACTTCACCCAGCTGCGGTTCCCCGACTGGCATCAGTTCGACGACGCGTCGCTCACGGACAGTTCGCTCACTCAGATCGGCGACGTGGTCGGCGGGCGCACCTTCCAGATCATCCTGACCTCCGCCGGCTTCGCCGCGACCCTCGCCTCAGGCCTCGCCTCGCACGCGTCCGTGTCCCGGATGCTGCTCGTGATGGGGCGCAACGATGTGCTGCCGAAGCGCATGTTCGGCTACATCAACCCGCGAACGCACACCCCGACGTTCAACGTCGTCCTCGTCGGCGCGATCTGCCTGCTCGCGATGTCGTTCAGCCTGGATCTCATCGCCTCGTTCATCAACTTCGGCGCGCTGATCGCGTTCACCTTCGTGAACATCTCCGTCATCGCCTGGTTCGCGTGGCGCAAGGGCCTCCGGCACGCCCCGCGCGATGTGTTCCGCTACATCGTGATGCCGCTCATCGGCATGGCTCTCACCGGGCTGCTCTGGGTGAACCTGAGCGCGGACGCTCTCATCGGCGGATCCGTGTGGACCCTTCTCGGCATCGTCTATCTGCTCGTGCTGACCAGGGGGTTCCGCCGCAAGGTCGCCTCGTTCGACGAGAACGACGCGGTCACCGGCTACAACAAGGTGCCCACGGACGCCGTCGACGTCCTCGAGGACGGGGAGTACGACGACGAGGTGACGCGGTGACCGCCGCGCACCGACAAGAGAACGAACCACTGCGCAACTGAGATCGCACGGCGAAGGCGCCGCACGACCGTGAATGGAGAGGACCATCGTGGCACGCACTCAGAAGGACAAGGGATCCGCGCAGGATCCGGACCGCGACACCACCGCGACCGCGAAGCCGTCGTCCCGGCGCCGATCAGCGAATCCGCCTGCCGTGAACGGCGACCCGGTGAAGCCCGCGGCCAAGGCCGCGAGCACGGCCCGATCCCGTGCGCGCAAGCCCGTGCCGAGACCCGCCACGACCGCGAACACCGGACCGCTCCCCGTGGCCGCACCGACCCTGGACCCCGAGATCGCGTCCGGCGAGCGCCCTGCCCGCCGGCACGGTCTGCGGAACATGTCGGAGATCCGGCACTACTTCCGCACCAACCGCACCCCGATCTTCTTCGTCGGCGCCTCCGCCTTCAACCTGCTGGGTCTTGACCGCTGGGTGCGCGGATTCTCCTACATCACGTACTACGACAGCTGGCAGGGCGCGCATCCGCGCGTGTTCAGCCCGATCCACAAGCCGTACATCGAGTGGCAGAGCGGCGAGGAGATCAACAACTGGCTGCTGCGCCACCACGAGGTGCGCGCGCACATCGCCCGTCTCACTCCGGCCGGGGAGCGCCCGAAGATCGCGATGGTGTTCTTCGACGAGGAGACGGAGGCGATCTGCGAGGAGCTCGGCTACGAGCTGATCCTCCCCGCCGCGGCACTCCGCGAACACCTGGACTCCAAGATGGTCACCACCCGGATCGCCGAGTCGGTCGGCGTCCCGAGCGTCCCCAACGTGATCACGACCGTGGCCTCCTACGAGGATCTTCAGGAACAGGCGGAGAAGGCGGGGCTCGGATCCGACCTGGTCGTGCAGACCGCATACGGCGACTCCGGCAAGACCACCTACTTCGTCGCCGACGCCTCCTCGTTCGCGAAGAACAAGGACGACATCGTCGGGCACGAGCTCAAGGTCATGAAGCGGATCAACAACCGTCCGATCGCCGTCGAGGCCGTGCTCACGCGCCACGGCACTATCGTCGGCCCGTTCATGACCGAGATCACCGGGCACAAGGAGCTCACCCCGTACCGCGGCGGCTGGGCCGGCAACGAGATGTTCCCCGACGTGCTCGACGACGTCACCCGCCGCACCGCGACGCGGCTCGTGCGCACCCTCGGCGACCGGCTCGGGGCGGAGGGGTACCGCGGGTTCTTCGAGGTGGACGTGCTGCTGGACACGGACACCGGCGACGTCTACCTGGGCGAGCTGAACCCGCGCATCTCGGGTGCGTCGGCCATCACGAACGTGACCGCCGGAGCCTACGCCGACGTGCCGCTGTTCGTGTTCCACCTGCTCGAATACGCGGGAGTCGACTTCGAACTCGACGTCGACGAGATCAACGACCGCTGGGAGGAGCTGGCCGCCGCCGACCAGTGGAGCCACATGATCATCAAGCACACGGATGCGGTCGTGGAGCACATCGACGTCGCCCCTCCCACGGGACGGTACGTGCTCGACGCCTACGGACGCCTCGCGTTCTCGCAGGGGGACCTGGACTGGCACCTGCTCGGCAGCGAGTCGGAATCGTTCTTCCTGCGGATCTACGGCCCGGGCGACTACCGTTGGAAGGGCGCGGATCTGGGGATCCTGGTCACCAAGGGCCGGCTGCAGACGCCCACGGGGCGACTGTCCATCCGCGCGAAGCATCTCATCGAGTCCATCCGGGCGATGTACGCGGCCACGCCGCTGCCGCCCGCGGCGGAGATCGATCAGTACGAGCAGATCGGAACCGAACCGGCACCATGAGCGGTGATGTGACACCTCCGTCGACCAGCACCTGGAACAGCACCGGCCCGGCGACGGGCGGTGCGCCCGAGGGCCCGCGGCGACTCGACGGCTTCGTCCCTCCGCTCGAGGCCTGGCAGCAGGAGCCCAACCTGCGCTGGTCGATGCAGCACATGGCGGACTTCCTGCCCGTGCACCAGATCTCCTCCCTGGGGCGCACGCTCGCGCTGCCCTCGGTGCCCGCCGACCTCGGCCACATCGACGTCCCCCATCCGTGGGAGCCGCGCTCGGCGCCGTTCGAGGATGTCATGGCCTCGACCTACACCGACGGCTGGATCGTCGCGCGCGACGGAGCGGTGATGGGCGAGCAGTACCTCGGCACGATGTCGCCCGGTGTGCTGCACCTGCTGATGTCGGTGAGCAAGTCCCTGACGACGGCGGTCGCCGGAACGCTCATGGGCGCCGGCGCGCTCGACGCCGGGGCGCAGGTCACCGCCTACGTCCCTGCCCTGATCGGATCCGGCTACGACGGCGCGCGCGTCCGCGACCTGCTCGACATGCGCACCGGCGTGCGCTTCTCGGAGGCGTATCTCGATGAGAACGCCGAGGTGCGCCTGCTCGAGGAGGCCATCGGCTGGGCGCCGCGCCGGCACCCTGATACCCCCGGCACCCTTCGCGACTTCCTCGCGACCCTCGGCGCGAACGGCCCGCACGGCGGCCGGTTCGACTACAAGTCCTGCGAGACGGACGCGCTCGCGTTCGTGATCGAGGGCGCGACAGGGGTCCACGCAGCCGATCTCATGTCCGAGCGGCTGTGGGCGCCGATGGGCGCCGAGTTCGGCGCCAACGTCGGCGTGGACGCGGTCGGCGCGGGCATGTTCGACGGTGGCGTCTCGGCGTCGCTGCGGGATCTGCTGCGCTTCGGCACCCTGTTCCTGCGCGACGGTGCGGCGATGGACGGGCGTCAGGTGCTGCCCCCGGCCTGGATCGCGGAGACCGTCGCAGGCGGTCCGGACTCTCGCGCGGCGTTCGCGAACGCCGCGGAGCCCACGCTCATGCCGGGCGGGATGTACCGCAACGGCTTCTGGTTCCCGTACCCCGGCTCCGACGTCTTCCTCGCCCTCGGCATCCACGGCCAGATGGTCTACGTGAACCGGGCGGCGGGCGTCGTCGCCGCCAAGCTCTCCAGCTGGCCGACGCCGCAGGATGCGGAGCGCCTGCTGTGGACCGTCAAGGCGTTCGACGCCGTGGCCCGCACGATCGCCTGACCGGATCGAACGCGGGTCGGGGCGAACTCAGGCGTCGCCGTGCGGATCCAGCCGGTTGAGGGTCGCGACGGTCTGCGGGTAGTCGCCGCGCACCTCGCCGAAACGGAGCAGCTTCACGTTCTCCACGAGGATCTCGTGCGCGTCGGGCTGGGCTTCGATGAGAGCCATCGTCTCATCCACGAAGTCGTCGAGCGGCATCGCGAACGGGCTCTCGCTCTGGCCGGGCATGAGCTCGGTCGCGACGGCGGGCGGGACGAGTTCGAGCACCGAGACGCTCGTGCCGTCGAGCTGCAGCCGGATCGACTCGGACAGCATGTGGATCGCGGCCTTGGTCGCGTTGTAGGTCGGCGTGACGCGGAGCGGCGTGTGCGCCAGCCCGCTCGAGACCGTGACGATGGTCGCGGCCGGGCGGCTCTGCAGATGCCCGATGAGCGCCGCGATGAGCCGGATCGGGCCGAGCAGGTTGGTCGTCACGATCTCCTCGGCGTCGGCGAGGAACCCGTCGCCGCGCCAGTCCTCGACGCGCATGATGCCGGCCATCGCAATGAGCACGTCGAGCTCGGGGTACGACGAGACGACCTCGGCGGTGGCCGTGCGGATGCTCTCGGGATCGGCGGTGTCGATGCGCACGGTGCCGAAGCCGTGCTCGGCGGCGAGCTGCGCGAGGAGCTCGGCGCGGCGCCCTCCGATGATCACGGTGTTGCCCGCGGACTGCAGGCGCAGCGCCAGGGCGAGGCCGATGCCGCTCGTCGCGCCGGGGATGAAGACGGTGTTTCCGGAGATGTTCATGGCTCCAGGCTCGGCGGGATCCGAGCCGACGATAAGAGACCGGGCGATCGGGGGATCCGCGATCCCTGGTTGCGGATCCGCTCCCGCCGGACAATGGATCCATGGACCGCATCGCGCTCGCCGACTTCCTGCGCCGCCGCCGGGAGGCGCTGCGCCCCGGCGACGTCGGCCTGCACGAGGGCGCGCGCCGCCGCGCTCCGGGCCTCCGCAGGGAGGAGGTCGCCCAGCTCACCGGCATGTCCGTCGACTACTACACGCGCCTGGAGCAGCGACGAGGACCCCAGCCGAGCGAGCAGATGCTCGCCGCTCTCGCCCGCGCCCTGCGACTCACCGCCGACGAGCGCGACTACCTGTTCCGCACGGCGGGACACTCGGCGCCCGATCGGCACAGCACACTGCCGCACGTCGCCCCCGCCCTGCTCAGAGTGCTCGACCGCCTCGAGGACACCCCGGCGCTCGTCCTGTCGAACCTCGGCGAGACGCTCGTGTCCAACCGGATGGCGCAGGCGCTGCTCGGCGACCCGTCCGAGCGCACCGGGCTCGCCCGCAGCGACGTCTACCGCTGGTTCACGGATCCCGCCGCCCGCGCGGTGTATCCGGAGGCGGACCACGAGCGGCACGCCCGTGCCCAGGTCGCGGGACTGCGCGCCGCCTACGGCGCGATGGGGGCGCGGTCGCGGGCGGGCGAGCTCGTGCGCGCGCTGCAGGCCGAGAGCCCCGAGTTCGCCGAGCTCTGGGAGCGGCACGAGGTCGCCGTCCGCTTCGAGGATCACAAGACCCTGGTGCACCCGGAACTTGGGCCGATCGAGCTCGACTGCCAGGCGCTCTTCACCGAGGACCAGTCGCAGGCCCTCCTCGTGCTCACCGCCCCGCCGCGCACGGAGGGCTGGCAGAAGCTGCAGCTGCTGTCCGTGATCGGCGCGGAGCGGTTCCCGGCGGCGGAGCGACGCTGACGCGGACCCTCACGCGAGCGGGAACGTCGCCTCGACGCGCAGTCCGCCCTCCGGTCGTGCGGTCAGGACGAGGGATCCGCCCAGCACCTCGACGATCGAGCCCGCGATCGCGAGGCCGAGACCGGATCCGCCGTGCGCCCCGTCACGCGTGCGGCCGGCGCCGCGCTGGAAGGGCACGACCAGGGTCGCGACGACCGCGGGGTCGAGCCGGTCTCCGGTGTTCTCCACGACGAGCGCGCCCTGGCCGCCGAGGCTGACCGTGCGCACGGTCGCGGATCCGCCGGAGGGCAGGTTGTGCACGAGCGCGTTCTGCACGAGGTTCAGGGCGAGCTGGTCGAGCAGCGCCGCGTCCCCGTGCACGATGACCGGATCGCCGACCACGTCGAGCCGCACATCGTGGGAGGCCGCGACCTCGTGCAGCAGCTCGACCGCGCCCTCCGCGGCGAGTGAGAGGTCGACCGGGGCGAGCGCCGGCGGGCGCGCGTCCAGCCGCGTGAGCAGCAGGAGCGCTTCGGTGAGCGCGATGGCCCGTTCGTTCGCGGCGCGCAGGCGCGCGAGCAGCTGCGGCACATCCGGGTCCGGATCCGCTGCGGCGACGTCGAGCACGGCGCGGGTGATGGCGAGCGGCGTGCGCAGCTCGTGCGACGCGTTGGCCGCGAACCGGCGCTCGCGCTCCAGGTCGTGCTGGATCCGGTCGAGCATCCCGTCGAACACGTCGGCCAGGCGGCGGAACTCGTCGTCGCGACCCGGCAGGGAGATCCGCGCGTCGAGGTCGCCGTCGCCGACGGCCTGCGCCGTCGCGCCGATCACGGTGAGGGGGCGCAGCACCCGGCCGGCGAGGAACCAGCCGCCGAGCACGCCGAGCGCGATGAGTCCGATGAGGGCCCAGGTGGCGGGAGGCACGAACGCGCGGATGATGTCCGTGCGGTTCGGCTCCCAGGTGGTGCCGGCGATCGGGTCGGTGCTGTAGACCGTTCCCTCCGGCACATAGCGCAGCAGCCACAGCGCGACGACGCCGAGCATCACGGCGCCCGCCACCGCGACGAGCGCGACGTAGCTGAGGGTGAGGCGCCAGCGCACCGACACGCCGATGGGGCGGGCGGGGCGCGGCGGGAGCGCAGGGGCCGAGGGGAGCGCCGGTCTCGGCGGGACGGCGGGGAGCCGCGACGCGTCAGGCATTCCCCGCACGCCCCGGCATCGTCGCGTCCTCGGCAGCGGTCTCGTCGTCGTCGCCGTCGCCGTCGCCGGGCGCTGCCTCGGTGCCGATCCGGTAGCCGACGCCCGGCACCGTGAGGATTACCCAGGGCTCGCCGAGCCGCTTGCGCAGCGACGACACGGTGATGCGGACCGCGTTCGTGAACGGATCCGCGTTCTCGTCCCAGGCGCGCTCGAGCAGCTCCTCGGCGCTGATCACCCCGCCGCCGGCCTCGACGAGCACCTGCAGCACGGCGAACTGCTTGCGCGTGAGGGCGACGTAGCGTCCGTCGCGGTAGACCTCGCGGCGGAACGGGTCGAGCCGGATCCCCGCCAGTTCGTGCACCGGCGGTGTCGACCGGGGCGCGCGCCGCGCGAGCGCCCTGATCCGCAGGATCAGCTCGCGCATCTCGAAGGGCTTCGTCAGGTAGTCGTCGGCGCCGAGTTCGAAGCCGCTCGCCTTGTCGTCGAGGCGATCGGCGGCCGTGAGCATGAGGATCGGCAGGCCGGATCCGGAGGCGACGATCGCCTGTGCGATCGCATCGCCGCTAGGCCCGGGGATGTCCCGGTCGAGCACCGCCACGTCGTAGGTGTTGATGTCCAGCATCTCCAGGGCGACGTGCCCGTCTCCGGCGGTGTCCGCGGCGATCGCCGCGAGACGCAGTCCATCACGGACCGCTCCGGCCAGGGCGGGTTCGTCCTCCACGATCAGCACGCGCATGCCAGAAGCCTAAGCACACCGGCATATCGCGGGCGTATGCGAAATCTCGTACGGCCCGGCAACGTCGCCCTCGATGGGGTGGAGGCATGGACACGAACACCACTGCTCCGCTGCGACCCGGCTCCGCGCCGGAATGGATCCTGCATCGGGATGCGGACGGCGATCGGGCCCGCACCGCGGTGCCCGCCCCTGGAGCGCAGCACGCGAAGCCTCGGCGGCGGCCCCGCCTGTTCCGGATCGCTGTGACGCTCACGGTCCTCGCCACGCTGGGCGCCGGCACCGCGGCCGCGGTGATCACGGCGGCCGTCGCGTCGCGGCCGGACTATCCGGGGCCCGTCGCGGCGGCCGGGGGCGATGGATCGGCGTCAGCGCGCGGTGGCGGGATGCCGACGGTCGAGGACGGCTTCCTCGCGGACGGCGCATCGGTGCCGCTGTCGGATCCGGTGCCGGCGGTGACGCAGCTGGACCCCGCGCTGCGTGACGCCCTGGGGCAGGCGCTCGCGGCGGCCGAGGAGGACGGGCTCGAGCTGCGGGTCGCGAGCGGCTGGCGGTCGAAGGCGTATCAGGCGTGGCTGCTGCGCGATGCCGTGCGCACCTACGGATCGGAGGCGGAGGCCGCGCGCTGGGTGGGCACGCCCGAAACCTCGCTGCACGTCAAGGGGCAGGCGGTCGACATCGGACCGTACGATGCGGCGGACTGGCTGAACCGCCACGGAGCGCAGTTCGGGCTCTGCCGCACCTACGACAACGAGGCCTGGCACTTCGAGCTGAGCCCCTCCGCGATCGACCAGGGCTGCCCGCCGATGTTCCGCGATCCGACCGAGGATCCGCGGATGAAGGGCTGAGCGCGCAGCCAGGCGCGGCCTTCCGGAGCCGCTACCTGTAGAAGCCGTCGCGCAGGTTGATGCCGTGCTCGAGCCAGGCCTTGAGGGCCGCGAGCATGCCGGTCCACCCCTCGCAGTTGCCGAAGGCGCTCTTCGCACCGCCCGCGGTCGCCCGCCAGGTGGACTCGGTGATGGTGACGAGCGTGCGCGCTCCGCCGTCGATCGAGGCGAATTCGAACACCGTGCGCGTGGTGCCGCTGTCGTTGCTGCCCGGGGCGGCCGCCCACTCGATCACGATGCGCTCCGGCGCCTCCGCCTCGATCACGACGACCGGGAAGCGCCCGGGGAAGTCCGCGAAGTCCCAGCTGACGTCGGCGTCGGGTTCGAGGTGCCCCCGGGCGCCGCCGGTGGTGAAGTAGCGGGAGAGCTGCGCCGGATCGGCGACGGCCTCGTAGACCTCCGCCTGCGGGCGCGAGACGCGACCCGAGACGGAGAAGGACAGTTCGGTGAGCGGAGCCATGTCCGCAGCGATTTCGATCTGAGACATGTTGTAAGATTACAACATGAATTCGGTGGAGGGAACCGGCGACGACGATCTCGTCTTCAAGGCGCTCGCCGCCCCCATCCGCCGCCGGATGCTCGACGCCCTTCGCGAGGCGCCGCGCACCACGGGCGAGCTGTGCGCGTGCTTCCCCGAACTTGACCGCACCACGGTGCTCCAGCACCTCAAGGTGCTGGAGCGGGCCGAGCTCGTGATCGGCCGGCGCGAGGGCAGGGAGCGGCACCTCAGGCTCGCGCCGCTGCCGATCAAGCGGATCCACGATCGCTGGATCGGCGCGTACGCCGAGGCCGCGGTGCAGCTACTGGACGATCTCGACCGGGATCTCGACCGGGGCTGACGCCGGGGTCGGGATTCAGGCCGGAGCCGGTTGGCGCCGCGATCTGGCTCGTCGGACGGCTTGCGGCTCAGCCCTCCGGGGCCATCTCGAAGTCGTACCAGGCCGGCACCGGGCGCCCGGGGAAGGCCTCGTGCCACAGCGCCGACATGCTCAGCTCGCCCTCGCGGAGGTTAGGCACCTCGAAGCGGCCTTCGAGGATCCGGCCCGCCGTCTCCCGGTCCCCGGCGGCGAGGGCGGCGCGGATCTCGACGACCCGGAACCGTCCGAGCTCGCGCATCTCCGTGGGAAGGGTCCCGAGCAGGGTGCGGACCTCGTCCGCCCGTCCGTCGGCGAGCAGCGCCTCGGCGAGCTCGAGGGTGAGCGGCACGAGGTCGGGGGCCAGCTCGCGCGCCTCGGCGAGGCGGCTGACGCCCTGCTCCTGCGCCGCGGTGCCGCCGCCGTCGGACTCGCGCAGCGCGAGGGCGAGCCCGCGCAGAGCCCAGGCGTTGCGACGATGGCGGAGCGACGCCTCGTAGTGCGAGATCGCGGTGCCGTGCTCTCCCCGCGCCTGAGCGGCGACGGCGCGGTGGTAGTGCGTCAGCCAGGTGGCAGGGGCCTCGGCGAGCAGGTGATCCCACTCGTCCCCTGTGACATAGGAGACCGGGGCCTCGGACGCGTCGGGCTCGGCGACACCCGCGGACGCGTCGGGAGCACCCGGTGCGCCGTCGAGGAGTGCCGCCCAGTACGCGCCCTCCTCGCCGTCGCGGACGAACCGCACACCGGCGAGAGGCGCGAACGCCGAGCCCGTCCGCGCGGCGAGCTGCTGCTCGAGCGCACCCCAGGGGGAGCCGACCGAGAGCAGCGCGTCCGGGGCGAGGTCCGCGGCGGCCTCGAGCCGCTCGATGCCCGCAGACCCGGCGGCATCCGCGGCCTGCAGCACCTGGGCGCCGACCACCGCGACGTCCTCGGTCCAGGCTCCGTCGAGGCGCGAATCCGCGAGCTGCAGCGGCAGGAACGTCTCGGTCCACTCCCACGTCGCCCCTCCCGGCATGCGCAGGTGCTCGTACTGCGTGGCGGCGAGCCCGGCCTGGATCTCGAAGTAGGCGCCGGTCTCCCCGCCGAGCCAGTCGCACCAGTTCCTCCCGCCGGCCGTGTCGCCCCAGACGAAGAGCTTGCGGCCGAGCAGACGTGCGGTCGAGACATGCGCGAGGCCGGATCCCTCCGCGTCGACGGCGGCGATCCAGGGGCGCGGCGACGGCGCCGTGCCGGTGGCGGCGTCGGCGGCGCCGGCCGCGAGCCCCGGAGCGAGGTCGAAGAAGTAGTCGGCGGCGGCGGGTGCCGACGCGGGGAGGCGCGGATCCGTCTCGGTCAGATCCACCCGGCCGAGGGTGCCGTCGTAGCCGGTCATGTACGCGTGCGTCGCCGGGGCGAACACCCGGCTGCCCTCGGTCTGCGCGACGGCGATGTTGGTCCACCAGTACATCCCGGTCTCGCGCTCGCGGGGGTTGCGCACCCGCACCCGCACGTGCAGCGCGGCGCCGTCGAGCGTCGCGTCGATCTGCAGGATCAGCCCGCGCACGCGCTCGTACTCCCACATCCGCAGGATCGGCTCGCCGTCGGCGCCGGTGATCTCGGCGGCGTACAGCGGGGAGCAGGTCAGCGGCCAGTGCCCGCGCATGCCGATGTTCCACTCCGCCCCGCCGGAGAACCAGGCGTCGCGGAGGGCCAGGTTCGCCGGCTGCTGGATCGCGTTGCGGTACACGAGGTCGCGCCCCGTGGTCTTGTCGAAGAGGCGGACGAGACGCCCGCCGAGGTCGAGGGCGAACTCCGCGCGCAGCTGATCGTTCTCCAGCACGGCGACGTGCATCGGCGCCGGAGTGCGCTCACGGTCATAGCCGTCCTGGAGCAGGTACGGATGGATCGACGTGACCTGCCCGTAGCGGATGTTCGCCGCCATTTCGGCGGGAAGGCCCTCCGTGGCGGCCTCGTACGGCGCCTGCGGCATCGCCGCGATCGCGGGGAGGGGGTTCGAGGATCCGACGGGGGCGGTGGGGAGGACGACCTGGGTGACGGTCAACGTTGCGCTCATCGTGGACCAGTATCCCCGCTCCGCCTGTGCCCCGGTAACCCCCTCCCCCGGATCCGGCGTTCCCCCGTCTTCGGGTCGTCCCCGTCCTCGCCCTATCTTCGAGTCGTCCCCGTCAGCGGAGCCCCTGGCGTGCGCTCACGGGGACGACCCGGATCCGGCGTTCCCTCATCTTCGAGTCGTCCCTGTCAGCGGAGCCTCTGGCGTGCGCTTATGGGGACGACCCGGAAATGGGGGAGGGGTGGAGCCGCGTACGCTGGGCGGGTGCCCGAGTTCCCGTATGCGCGACTGCGCCGGTTCCCGGACGTGGAGGCGCCGAACTTGCAGGCGTGGGACGCGACGGACGAACTGCTCGTCGCGCGGGCGCTCACGGTCGCGGCCGAGCACGGGATCGACGGATCCGAGATCGCGGTCATCGGCGACGGTTACGGCGCACTCACCCTGCCCCTGGCCGCGGCCGGCCTCGCCGGCGTGCGCGTGCACCAGGACCTCGTGACCGGACGGCGGGCGCTCGCCCGCAACGCCGCAGAGCTCGGGGTCACGGCAGGGCTCGGGGTGACGGGCTTCGCCGAGCACGAGCTCGATACCGAGCTGCTGCGCGGGGCGCGGCTCGTGCTGCTGCAGCTTCCGAAGGGCCTCGCCGAGCTCGAGGAGATCGCGGACGCCATCGCGCGCGCGGCGGCGCCCGATGTCCTGCTGCTCGCGGGCGGACGCGTGAAGCACATGACCCTGGCCCAGAACGACCTGCTCGGGGCGCGCTTCGGCCAGGTGCAGCCGCAGCGCGCCGAGCGGAAGTCGCGCCTCATCGTCGCGACGGATCCGCTGCCCGTGCCGCAGGATCCGCCCTTCCCGGTGTCGACGGCGCATCCCGAGTACGGTCTCACGCTGTGCGCGCACGGAGGGGCGTTCGCCGGCGACCGCATCGACATCGGAACGCGCGTGCTGCTCGACGTGCTGCGCGATCGCGCCGCCGAACTCGTCGCTCTCTCCCGGCGCGACGGCTTCACGGCCGTGGATCTGGGCTGCGGCACGGGTGCGCTCGCCGCAGCCCTCGCGCTCGCGATTCCCGATGCCCGCGTCATCGCGACCGACCGTTCTGCCGCCGCGGTGCGCTCGGCACGCGCCACGATGGTCGCGAACGGGATCGCCGACCGGGTGACCGTGATGCTCGACGACGCCGGATCCGAGATCCCCGACGGATCCGTCGACCTCGTGCTGCTCAACCCGCCGTTCCACCTCGGCGCGAGCGTGCACGAGGGGGCGGGGCGCCGCCTCATCGACGCGGCCGCGAGGATCCTCCGCCCCGGCGGCGAGGTCTGGACCGTGTTCAACTCGCACCTCGATCACCGCCGCGCGCTCGCCGCCGCCGTCGGCGTGACGGAACAGCTCGCGCGCACCCCGAAGTTCACGGTGACGCGGTCCGTCCGGCGCTGAGCGCAGCGGCCCGAACGCCGCCGCGAACGGGCCCGCTGGGAACGCGCCCGCCGCGACCCGCCGCGAATCGAGCCCGCCCCGAATCGCCGCGAATCGCGCCCGCAACGAACGAGTCCGCCGGGACCCGCACGGTCCCAGAACCCGCTCTGGGGATACTCCCCGCCGGAACCCAGCACCCCGGCGTAGCGTCTCGCCGAGAACGGTTCAGACCATGGCCACCCGACCCCCGATGCGACGAAGCGTCGCCCGCCCCGTGCGAGGCAGCGGCGCGCTCCGGGGCGCGGTGATCGGCCTGGTCTGGGCGTACGGGGCCGTGTTCGTGCTCGGGATGGTGCTGAACCTGTTCGTGACCCTGCCCGAGAAGCACCCGGGCGCCGGCGGTGCCGAGTACTTCGGCGCGAGCGGGATGAGCCTGATCTGGGCGCTCTCGCTCGGCGGCGGCTGGGCGCTGTTCCTGCACGCCGCGATGGGCGTGCTGCTGGCCCTCGCCACGCTCACGGTGTTCCTCGGCAGCCTGTATCGCGGGGGATGGGGATGGCGCTGGATCACCGGCATCGCCGCCCTGTTCACGATCGGCGCCGCCTTCAACGGGCTGAGCTTCCTCGACTACGGCGAGGACTTCAGCTCCGCGATCATGGCCGGATGCTGGCTCATCGCGGTCGGCGCGCTCGTGAGCGGACTGGTCCGTTCACAGCCGGCGCGGGACAGGGCGGCACGCGGAGAGCTCTGAAGGTCACGCGATCCGGATGTCAGACCTCGACATCGACGACCCACCCCGGGCAGCGGGTGACGACCGCGCCGTCCTCGGGATCCTGCGTTAGACCCGGATCCTGCCGTGGACCGGGATCCGCGCGTGGACCGGGATCCGCGGAGCCGATCCGCTCGCGCGCCTGTATCGCGGGCACGCGCGGCGCGCTCCGCAGCCGCACGGTGCCGGGGACGGGCTCGGACGTGAGCAGGTACGGCGGCACGGGCCCCGTTCCCAGCGACACGCCGCCGCCGAGATCGATCGGCTCCGATGCGGGCCGCGGCGGTCTCGGGACGCGGACGACTCTCTCCTGCACGGTCACGTCGTGGATGGCTCGCACGGTCCCCGCGACGGTCTGCACGGGCCGGTCGTCGTCTCCGTCGTCGTGGTGCTCCTCGACGAGTGCGATCGAGGCCGCGAACTCCGCACCGAACTGATCGACGAGCCACGTCCCCCGCGGCGGGCGGCACGTGAAGGAGACCGTCTCCCCCACGGTGAACGGATCCCCGCAGCAGGACCATTCCCACCCCGACAACCACACGCGCACGGTGCTCATGCGCTCACTCTATGCCGCGGCCATGGGGCGGAGATCGAGCGCGCACACCCTAGGCCATCGCCCTCGGATTTGCCACGGGATCAGGTTCTCGTTACGTTGGAATGCGGGCCTGACGGCCCCAAGACCAGTCCGCGGCCGCGTCCTTCTTTCGATTCTGCTGTGCACGAAGAGGCGTGGGCGTACGGTCGATGATCTCTGTCGAGGATCCGAAATCCTCCTCCTGCGCCGCCGCATTGCGACCTTCGAAACGGCCCTGTGATCATCACCCGGGCGAGACCGATGCAGGCCTCCCCGCCGGGGTGAGGCCGCGGGGGAAACGTGTCCGAAACCGCTCTGGAAGCGCGTCATCTGTTCAAGGTGTTCGGGAAGAACCCGAACCAGGCCATCCGCCGGCTGAAGGCCGGCGAGAGCCGATCCGCCGTCGCCGACGCCGGCACCGCCGCCGTCATCGACGCGAGCTTCACCGTCAACCGCGGTGAGATCTTCGTCATCATGGGACTGTCCGGATCCGGCAAGTCCACAATCATCCGCATGCTCAACGGCCTGCACGAGGCGACCGACGGCTCCGTCCTCGTCGCGGGGGATCCGATCACCGGCATTCCGGCGTCCCGGCTCCGCGAGATCCGTCGCGATCGGGTCTCGATGGTGTTCCAGCACTTCGCCCTGCTGCCGCACCGCACCGTCGCCGCGAACGTGGCGTACCCGCTCGAGCTCAAGGGCACGGGCCGCGCCGAGCGCCTGGCCAAGGCCGAGGAGATCCTGGGCCTCGTCGGTCTGGAGGGGCAGGGCGAGAAGCTGCCCTCCGAGCTCTCCGGAGGCATGCAGCAGCGCGTCGGCATCGCGCGTGCGCTCGCCGCCGACACCGACATCCTGCTGATGGACGAGGCGTTCAGCGCGCTGGATCCCCTCATCCGCCGGGAGATGCAGGAGCAGCTGCTCGAACTGCAGCAGAAGCTGCAGAAGACCATCGTGTTCATCACGCATGATCTGAACGAGGCCATGTTCCTCGGCGATCGCATCGCCGTGATGCGCGACGGCCGCATCGTGCAGATCGGCACGCCGGAGGACATCCTCACCGACCCGGCCAACAGCTATGTCGAGCAGTTCGTGCAGGACGTCGATCGCGCCCGCGTGCTCACCGCCGCGAACGTCATGGAGCGCCCGCGCCCGGTCGTCTCCGAGAACGCGGGCCCCCGCACCGCGCTCAAGCAGATGCGCGACGCGTTCATGTCCGCGACGTACGTCGTCGGCCGCGACCGCAAGCTCATCGGCATCGTCACCGATCGCGACGTCGTCAAGCTGATCCGCCGCGGCGAGAGCACCCTGACGTCGGTGCTCAAGCCCGCGGCCCAGGTGGTCGACGAGGACGAGATCCTGATGAACCTGTTCATCCCGGCGGTCGAGTCGCCGCTGCCGCTCGCCGTGGCAGACGCGGAGGGCCGCCTCGTCGGCGTCATCCCGCGCATCACCCTGCTCGCGGCCCTCGGCCCCGGTCCCGGCGCCACGGGCGAGATCAACCTGCCGGTGCTGCCGCTGCCGCAGGCGGAGGTCGACGCCGTCCTCGACGACGGCTGGACCGCCGAGCCCGCGGCCGGCACTTCGCCGGCCGGACCGGATGCGTCGACCGAGGAGGTCACCCGATGAACGTCCTTCCCATCGGATCCTGGGTCGCCGTCGCGGTCGACTGGATCAAGGCCAACCTCGACGGCCTGCTGCACGTCATCTCGACCGTGGTGTCGTTCCTCGTCGACGGCCTGAGCTTCGTGCTGCTGATGCCGTGGTTCTACGTCGTCATCATCATCGCCGCGCTCATCGCCTGGCTCGTGCGGTCCTGGCGCCTGGCGATCGGCACCGTGATCTCGTTCGGGCTGATCGTCGCGATGGGCCTGTGGGTCGCCGCGATGCAGACTCTCGCGCTGGTGCTCGTGGCCGGCGCTGTCGCGGTGCTGATCGCGATCCCGCTCGGCATCTGGTCCGCCCGCAACGCCACCGTGCGCGCGGTGCTCAAGCCCGCCCTGGACTTCATGCAGACGATGCCCGCCTTCGTCTACCTCATCCCCGCGATCGTGTTCTTCAGCATCGGCGTCGTGCCGGGCCTCGTGGCCACGGTCATCTTCGCGCTGCCCCCCGGCGTGCGCTTCACCGAGCTCGGCATCCGCGGCGTCGACGCCGAGACGGTCGAGGCCGGGCAGTCGTTCGGCGCCACGCCGGGCCAGATCCTGCGCGGGATCCAGCTGCCGCTCGCGATGCCGACGATCCTCGCCGGCGTCAACCAGGTCATCATGCTCTCGCTGTCGATGGCCGTCATCGCCGGAATGGCCGGTGCCGACGGGCTCGGAAAGCTCGTGGTCGAGGCGATCTCGACCGTCAACATCGCCAAGGGCGTCGAGGCCGGTCTCGGCGTCGTGCTGATCGCGGTCTTCCTGGACAGGGTCACCGCCTCGCTCGGGTCGCTCGGAGAGCACCCGGCCTCGCTGCTGGGGATGATGGCGCGCCGGCGCACCGCGCGGCGCCTCGCGGCGACCACGGCCGCTGCCGTCACCACCCCGGAACCGTCCGTCGAAGAGAAGGAGCTGCAGAATGCGTAAGAGCAGGATCACCGCCCTCGCGGCGCTCGGCGTCGCGGCCGTCCTCACCCTGGCCGGATGCGCGAGCGACGGCGCCGGCGGCACTCTCGAGATGGCGGGCAAGGCTCCGTCGAACAGTGCCGGATCCGGAGACAAGGGATCGATCACGATCGGCTTCCTGCCCAGCTGGACCGACGGGCTGAGCACCGCGTACCTGCTGCAGGACCAGCTCGGCAAGATGGGCTACGACGTCAAGATGCAGACGCTCTCCGACGCGGGCCCGCTGTACGCGGGGCTCTCGCAGGGAGACGTCGACATCTTCCCGTCGGCGTGGCCCGAGGTCACGCAGAAGGCGTACATGGACCAGTACAAGGGCTCGATCGAGGACCTCGGAACGTACTACGGGAACGCCCGTCTCACGATCGCCGTGCCGACCTACTCCGACATCGACTCGATCGACCAGCTCAAGGGCAGCGCCGGCGAGTTCGGCGGCAAGATCATCGGCATCGAGCCCGGCGCCGGCCTCACCGCCCAGACCCAGAAGATGATGCCGGAGTACGGCCTGAACGGCGAGTACCAGCTGGTCACCTCGTCGACCGCCGCGATGCTCACCGAGCTGAAGTCGGCGACCGAGAAGAAGCAGGACATCGCGGTCACCCTGTGGCGTCCGTTCTGGGCCAACAGCGCGTTCCCCGTGAAGGACCTCAAGGACCCGAAGGGCGCGATGGGCAAGCCGGAGGGGCTGCACTTCCTCGGCGCGAAGGGCTTCGCCGAGAAGCATCCAGACGTCGCCGAGATGATCGGGAAGATCAAGCTCGACGACGCGCAGTACGGCTCGCTCGAGGACATGGTCGTCAACCGGTACGGAGAGGGCAAGGAGCCCCAGGCGATCGACGAATGGATCAAGGAGCACGGCGGCGACTTCGACTGGGTGCAGAAGTAACCCGAGCGAGCACCTCCGCCCCGCTGACACCGGCCTCGGTCCTTCCCGGACCGGGGCCGGTATGCTGTACCCCCATGGGGTATCGGATCCGAGTCGCGGGGGCGTCGTCGACGCGGTCGCGGGCGATCCTGCTCCTCATCGCGGCGCTGATCGCCGGACTCCTCGGGATGCACGTGCTCGACGGGCACGGATCCCCGGCCGCGGGAGCGGAACCGGCGTCTCATGCCGCGATGCCCGGGGCGGCGA
>JAITLM010000196.1 GCA_031277885.1 Microbacterium sp.
CGTCCTGCCACGGGGGCGAGAGTACTCCCCCGGGTTCGACGCGCTCGACATGCCGCCCGGGTCACCACGTGAGCGAAACACTCCCTGCCCGTGCCGGAAACCGCATCGAAACAGCGCGCTGAGACCCTTCTCTCCACCGAGCCTTCCGGATCGGCGTCGCGATGGCGGGATCCCCGGTCCCCGGCTACACCCATCCGCCGGAGAGGACACCCCACGGATCCGCTCGCCGTCTTCGTCCTGGTCGGGTCGCTCGTCGTGGGCGCATCCTGGATCGCGCCGCGGCTTCACCTGCCCGCCCCGCTGCTGCAGCTCCTCGCCGGGCTGCTGGTGGGGATCATTCCGGAGGTGCGGAGCATCCACCTGCCCTCGGAGGCGGTGCTGGTGCTCTTCCTCCCGGCGCTGCTCTTCTGGGAGGCGCTGATGACTCCGCTACGGGAGGTGCGACGGGATCTGCGGGTCATCCTGCTGCTGAGCACGCTGCTGGTCGTGGCTACGACGTTCGGTACGGCGGGGATCGGCGTGGCCCTCGGCTGGGGATGGCTGCCCGCGCTGATCCTGGGGGCCGCCTTGGCCCCCACCGACGCGACCGCGGTCGGGGCGCTCGCCCGAGCGCTCCCCCATCGGAACATCGTCCAGCTGCGCGCCGAGAGCCTGATCAACGATGGAACGGCCCTCGTCGTCTCCTCGGTCGTGATCGGGCTCGCCGGGAGCGGCGCCTCGTACTCCGGCGTGGAGATCACCGGACTCGTCGCACTCGCCTACGGCGGCGGGGCGATGGTCGGCCTCCTCGCCGGCCTGCTGGGCACGGTCGTGCTCCGACGACTGGGCGACCCTCTCCTGCACAACGCGGCGCTGATCCTGGTGCCCTTCGCCGCTTTCCTCGCAGCGGAGCAGATCCACGCCTCCGGCGTCATCGCCGTCGTGCTCGCAGGCCTGCATCTGAGCCGCACCGGACCGCGCTCCGGAACACCGCAGTCCCGGCAGCAGCGGGACGGCTTCTGGACCCTGACGACCACGGCGCTCAACGGCGCGCTCTTCGTGCTCATCGGGATCGAGGCGCAGTCCGCTCTGCGGTCCGTCTCACCGCAGAGCATCCCGATGCTGCTCGCCCTCTGCGCCCTGATCTGGATCGTGATCCTCCTCATCCGCCTCGTGTTCCAGCTGCTCACCACCTGGACGATCCGGCTCGTGGATCGGAGCCCCGCACAGCGCAGCAAGCGGATGACGCACCGCGCCAGAGTCGTGGCGACGGTCGCGGGGTTCCGCGGGGCGATCTCCCTCGCGGTCGCGCTCGCCGTGCCCGCCGGGATGCCCGGTCGCGCCGAGATCGTCTTCGTCGCCACCGGGGTCGTGATCCTCACGATCCTCGCCCAGGGCCTGCTCCTGCCGGCCGTGATCCGCTGGGCGCGCTTCGAGCCCGACACCCTGGTCTCCGCCGAGTTCACCCGTGCGCACCGGAGCGCGCTGCTCTCCGCGATCCGCGCGATGCCGGCCCTCGCGCAGGATCTCGATGCCCCGGGACACGTCCGGGACCGGCTCGCGAACGAGTACCGGGAACGCCTCGAGCGGATCGACGGTTCGCCCGAACCGGAGCGCCGCACCCGCCGGGACGTGGATCGCGACTACGCGGCCCTGAGCCTCGCCCTCGTCGATCACACCCGCGACGTCGTGATCCGCCTCCGAAACCACGGCGCGATCAGCGACACCACCCTGCACCGGTTGCAGGCACGCCTGGATCGCGACGCGCTGCACCTCGCACCTGCGTCGACGGGACAGCACGAGTGAGGCGGGTCAGATCGTGAGCCGGCTCCCGCCCTCTCATCGCGCCCCATCGGACGCGGCCCGCGACGCGGCCTCCCGCCAGATCAGGTGCAGCGCACGAGCGGAGCGCTCGTCCACGCCCGTGAACACCGGCCCGGGACCGGGGTCGAGCGTCGGGCGGCCTTCCGCGTCGAGCACGCAGCCGCCCGCCTCCGCGACGATCAGCAGTGCCGCCGCGTGGTCGAGCGGGCTGTAGCGGTGCACCATCGCCGCGACCCCCCGGCCGAGCGCGACGCCGGCGAGCGTCGCGGTGCCGGAACCGGGGATCCGCAGCGTGCAGTGCCGCTCCGCCAGCGCGTCGAGCATGCGGCTCAGCCCGGGCCACGCGCTCGTGCCGGCGAGCTCGGTGGTGACGATCGCGCCGGACAGCGGGTCCTCCCCGGCCCCCGGCGACGACACGAGCCGAGAACCGCGCCGCCACGCGCCCCTCCCCTCCCCTGCGATCACCGGCACGGGAACGGAGATGCCGTCCTTCGCCTCCCCGACGGGATCCAGCACAGCGCCGACGACCGGACGGCCGTCCTGCACGAGAGCCAGGGAGAAGCTCGTCCAGGGCACCCCGTTCGCGAGGTTCGCCGTGCCGTCCACGGGATCGAGGTACCAGCACGGCCGCGTGCCGTCGCTCTCGCCCCCTTCCTCCTCGCCCACGATGGCGTGCGCGGGGAACTGTGCACGGAGCGCGACCCGTACGCCGTGCTCGATCTCACGGTCGATCCGCGTGACGTGATCCCCTGGATCCTTCTTCGTCTGCACCGGCCCGATGCCGTCGATCCGAGCCAGAGCCGTGCGCTCGGCGGCCCATTCGGCCAGCTCCCGCACGATCCCGGCCGCGCGCTCGCCCTCGTCCGAGTCCGAGGAGCCGGTCGTGACATCGGCGACCGCGGCCTGCAGGCGGGGCAGCACGTTGGTCGTCACCGAGTCCACTCCGAGCCGCGCCAGATGCGCGGCCTGCGCCGGCTCGTCCACGGTCCAGACCGCGACGCCGAGTCCTCTGGCGTGCACGCCGGAGACGAAGTCCGCGCCGACGATCAGATGCGGAGCGTTCACGACGCTCGGCCTGAGTTCGGCCAGCTCCGCTTCGGACGGCGGCACGGGACTCGCCCAGGGCATCCAGATCTCCGCATCCGGGAGTTCCGCGCGCACTCGGCGCATCGCGTCGAGATCGCCGCACCACGCGGTCGCCGTGTCGGCGGGAGACGAGCGCACGACCTCCGCGGCCGCCGCGGCCGGCACCGCCTCGTCCATGTCGATGAGCAGGACGACGCCGCTGCCGTGCAGGAGGTCGAGCGCCTCCGAGAGCAGCGGGATCCGGCGCTCCCCTCCGCCCCGTTCCCTGACCTCCGCGAGCTCGAGGTCTGCGACCGCCGACCTGTCGCCCCACAGTCGCTCCAGGGTCGGATCGTGCAGCAGCACGACCGCGCCGTCCCTGGTCCGGCGCACGTCGATCTCGATCCAGGCGGCGCCCGCCGCCACGGCCGCGCGCAGCGCCGCGAGCGTGTTCTCCCGCGCACCGCCCGTCTCCTCCGCGTGCAGCCCGCGGTGCGCCACGAGGCGAGGCATGCCGGGCCGGGTCATGCGAGCACCCGCCGCTCCGGCGCGGTGACGGCCGTCAGGTTCGCCGTCTCGGACGCGAGCGGCACCGGCTCACCCGATGCCGCGTGATCCGGATCCAGGACCCCGTCCCGGTAGCGCAGCGCTCTGACGACGCGCACGCCGACGACCGCGCCGGCGCGGGGTGCACCGCCGGACGCGAACACCCGCAGCTCGAGCCCCTCGCGCACGCTCAGGACGAGCTCCGCGAAGTGCCCGTGCGGCAGCACGCGCGAGACGGTGGCCGCCTCCGTGCCCGGAGTCCCCTCCGCCTCCACGACGATGTCCTCCGGTCGGGCGATCCAGTGCACTCCGTGCTCCACTGTGCGGAGGTCGGGGTGCGGGATCCGGTTGCTGACGCCGATGAATCCGGCGACGAAATCGGTCGCAGGGCGCTGATAGAGCTCGGTGGGCGTCGCGACCTGCTCGATGCGGCCCTCGTTCATCACGGCGATCCGATCCGAGACCGCCAGTGCCTCCTCCTGATCGTGCGTGACGAGCACCGTCGTGATCCCCAGGCGCTGCTGGATGTCCCGGATCTCCTCCCGCACGCGCACGCGCAGTTTCGCGTCCAGGTTCGACAGCGGCTCGTCGAGGAGCAGCAGCGAGGGGCGGCGCACCAGCGCCCGGGCGAGCGCCGCGCGCTGCTGCTCGCCGCCCGAGATCCGGGCGGGGCGGCTGTTCGCGTGGTGCGACAGGCCCACGAGCTCGAGCGCCTCGGCCACCCTGCGCGCGATCTCGGCCCGCGGCGTACGCGCGATCCGCAGGGGGAAGCCGACGTTCTTGGCGACCGTCATGTGCGGCCACAGCGCATAGTTCTGGAATACCATCGCGCTCGGCCGGCGCTCGGGGCCGAGCGCGGTGACGTCCTGTTCGCCGACCCCGATCCGACCCGCGTCCGGGATGAGGAACCCGGCGATCATGCGCAGCGTGGTGGTCTTGCCGCACCCGGACGGGCCGAGGAGCGAGACGAGCTCGCCTGGTGCGATGTCCAGGTCGAGGTCGTCGACGATCGTGCGTCCGCCGAGGACCTTGGAGAGCCCTTCCAGGCGCAGCCCGGCGGGTGCGGAGTTCGCGATGTCGGTGGACATGGAGGTTCCTAACGGATCTGGAAGCCCTCGGCCAGCTGCCCGCCCATGATGTATTTGCGGGTCAGCAGCAGGAGGACGACGGACGGGAGGGAGAGCAGGATCGCGAAGACCGCGGCCACCTGCTTCGGATAGTTGAGGACGAGCGTGTACATCTCGGTCGGCATGGTCATGAAGGTCGGCGCTCCCACGAGATAGGTCCCCTGCGCCTCGTCGAACGAGGCGAGGAAGCTCATCACGCAGGCGACGAGGATGCCGGGGAGCGCCAGCGGAAGCGTCACCGTGAGGAACGTCCTGATCCGGCCGGCGCCCGCGTCCCTCGCCGCCTCCTCGAGCGACCGCGGGACCGCCGAGAACGCCGCCGCCGGGATCCACGTCATGAAGACCACCGTCCCGATCACGTGCACGACGATGACGCCGAATGCGGTCCCCATCAGGTGCAGTCCGTAGAAGACGGTGGCCATCGAGACGAAGAGGCCCATCTTCGGGAAGGCGTTCGTGGCGAAGAGGCCGATGAGGAAGAACCGGCGGCCGGGGAAACGGAACCGGGAGAAGGCGTAGGCGGCGGGCAGGCAGACGACCGCGGAGACGAGCACCGTCACCGGTGCGAAGAACAGCGTGTTCTGCATCGAGGCGAACAGCGTCGGGTCGGAGAACACCACCCCCCACCAGCGCATCGTGAGGCCGTCCGGCAGCAGGTTCGGATAGGTCCAATCGCTCGCGAAGGCGTGCATCCCGAGCCACAGCAGGGGCCCGAGGATGAAGAGCGCCACGAGGGCCACGAGCACGATGGCGAGCAGGCGCCCTCCGGCGCGGCGCAGCAGAGCGGGCATCAGGCTCGTCCCTCCTTCTCCGCAGTCCGGAAGTTCGCCCACACGTAGAGCGCGGCGACGCCCGAGGCGATCAGGAACACGACCACGGCGATCGCCGCGGCCTGCTGCGGATGGTTGAAGGACTGGAAGTACTTGCTGATGTCCACGCCCAGCTGCTGCGGCGCACTCGGCCCGGTGAAGTACGGGACGGTGAACTGCCCGAGCACGCCGATCGCGGTGAAGGTCGCCGCGATGACCAGCGGGATGCCCGCCATGGGGACGAGAACACGCCCGACGATCGCCGTGGTCGAGGCGCCCGCGTCCCTGGCGGCGTCGATCAACGCATCCGGGACGCCCTGCATGCCGGAGGCCGCCATGAGCAGCGCGAACGGCAGGTTCACCCACACCGAGGCGATGATCACGCCGGTCACCGTGAAGCCGAACACCGGCCCCTCTGCGCCCAGCTGCGCGAACAGGCTGCGCACGAAGCCGTCGCCGGAGTAGAAGGTGAGGATGGCCCACGACGCGATGACCACGGGGATGAACAGCGGCACCACGCCGAGTCCGGAGAGCACGGTGCCGGCCCAGCCGCCGCGAAGACGCAGCGTGACCGCGATCCCGATCGCCAGCGCGAGCGTGAGGACGGTCGTGCACACCGTGACCAGTACGGTCGCCCCGAGATCCCGGCCGAAGCGCGCGTCCGCGAAGAGATCCGCATAGGCCGCGAGCGTGAAGGGCGCCCCCTCGTGCACGTCCTGGCCGATCGCGGCGACGGTGCTGTTGAGACCGCCGGTCATCCCGAAGCTGAAGCCGATCGCGAGCACCACGGGCAGACCGACGAACAGCGCCAGGAGCAGCACCGGCGGCAGCGCGAGCGAGAACCCGGTGGCAGCGCTGCGACGCTCGGCCCGCCGGGCCGGAGTGGCACCGGGGCGCGCGCGGTCGGCGCGCACCCCGGTCATGACGGTGGATTCGATCACGGGACCCGGGAGTCCCACTGGTCGGCCATGTCGCCGGAGACCTCTGCGAAGTAGCTCGGGCGCAGCGCGGACGGGTCCGCGTCGGCGAAGGTCTTCGCCGTCTCCTCCGGAAGCTTCTTCACGTCGATGACGGGATAGCCGGAGATCTTCTCCGCGATGATCCGCTGTCCGGCTGGGCTCAGAACGAAGTTGACGAGATCGATCGCGCCGGCCGCGTTCTTGCTGGTCTTCGGGATGCCGAGGTACGACGCGGATCCGGTGAAGCTGGGGCCGCTGATCTGCGTGTACTTCACCGTCTTCGGGATGAGTCCGTTCTTGACCGAGGTCATGATCTGGTCGCTCCACACCGGCGCCATCGAGATCGCGCCCGTGCCGAGCAGATCGATCACCTGGGTGTTGCCGTTCGGATAGACACCGCTCTGGTACATCGACGAGCCCAGCTGCTTGAGACGGTCGAAGCCCTTGGCCCAGCCTGCCTCCGCCGCCGTGTCGTGGCCGGTGCGCAGAGCCTGCTGCTCGGCGTCGGAGAGGTAGCTGTCCAGGACCGTCGTGACGAAGGCGCCACCCGACCCGCCGGTCGCCGGCGAGTTGTAGGCGAACTTGCCCGGGTTGGCCTGGATCCAGGCGAGAAGCTCGTCGAGGGTCTTCGGCGGCGTCTGGACCTTGGTGCTGTCGTAGGCGAGGAGCACCGAGGAGGCGCGGTACGGGATGCCGGTGCCCTTGCCGGCCTTGACGGTGGCGGCCGGGACGTCGGAGAGGCCGGAGACCTTTCCGTCGATGTCGAGCAGCGTGCCCGCCTCGGTGGCGCTGCCGGTCACGAAGCCGGCGTCGACGAGGTCGTAGCCCGGGGCATCTCCGGCCTTCGTGGCGGTGACCAGCTTGGCGACCGTCTGCTGGTCATGCTCGCCGTGCAGGTCGATCGTGGTGCGCACCGAGGCGCCGGGGTGCGCGGATTCGTAGGCGGGGATGATCCCCTTCTCCCAGAGATCCTGGACGTTGGTGTCACCGGAGATGAACACCGTGAGGGACGTGGCGCCCGCGGAGGACGCGGGGGCGCCTGCGGAGCTCACCGGCGCGCAGGCGGCCAGGGCCACGGCGGCGGCGGCAAGGCCGAGGGGGATCGAGAGGACGCGCTTCTTCATCGCGGGTTTTCCTGCTTTCGTGGAGGAATCGAACGCTTCGGGAAGGAACTCAGATGGGATCCCTGATCCGGATCGCATCGTTTCGATTGAAGGCGCCGCATGTGACGAGGGCGTGAACTCGGCATGTACTCTCCGTGTGAGCCGACGGAACGAAACGATGCGATCCGCCTCTTCACTAAGGTGGCCCTCGTGGATCAGGTTCGGTTCTCCCCCGTGCGGGGCCGTGGGCGCCAGGGGCGCGTCACCATCGCGGACGTCGCCGACCTCGCCGGGGTCTCGACCTCGACGGCGTCGCTCGCGTTCCGCGCCCCGGATCGCGTCCAGGAGGCGACGCGGCGCGGCATCCTCGATGCGGCGGAGGCTCTCGGCTACGAGGGTCCGCACCCGGTCGCCAGCTCGCTGCGAAGCGGGCGCACCGGCATCGTCGGGATCGTGATCACCGATCGGATCCAGCGGGCGTTCGGCAACCCCGTCGCGCAGGCGACCATGAACGGTCTCGCCGAGGTGCTCGATCGCGAGGGCTACGGAATGCTCCTGCTTCCGGGTCGCGATCCCCGCAGCGGCGGGCCGGTGCTGTTGCGGACGCTTCCCGTCGACGCGATCGTCTTCGCCACGCGCGGCGAGGCCGCTGACGCGCTGCTGCCGGTGGGACGGGCGCGCGGTGTACCGATGGTGGGCGTCGAGGGCCCGCACGAGAGCGACGTGACCGTGGTCGACGTCGACGACCGGCGCGGAATGGCGGAGCTCGCCGGGTTCGTCTCCGCCCTGGGCCACACCCGGATCGCGGTCGTGATGCGCCGGACGACGATGGGACCGGAGCACCCGCCAGGCCCGCCGCGCCCGATCGGGGCCGATCTCGATGCGATCGCCAACCCCACGATCCGCGGGAGGCTCGAAGCGGTGGCCGAGGCCTTCCCGAACGCCGTCAGGGTCGAGGCCGGAGGACGGGACGCGGCCGCCGGCGCCGCGGCCGCGCGGGTGCTCCTGGATCATCCGACCGCACCGACCGCGATCCTCGCACAGAACGACCTGCTCGCCCTCGGCGCCCTTCAGGCGGCGCGCGAGCGCGGGCTACGGGTGCCGGAGGACCTCACGGTCACCGGATTCGACGGCATCGAGCTGCCGGGTCTGGACCGGACGCTCACCACTGTCCGCCAGCCTCTCCACGAACGCGGCCGGACCGCCGGGGAACTCGTCACGGCGCTGCTGCGCGGGGAGCGACCCGAGAGCGTGGTGCTGCCCGTCGAGCTCGTTCCGGGTCAGACGGCCGGTCCGCCGCCGGCATTCGACGCGCGCTGAACGGTTCGGAGCGTCGCCCCCCGGGCGCCGTCACCGCATCGTCGATGAGACCCCGCCGCGGTCGACGAGCGCACTCGGCGTCACGGCGCCTGATCGCCGTGCACGGTACGCCCCGTCATGCTCTCAATGCGGAAGCGCAGCGGCAGATCCCTCTCGCCACCGGCCCATGGCGAGACGCGGGGCAGGACCGCGCCCGCCTCCTCCTCCGGGACGCGAGAGAGCGGCCCGTGCATGAGCACGCTCCACGCCGTCCGCGAGAGGGGCACATGGCCGTCGACTTCGAACGCCACCTCCACCGGCACCTCGGACAGAGCGCCGAGGAGCCCCTCGGCCGTGGTGCGCAGAAGCAGATCCCGCCCCGAGACCACGAAGTTGACCGGGAGGATCAGCACCCGGGCGTCGTGCACGAAGCCGATCCGTCCGACCGTCGTCGCCGTGAGCAGGTCGTAGCACTCCTGCTCGCTGAGTTCGATGATCATGGCCCGCTCCTATCGGACGACGACCGTGGCCGTGGCCGGATGTCCGATGACCTCCTGGCTGATCGATCCGAGCAGGAAGCGCCGGATCGCGCCGCGCCCCCGTGAGCCCACGACGCAGAGCGAGGCCGCAGCCGCGAGCTCGTCGATCACTCGAGAGGGATAGCCGCTCTCGACGACGGGGATGACCGTGAGATCGGGATAGTCGGTCGACAGGCCGGCGAGGGCGATCGCGAGGATCTCCTCCGTGGCGGTCTGCATGTTGTCGAGGTACGGCTGCGCATAACTCACCAGGCCGTACCCCGGGGCCGTCAGGGGCGTCCAGACCGAGACCGCCGTCAACGGCTCCTGGCGACGGTCGGCCTCCGCGGCGGCGAAACGCAGCGCGCTCTCCGAGGTCTCGGATCCGTCGACGCCGACGACGATCCCCGTACGATCGGAGACGTCGAAGTCCGGGACCACGACGACGGGGCATTTCGCGGCCGCGGTGATGCGCACGCCGTGGAATCCGCGGACCGAAGGCGATGATCCGCCCTGATAGTCGCTGCCGATGACGAGCAGCGAGGCGTCCTCCGAGATGGCCACGAGCCGCTCGATGGGGTTGCCCACCTCCACCCGCAGGCTCAGCTCGACGCCGCGCTCGGCGTGCCGCCGGACGTGCTCCTCGAGGAACGAGCGCGCCGCGGCGGTCGCCGCGGCCAGCGGCCCCCCTTCGCCGAGAGTGCCGATCGCTCCCCCGACGACGGAGACCAGTTCCACGCGCTGCGATCGTTCCGCGGCACGTGCGATCGCCCACTCCACGACGCGCTCCGCGACCGGTGCGTCCGAGACTCCTACAACGATCATCTCGGTCATGACTCGTCCTCTCATCTCCGCCTTCTTTCGAGAGTAGCCAGAGATGCCCGCGCCGTGCAGGGGTCGCGCCCGTGTTTAATGTCCCGCGATGCCTCGACCCCGGCACCGCATCCGCCGAGGACCCGCAGGTGCGTCGGGCGGAGGCCGGCGCACCTGCGGGCTCGGGTCAGACGGTCGCCGTCCCGGTGAAGTTGACGGTGCCCGCGCCGAAAGCCACCAGACCGGTCGCAAGTCCGTGCAGGTTCCAGGTCAACACCATCGGGCACTGGATCGAGAGGCCGATTCCGTACTGAAGCGTCGTCTGCACCGTCACCGTGAGCTTGGTCGGCACATCGGTGTAGTTGCCGAGACCGCCGATCGCCCCGCCGTTCGGGAGCGACACGTTCGTGAACACGAAGGCGCCGGGCATGGCGCCGACGGTCGAGATGTTCCCGGCGCCGGCGCCGAGCCCGACCGCGGAGTTGTACGTCTTGCCGTCGGACATCGTCAGCGTCGCCTGGGTCACGATGTAGGTGAAGGCGGGCTGGAAGATGTTGGTGAAGCTGATCCCGCACTGCGTCGCGTCGAGCCCGAAGATCGACGGGAACGCGATCGTGCCCTTGTTCCCGACGACGAGAGCCTGAGACGTCCAGGCGCCGGAGATGATCCCTCCGACGATCGGGAATCCCGCCTTGATACAGGTCGGGCAGGCCGGCGTCGATGCGGAGGCCAGCGGCATCGCCGCAGCCGCAGCGACGACCGGGATGCTCCATGCGGCGCCCTTGACGACCGTCCGGCGGTCGATGCCGGGGTGCCTCGTCCCCATGGTCTTGCTTTCGGACATGTGTTCCTCCCCAGGAGAAGTGGTGTTCGGACCGCGCGGTCCGGTGCGCCTCAGGTCGACGCGCCACAGCCACGCTGGATCATCATCGAAGTCCGCCGCGACGAAATGGGGTTCTGAGACGCAATTCCGACGAAAGGTGGCGCAGAATGCAATATCACTGTCCGCGAGCAGCACGAAATGGGCACGGGAATCGGTGACTCGACATACCCTGAGCGAGCCACCGGCCCCGTTCGCCGCTTTCGCGGCGAACTATCTGCATCGACGAATTGTCGCGATGCCGGGACAGTGCCGGACCCGAGAATAGGGATATCCGCATTGCCCCGATGAGATGATTCCGGCGAGGAGGCCTTTCGACCATTGTCAGACCGACGGGAAATTCGGTCGACACCGGCAATCATCCGCCTTCCGGGGACGTTCGACAAGGATCCGGGAATCCATCGACAGAGAAGGCGTGCAACACATCAAATCACACCGACGGCGGCTCCGGCCGCGAAAATGGCCATAGACGCGAAGATCGTCGTGCGAACGCAGACAATGGACGCATTGACGATGTCCGTGTCGCAGAATCGAGGAGTTCTGGCGCGAGAGTGACGAACGGTGGCAGGCCGCGTCACCGGGAGGGTCAGCGACGCGAGGCTCTGCGCAGCTCGCGCGGCGTCGCCAGTCCCGCCCAGGCGAACGCCCGGCGCAGGGCCGCCGGATCCCGGAAGCCCGCGAGCTCCGCGATCTCCCCGATCCCCAGCGGCGCGTTGCCCGCATTGGCCAGCAGTTCCTGCGCGAGATCCACCCTCGCTCGTCGCAGTTCATCCGCGGGCGTGGTGCCGTCGATCGCGAAGAGCCGCTGCAGGTTGCGGATCGACATGTGCAGGTCCTGCGCCAGCGCGGCGACGCCGAAGTCGGGCTCGGTGCGCCGGATCAGGATGAGGGTGCGCGCTCGTGCGATCCCCGGCGCTTCGATGCCTGCGATCGTCGTGCGGGGCCCCGCCTCCACGAGGACGCCGAAGACCATCTCCGAGATCAGCTGCTCGACGAGATAGTCGGTGTAGAGCGTCGGCTCCGAAGGCTGAGTGAGCAACGAGTCCAGGAACGCGCGCAGCCCGCGCCCCAGCGCGCTCGCCGGAATCACTTCCATCGGGGCACCGACGCCCGACTCGATCTCCGCCAGTTCGCCCCAGGGGACCCACGCGATCATCACCGTGCCGGCTTTCACGGCGCCCACCGACGCCACGCGATGGGGATGCAGGAACACCAGCGCGCCGGGATCGACCTCGCACGGCGCCCCTTCCACACCGCGGATCTCGAGCGGGATCGAGGAGACGAGAAGCGCCGCCGTCTCCCTGCCGTCCCTCTCCTGCGGCTGCCATCGCCACACAATGTCGCGGCCCACGACGTGCTGCGTCGCAAGGACGCTGCGATAGCGCAGCGCGACGATCGGATGATGCCGCTCCCCGCGGAGCAGTCGTGTCAGATCCCGTGACGCTGTAGCATTCCCCATTTAACGATCTTCCCCCGTCGATCACCGCGAGAGCGACTCCCCCAGATGCGATATCCCGCGTTAACATAACGTCATCAAATGCGGCTCGGCAACCGAGCGCGCTCCGAGCACGTGACATCATGATGAGGCCTGCGGCGGTCCGATCTTGTAGTGTTTCTCGCAGGCCGCTGATTCGCAGAGTCACTGTGCTCGAAGTGGCTGCTGGGGAGGTCGGAAATGGCGCGGGAAAGGCGACGCAGTCGCGCGCGCAAGGGCGATGGCGATTATGAACGGCCCTGGCTCCTCAAAGAGCTCTATGGCGCGCCCGTCTGGGCTCTGCTCGGCTTCGGTCTCGTGCTTCTGGGACTCGGAGTCGCATATCTGCTGCATCGTTAGTCCGCGGCACGGAGGCTCTCCCCGTCGTGACCATCGACGCGCCGCGACGATGCCGCACCGTCCGCCGGAGCGATCACGGACGAACGGCGTCGAGACCCTCCTTGCGGCGGCTCAGCGCGTGTGCTCGGTGCCGGGCGTCCACAGGAGATCGGCGCCGGCGCCCCGTGCGACGACGTGCCCCTCGCGGATCATGAGCGTCTCCGCGCCGAGCTCGCGTGCGAACGCGGCGTCATTGCTCACCAGCAGAGCGGCCATCTTGCGTTCGGTGCGACGGCGCGTGATCGCGGCGAAGACCACGGGACGCACCTCCAGATCGAGGTTCGCGAGCGGCTCGTCGGCGATCAGCACGGTGGGGTCGAGCACCAGGGCCCGGGCGATCGCCACGCGCTGGCGCATGCCTGCGCTGAGTTCGTAGGGGAAGGACGAGGCCAGCCCCAGCGGCAGGTGCAGCTCATCCAGCAGACCCGCCACGCGGATCGCGAGTGCCTTCACGTTCACGCGCCGCTCGCGCTGCAGGATCGGCTCGGCGATCGTCTCCTGCACGGTCAGCTGCGGTGTGAGCAGCGCCCCGGCATTCTGCGGCAGATAGCCGGCCCGGTAGGTCAGCTCCCGCAGGCGGCGACCGGGGTGGCGCACAGAGACACCGCACACCGTCGCGGATCCGCCGACGACACGGATCGAGGGATCGTCGGCGCCCGCGAGAGCGCCGACGAGCGCCGACTTCCCGGACCCCGTCGCGCCCGCGATGCACATCAGCTCCCCGGCCGGCAATGCGAAGGTCACGCCGTCGATCGCCCTGGTGGGCGCGGAGTGCCCGATCCGGTCGATCACGATGTCCTCGCAGACGATCGCCGTCGATGCATCCCCCGTCGCACGTGCCATGCACCCATCCTGCACGATGCCTGCCGCCACCGGGCCGCGGCCGACGGCGGGCCTCAGTACTCGATGAAGCGCTGCCGCTCGGCGTCGATCTCGACGATGCGGCGCGCGATCGAACGAGCGCCGTCGGAATCCGCGGGCAGCCGCTGGATCGCGCCCAGCAGCTCGTGCTTCTCCCGTTCCAGGCCGCGCACGATGAGCCGGCGGCAGAGGTCGGTCGCGGACGCCCTGGCGCCCTGCTCGTCACGCGCCGGGAAGGCGGCCATGAGCAGCTCACCGCCCAGACCTCGGTAGGGCTCCCGCACGGCGTCCACGGCCTGCAGCGCCCACCCAGGACGCTGCCGGTCGGGGATCTGCGCGATCGCCTCGCGCACGGCGTCGAGCGCGGGCACGGAGAACGGCGCGGTCACCGCACGCTGCAGCAGCTCCGCCTCGAGCTGATGGCCGTATTGCAGCGCCCCCATGAGCGCGTCGCGCTCGAGCGGCGCGTCTCCGGTCCGCGGGAGCGTGGCGAGCGTCACCGCCGGCATCGGCGCCGGAGCGGACGCGTCCGCTGCACCGAGCCGCGCCCCCGGGGCAGGAGCCGCCGCGTGCTGCTCGTGCGCGCCGGAGTCGCCCTGACGACGACGGCGCTCGTGGCGGCGCACCTCGGCGTGCACGTCGGTGGGATCCATGCCGAGACGGCGAGCGAGGATCCGCTCGTACTCGGGGCGCAGCAGCGTGTCGCGGATCTCCGCGACGATCGGCGCCGCCGCGCGCAGCGCGCCGACCCGTCCCTCCGCGGTGCTCAGGTCGAAGGATGCGATCTTGCGGTCGATCACGAACTCGAACATCGGCACCTTGGCCGACATGAGTCCGCGCACGGCCTGATCGCCGCGCTGCAGGCGCAGATCGCAGGGATCCAGGCCGTCGGGCGCCACCGCCACGAAGGTCTGCGCGTTGAACCGGTCGTCCTCCGCGAAGGCGCGGAGCGCCGCCTTCTGCCCGGCCTCGTCGCCGTCGAAGGTGAACACGACCTCGCCGGCCGCGGAGTCGTCGCCCATGACACGGCGCAGGAGCTTGATGTGCTCGGCGCCGAACGCGGTGCCGCAGGTGGCGATCGCGGTGGTGACGCCAGCGAGGTGGCAGGCCATGACGTCGGTGTACCCCTCGACCACGACCACGCGCTTGGGATCGCCGCGCGAGATGTCCCGCTTGGCCAGATCCAGCCCGTAGAGCACCTGCGCCTTCTTGTAGATCGGCGTCTCGGGCGTGTTCAGGTACTTCGGACCCTGGTCGTCGTCGTAGAGCTTGCGCGCGCCGAAGCCGATGGTCTGGCCCGTCACATCGCGGATCGGCCACACGACGCGTCCGCGGAACCGGTCGTAGACGCCGCGCTGCCCCGCGGAGACGAGCCCCGCCGCGGTGAGCTCGTCGCGGGTGAACCCCTGCGCGCTGAGGGCTTTGAGCATGCCGTCCCAGCCGCGCGGCGCGTATCCCACTCCGAAGTGCGCGGCGGCGCCCGCGTCGAATCCGCGCTGGCCGAGGAACGCGCGCGCCGATTCGGCTTCGGGGCTGAGCAGCTGGCTGCGGAAGAACTCTGCGGCGGCGGTGTTGGCCGCATAGAGCCTGCTGCGCCCGCTCGTCTCCGGGGCGGGCCCGCCGTCCTCGTAGTGCAGGGTGTAGCCGACACGGGCGGCGAGACGCTCGACGGCCTCGGTGAAGCTCACGTGGTCCATCTCGCGCAGGAACGAGTAGACGTCGCCGGAGGCGCCGCAGCCGAAGCAGTGGTAGTAGCCGACCTGCGGGCGCACGTGGAAGCTCGGGCTCTTCTCGTCGTGGAACGGGCACAGGCCCTTCATCGAGCCCACGCCGGCGGACTTCAGCGAGACCCGCTCCCCCACGATGTCGGCGATGTTGGTGCGCGACTTGACCTCGTCGACGTCCGCCTGAAGGATCCGCGGCATCAGCGCCCGCCGTGTTCGACGTCGACGAGCGCGGCCCGCGGAGTGTGCGCGGGGCGGGGCCTGGCGTGCCGGGGCGACCAGATGCCGACCTCGGCGGGGTCGATGTCTCCGACCAGGCGGTTGTGCCAGTCCACCGCGGTCTGATCTGTGAGGCTCGCGACCTGGTCGACGACCACCCTGGCGCGCTCCGCATCGGATCCGGCCGCGTGGAAGTCGGCCGCGAAGGCCGGCTCCAGCACGTCCGCTCCTGCCGTCCACAGCGCGTCGGTGGACCACAGCGCATCGGCCAGGCGCTTGAGCACCCGTCGCTGCTCCTTGTAGACGCCGCGGCGGGCGTCGATCGTGACGATCGCCTGGCCCATGATGCCCTTGAGCACGGCGATCTCGGCCTCGATGACCTTCGGCACCACCACGTGAGCGCTGTACCGCGCGAGGTTCGCACCCGGGTACGCCTCGCGTGTCGCGGAGACCGCGGCCCGCGCGAAACGGCCGATCATGTCGCTCGTGAGGTTCTTCAACCGGGCGAGGTCGCGACGGGAACGGTCGAACGAGGACAGCCACATCGGCTGGCGGGTGAGCCGGTACAGCGCGTCGGCGAGGTCCTCACGGGTGAAGTCGTATCCCACCCATTGCTGCACGCGTCCGACGAGCGCATGATGCTCGGCCGGATCCGCCAGCTGCGCGACATCGAGGTAGCCGTTGACGATCGCGTCCTCGAAGTCGTGCACGGAGTAGGCGATGTCGTCGGAGAGATCCATGATCTCGGCCTCGATGCAGCGCAGACGCCCCGGCGCGCCCTCCCGCATCCACCGGAAGACGTCTTCGTCATCGGGGTACACGCCGAACTTGAGCCGGCCACCGGGGTCGGGCAGCGGGCTGTCCGCGGTCCACGGGTACTTGCAGGTCGCGTCCAGACTGGCCCGCGTGAGGTTGAGCCCGACCGAGCGGTCGTGGTCGTCGAGGACCTTCGCCTCGAGCCTGGTCAGGATCCGCAGGGACTGCGCGTTGCCCTCGAAGCCGCCGATGTCCTCCGCCCAGTCGTTGAGCGCGCGCTCGCCGTTGTGCCCGAACGGGGGGTGCCCCAGGTCGTGACTGAGGCATGCGGTGTCCACGACATCGGCGGAGACCCCGAGCGCGACCGCGAGCTCGCGCCCGACCTGCGCCACCTCGAGCGAGTGCGTGAGACGGTTGCGGGCGAAGTCCGCCGTGCTCGCGGGGCTCAGCACCTGCGTCTTCGCAGCGAGTCGGCGCAGTCCGGCGGAGTGCAGCACGCGGGCGCGGTCCCGGGCGAAGTCGTCCCGTTCGGAGCGGTGGGTCTCGGCGAAGAAGCGGGCGGCGTCGTGCACGTCGTAGCCGTCGACGAGCACGACGGTCTCAGCCGCCACTGTTCTCGACCTCGGCGCCGCGCATCATGTCGGAGACATCGGAGGCGACCTCGCGGGAGTCCAGCCAGCCGTCCGGCAGCGCCGTGCGCTTGGGGGTGCCCGCGCGACCGCGCTGCCCCTCGGCCGGAGCGCCCGGATACGGTGCATCACCCAGCGTGACGAGGATGTCGTCGATCTCCTGCAGCGTCGAGACGCGGGCGAGCGCCGCCCGGGTCTCCCCGCCCACGGGGTAGCCCTTGAAGTACCAGGCCACGTGCTTGCGGACGTCCTTGCAGCCGCGGTCCTCGTCCTCGAAGAACTCGACGAGAAGCTCCGCGTGCCTGCGGAACGCGTCCTTCACGAAGCCGAGGGTCGCGTCGACCTGGACCGCGCTCTCATCGCCGAACGCGCCGGCGAGCTCGCCGAACAGCCACGGACGGCCGAGGCAGCCGCGGCCCACCACGACGCCGTCGCAGCCCGTCTCCGCCATCATCCGCACGGCATCGTCGGCGCTCCAGATGTCGCCGTTGCCCAGGACCGGGATCGAGGTCACCGCCTGCTTGAGCTCGCCGATCGCCGGCCAGTCCGCATGTCCGGAGTAGTACTCCCCCGCCGTCCGCGCGTGCAGCGCGACGGCGGCCGCGCCGGCATCCTCCGCCGCGCGCCCCGCGTCGAGGAACGTGAGGTGATCCTTGTTGATGCCCTTGCGCATCTTCACGGTGAGCGGCACGTCTCCTGCGGCCTTGACGGCGCGGTCGACGATATCGGCGAAGAGGCCGATCTTCCAGGGCAGCGCGGCACCACCGCCCTTGCGGGTGACCTTGGGCACGGGACAGCCGAAGTTGAGGTCGATGTGATCGGCGCGGTCCTCCGCGACGATGATCCGCACGGCTTCGGAGATCGTGTGCGGATCCACGCCATAGAGCTGGATCGATCGCGGCGTCTCGCTCTCGTGGTGCTGGATGAGGCGCATGGTGATCGCGTTGCGCTCCACGAGCGCCCGCGATGTGATCATCTCACTGACGTAGAGGCCTGCGCCGTACTCGCGGCAGAGGCGACGGAAGGCCGTGTTGGTGATGCCCGCCATCGGCGCGAGCACGACGGGGACGTCGATGCGCAGCGGGCCGATCTGCAGGGGCCGGACGGAGGCAGGGGCGAGAGTCATATCCTGTCCATTGTCCCAGATCCCGAGCCGGTGATCCCCGTCGCTCCTAGGCTTGGGGATATGTCCGATACTCCGCTGCGCCAGATCCCGTTCACCGATGCCGAAGGCAGCACCCGCACTTTGGACGACTACGGCTCGGGCCCCGTGCTCGTCGTCAACGTCGCGTCGAAATGCGGGCTGACGCCGCAGTACGCGCAGCTCGAGGAGCTGCAGCGCCGATTCGGCGAACGCGGCCTCACCGTGGTCGGGTTCCCCTGCAACCAGTTCTTCGGCCAGGAGCCCGGATCCATGGACCAGATCCTCGAGTTCTGCTCCACGACCTACGGGATCTCGTTCCCGATCAACGACAAGGTCAAGGTGAACGGACGCAGCGCCGCCGACCTGTACAAGACCCTCAAGCAGACCGAGGACGGTCATGGCAAGGCCGGACGCGTGGAGTGGAACTTCGAGAAGTTCCTCGTCGCGCCCGACGGATCCGTGCAGCGCTTCCGCCCCCGCCAGGTCCCCGACGACCCCGAGATCGTCGCCGCCATCGAGAACGCCCTGCCCTGACCC
>JAITLM010000097.1 GCA_031277885.1 Microbacterium sp.
CGACGGCGAGCGCGTGCTGGGCTTCACCCGACCCTGGATCGCGGCCGGCTGACCGTCAGCACCAGGCCGCTCGTTCAGCCCGCCTTGGCGACCACGTCGAGGATCGCCCTGATCACGATCGCGGGGTTGTCCAGCGGGATGTCGTGTCCGCTGTGCGTCTCGGTGATGTGCACGGCACCAGGGACGAGGTGGGCCTGAAAGTCCTGTGACACCTTCTGCGCCCGGTCGACCGCCGCGCCGAGGTCGCTCGGCGTGCCGGGCGGCAGCTGGCCGGAGTCGATCATCGCCTGCCACTGCGGCGCGATGAGGCGGTCCGCGGACAGCACGGTGCGAGGCATGGGGCGGATCGGCGGCGCCGCGCGCAGCTGCGCGTTCACGGCGTCCGCATCCAGCCGCTCGATCCCGGGATAGGCGGCGATGTCCTCGGCCGGGACCTGCTGGGACGTCTGCAGCTGCGCGTACTGCTCGGGGGACATCGCGTCGGCGACGGCCTCGGAGAGCGCGTCGACGAGCACCATCCCGTTCACCTGGTCGGGATAGGTCGATGCGTACAGTCGCGCGATGCAGCCGCCGTAGGAGTGGCCGACCAGCACGAACGGTCCGTGCACATCGGCGGCGCCGAGGAGGGCGTGGAGATCGGCGACCGCCGAGCGCTCGCTGGAGGGCTGGGGGATCGGATCCGATCGGCTGAACGCGTTCCCCTCCCGCACCGTACCGGGGCGGTCGTAGGCGCAGACTCGCGTTCTCTCGCTGACGCCCTGCATCACCGTGGTCGGCTTCGTGTCGGTGCGGTTCCAGTAGTCCGCGGCGGCCCGCAGCCCGCCGATCAGGATGACCGTCGCCGGCCCGTTCCCGCGGCACTCGAGGGAGATCCTCCGTCCGCCGCCGACATCGAAGAGGCCCGCGATCGGGGCGGAGCGCGTCGGTGCCGCGGTCGTCGTGGCGGGAGCCGGTCGCGCATCGCCGCCGGAGCACGCCGTCAGCAGCGACGCGAGCACGACCAGAGCCGAGGCGCCGCATCGGCGGAGGCGGATCCGCGGGTCGATCGGATTGCTGCCCATGACGACGTCCCCTCGGCCGGCCCCCGTACGCCGCATTCTGGCACTCGGGGGTCGTGCTGTCGATGCCGCTCGGCGACCCGGAGCGATCCGCACCGGGAGGGACTCGATAGGGTGGCGCGGTGACGAGCGCTCAGGATCAGGGAGACGCCGTGCGGATCGGGAAGCCCGCGGGTCCGCCGTGGCGCGAGCCCGGTATGCCCGCCCTGCTGGCGATGACGACCTTCGCGTTCGCGGGGTTCGCCGTGATGCTGCCGGTGGCGCCGATGCACATGGTCGCGCTCGGCGGGGACGAGTTCCTCGCGGGCCTGGTCAATGCCGTGCTGATGGCCGCGACGATCCTCACCCAGCTCGTCGTGGAGCGCATGCGCACGTGGATGGGCTGGAGGGTCAGCCTCGCGCTCGCATGCCTGCTGCTCGGCCTGCCCGCGCTCGGCGAGATCCTCGCCACCGCGCCGGGGCAGGTCCTGGCCCTGGCCGCCGTGCGCGGCATCGGCTTCGGCATCGTGACCGTGAGTGGATCCTCCGCGGTCGGCGCGCTGTTCCCGCCCGAGCGGCGGGGGAGGGCGATCGGTGCCTACGGGCTCGCGGTCGCCGGCGCCCAGCTCGTGCTCACCCCGATCTCGCCGTGGATCGCCGATCAGGCAGGATTCCCAGTCGCCCTGACCGTCGCGGCGCTGCCGCTCGCAGGGATCCCCTTCGCGCTCGCCGCGGGCGCCTCGATCGCGAAGCACGCACGCGCCACCGCAGCCGTCGCGATCGCGAACGGAGCAGCCGCAGCGGCTGTTCCGCACGAGAGCCCGCGCGAGGCGCGTCGCGCCCTCGTGCGGCTCTGGCCGCCGATCCTCGCGCTCACCGCCGTCACGTGCGCGGGCGGCGCCATCACGACCTTCACGCCGCAGTTCGTTCCCGATGCGGTGCTCACGGTCGTCGCCCTGTTCCTGTACACGGCGGCTGCCGCGTTCGCGCGCTGGGCGGTCGGCGGACCCGCCGATCGGATCGGTGCGGAGCGGTTCGTGCTGCCGGGCCTCGTGATCGCGGCGCTCGGCCTCGGCGCCATCGCGACCGGCATCTCCGGCGTGATCGGATCCGCGAGCCCTGTGCTGCTCATCGGCGGCGCGATCCTCGTGGGCACCGCGTTCGGCACCATGCAGAACGTGACCCTGGTGCGCGCGTTCGACGTCGCGGGGGAGCACGCGAAGGGCGTCGCCAGCACCGCATGGAACGTCGCCTTCGACGCGGGGACCGGGATCGGCGCGCTCGCGATCGGCGCCCTCGCCGCGGGGACGTCGTTCACGGTGTCGTTCGTGGCGCTCGCGGTGCTGTGCGTCGTCGTGGCGGTACTGCTCGCCGTCGTCCGGCGGCTGACGCGGCCCGGTGTGCGCTGAGCGGTCTGCGAAACTCACAGTCGGGACACAGCTTCACGGGACCAAATCCGGCCCCTCCCTCGTTCTCTCTGAGGACGCCGCAGCCAGCGGCGGCAGCAGAGGAGCATCACGATGAACCCCACCGACTACCGCAGAACCACCGAGGCGCTGAACGCGCTCACCGCGCACCAGTACACGGTGACGCAGGAGGGCGGCACGGAGCCGCCGTTCCGCAACGCGTACTGGGACAACCACGATCCGGGCATCTACGTCGACGTGGTCTCGGGGCAGCCGCTGTTCTCGTCCACGGACAAGTTCGACAGCGGAACGGGCTGGCCGAGCTTCACCCGGCCGATCGACCCGGACGCGGTCACCACGACGACGGATCGCACGTTCGGCATGGTCCGCACCGAGGCGATCTCGGCCGGCGCCGGAAGCCACCTCGGCCACGTGTTCGACGACGGCCCGCGGGACGCCGGCGGACTGAGATACTGCATGAACTCGGCCGCGCTGCGCTTCATCCCCGCCGCCACGCTCGAGGAGCAGGGCTACGGCGCGTACCGTGGACTGTTCGAGACCACCACCCCGCAGACCACAGAGGAGAACGCATCATGACCAGCGGACCCGCCGACACCGGATCCATCGCCCAGGTTCCGGGGGCCGAGACCGCCGTCCTCGCCGGCGGCTGCTTCTGGGGCATGGAGGATCTCATCCGCCGCCAGCCCGGCGTGCTCGGCACGCGCGTCGGCTACACCGGCGGCAGCAACGACCACGCCACCTACCGGAACCACCCGGGGCACGCGGAGGCCGTCGAGATCGTCTTCGACCCGTCGAAGACCACCTATCGCGACATCCTCGCGTTCTTCTTCCAGATCCACGACCCGTCGACCCTGAACCGCCAGGGCAACGACATCGGCACGAGCTACCGCTCGGCGATCTTCCCGCTCAGCCCCGAGCAGGAGCAGGTCGCGCGCGACACGATCGCCGATGTCGACGCCTCGGGTCTGTGGCCGGCCAAGGCGGTCACCACGATCGAGCCGGAGGGCCCGTTCTGGGAGGCCGAGCCCGAGCATCAGGACTACCTGGTGCGCTACCCGGACGGCTACACCTGCCACTTCCCGCGCGCCGGCTGGGTGCTGCCGCGTCGGAACGAGACGGTCGCGCCGTAACACCGCTGCGCGCGTCGGGCCCGTCGGATCACTCCGGCGGGCCTGGGGCGTTCCCCGGTTTGCCGCAGAGCGCCGCGGGGCCGCAGGATGGAGCCGTGCGAGAGAGCCGAGTCGACGCGTGAGAGAGGTCTCCCGGCGCGGGCTGACGCTGTCCTTCGCGCTCAGCGCCGTGGCGGGCTACGTCGACGCCGTCGGCTTCATCGAGACCGGAGGGTTCTTCGTCTCGTTCATGAGCGGGAACTCCACGCAGGCGGGTGTCGAGGTCTGGGCCGAGGGTCCGGCGCGGGCGCTGCTTCCGCTGGCTCTCGTCGCGGCCTTCGTGGTCGGAGTGGCCGCGGGCGGGGCCGTCGTCGGCGCGCATGCCCGGCGACGCAGTGCCGTGGTCGCCGGGAGCGCCGTCGCGGTCGCTCTGAGCGCGGCCGTGGGTTTCGTGCTGCCGCACGCGGAGTGGCGTTTCGCCTTGCTCGCCGGCGCGATGGGTGCGCTCAACACCCTGTACCTGGCCGACGGGAGGGCGCGGATCGCCATCACCTACGCCACGGGCACGCTGGTCAGCCTCGGTCTCGCACTCGCCGACCTGGTCACGGGGCGATCCTCCACGGCGTGGCGGCGCCCGCTCCTGCTCTGGGCCTCGCTCGCCGCGGGTGCGGTGGCCGGCGCTGCGGCGCACCGGTGGCTGGGCGGAGGCGCGCTGCTCGCCGCCGCCGTCATCCTCGCCGTCCTCGCGGTGGCGATCGGCGCGGGCTCCCGGCGGCGGGGCGGACGCGCGCCGTCCTGACCTTCGGGTGCTCGCGCTCAGCTGGTGCGGTCCTCGCGATCCGCCCTGGCGCGAAGGATCCGGTCCTGCCAATCCGCCGGCACGCGCTCGGCCGGGCCCGGCACGGTCTGGTCTTCGGGATGGCTCCGCGGCGGGGCGAGCTCCGGGCCGTCGACCATCTGCGCCGAGCGGTAGTCCCAGAACCAGTCCTCACCCGGCTCGTAGCTCTGGATGAACCGGTGGCCCGTCTCCGTGTAGTGCGCCGTGGCGTGCTGTCCGAGCGAATCGTCGCAGCATCCGACATGTCCGCACTCCGCGCAGCGGCGCAGATGGAACCACCAGCCACCGTCGCGTTCGCACTCGGCGCATCCCGGCCCCGAGGGCGGTCGCCTCGTGTCGGTTCCCTGGATCATCCGTCACCTCCTGACATCGATCTTCGGATGTGGTCGATCAGCGGATCAGGTCGCCCCCGGCATCGCGCGGGCGCACCGGGTGCTCGCTGAGGATCGAGATCCGGTTGAACATGTTGATCGTCAGTGCGACCCATTCCGCCGCGGCGAAGACCTCGTCGCCCAGCAGCCCGCGTGACGCGGCGAGATCCGCCTTCGCCTCCTCGCCGACCGGCATCCGCGTCGCCGCCTCGGCGATGGCCAGCATCGCCTTCTCGCGCTCCGAGTACAGCGAGGACTCGCGCCAGGCCGGGAGCACATCGAGTTGCTGCTGCGTGATGCCCGCGGCGCGGGCCTCGCGCATGTGCAGGTCGAGGCAGAACGCGCAGGCGTTGAGCTGGGAGGCGCGCACCTTGATGAACTCGGCCTCGGCAGAGGTCAGGCCGCGTGCCGCGGTCGCCGTCGCGACCGCTTCGGAGTACGCCGAGGCGGCCTTCCAGGCCTCGGGGATCGCCTTGTCCAGGTACGGGCGCATGCTGTTCCTCTCGAGCGCGTTCTGTTCGACGAGTTCAACGTACCGCGCCCGGCGAGGCGTTCCCACGCCCGCCGATGCGCCGACCTACTCGTAGCGGAGCGACTCGACAGGATCCTGACGAGCGGCCCTGGCCGCGGGAAGGGTGCCCGCGAGGAACGCGACGACCATGACCAGCAGGATCACCGACGCGATCGATCTCGCGTCGAACGCCACGAGCTGCAGACCCGACAGATCCGACAAGAGCGTGCGCCCCAGTATCCGGCTCACGACGCTGCCGACCAGCATGCCGCCGAGCACGCCCAGGGCGCTGCCGAGGAAGCCGATGAACGTCGCCTCCAGACTGAACAACCCGAACACACGTCCCGACCCCATGCCCATCGCCTTCATCAGGCCGATCTCACGGGTCCGTTCCTGCACCGACATGTAGAGGGTGTTGATGATGCCGAAGCTCGCGGCGAGCAGCGCGATGATCGCGAAGGCATTGAGCACGAGGACGATCCCGTCGATCACCGCCTTGAACGTGCCGAGCTGCTGCGCGACCGTCGTGGAGCTGTACCCTGCCGAAGCGAGACGGTCCTGCAGGGACGACACCTGGGCAGGGGAGGCGGAAGCGTCGAACCACGCACGCGCCTGCGTGTATCTGTTCTGCTGACCGGCCTGCACTCCCGTCTGCTGGGCCTCGTAGAGGGCGCCGGTCAGCGCGTCGTTCGACAGCATGCTCGCGGCGCCCCCGGTCAGGCTGAACGTCGATTCGGAGACGCCGGAGACCGTCGCCTCGATCGTGTGCTGCGTGCGCGTCGCATCGGTCACCGCGAGGGTCACGGTCTTGCCGACGGCGTCCGCGGCGCTGGAGAAACCGAGCGGGGTGACGAAGTCCGTGGGCAGCGCGAGCTGCAGATCGCCGGTCGCATCGCTCGGCGCGACGCCTGCCGCAAGCTTCACGGTCTGCCCGGCGACGAGACCACCGGTGCTGATCATGTATCTCTTGCCGTCGCCGAACTGCACGTAGTCGACGGAGACGGCGCGGACAGGCTTCACCGCGGTCACTCCGCTCACCTTCGCGAGTGCGTCCAGGTCGCTCTGCGTCAGGACCGCCACCGTGGTGGCACCGCCCCTCCCGCCTCCGGCGGTCGCCGTGTTCGGGTCGTACTCCCGCGGTGCCGTGCTACCGGGCGCGGTGCCGGCGTCGGCCTTCTTCGTGACGGTCAGCACATCGCTCGCCCCGAAGCCGGAGACGGTGTCGTCGATGTATCGGTTGATCCCCGTGCCGAGCCCGTTGGTGATCGTCAGAGTGAAGGCGCCCACGAAGATCGCGAGGATGGTGAGCGTGGTGCGTGTTTTCGAGCGGAAGGTGCTCGAGATGGCGGTGCCGAGGAGATCGAGAGTCTTCATGCCGCCATCTCCTCGATCAGCCCGTCCTTGATGTGCACACGCCGGTCGCACCTCGCGGCGAGTTCCTCGTCGTGGGTGACGATCACGAGCGTGATGCCCTGGTCGCGGTTCAGGGTGAACAGGATGTCCTCGACGACACCTCCGGTCACCGAATCGAGATTGCCGGTCGGCTCATCGGCGAAGATGATGCGCGGGTCGTTGACCAGCGCGCGGGCGATGACGGTGCGCTGCTTCTGCCCGCCGGAGAGGTTCACCGCCTTGTTCCTGGCCTTTTCCGCGAGATCGAGTTGTGCGAGGGCGGCCATGCCGCGCCGCTTCCGCTCGCCTGCACCGACGCCGGCGATCTTCAGCGGCAGCACGACGTTCTCGAGAACGCCCTGATTCGGAGTCAGGAAGAACTGCTGGAAGACGAACCCGAAGGTCTTGTTGCGGATCCGATTCAGCGCCGCCCCTTTCAAGGTCGCCGTATCCTGGCCGCTCAGCGCGACGGCCCCGGAACTCGGCTCGTCCATCAGCGCCATCAGGTGCATGAGGGTGGACTTGCCGGACCCGCTCTTGCCGATGATCGCGATGCTCTCGCCGGCCGCGATGTCGAGGCTGACCCCCTTCAGGGCGTCGAAGCGACCGCTTCCGCGACCATAGGACTTGTGCACATCGCGCACGGAGATCACCGGCGCCGGTGGTGCGGGGGACGTCAGGGCAGGGCTCGTCATTCGCGCTCCAGGACTCGGTGGCGGATCCGCCGTCTTCAGGATCCCCGGTGCCCCGGGTCGCCGCATCGTCTCACGGGATGAAATGCGCGTACTCCGAGCGCGGTACGCCGACGCGTTCTCCACGACGGTCACGTGCGACGTAGGATCCGAAGATGCCCGCCTATTTCGAGCGCATCGACGCGTCCGCCTTCCGCCCGACCTCGGCCGTGGAGGGCGCGTGGAGCACCGAGGAGCAGCACATCGCACCCGCGCTCGGGCTCATCGCGCATGCGCTCGAGCGGGAGCATGCCGAGCGACGCGGCGGCGATCTGCAGCTCGGGCGGATCTCGTACGACATCCTCGGCACGATCCCGCTCGAGCGCGTCGACCTCGAGATCCGCGTCCTGCGTCCCGGGCGCACGATCGAGCTCGTCGAAGCCGTGCTGAGCCAGGCCGGCCGGGCAGCGGTGATCGCCAGGGCCTGGTTCATGCAGACCGCGGACACCCGGGCGCTGGCCGGGAGCGCGCTCCCGGCGATGCCGGGCCGCGATGAGCTCGATCCCTGGGCGATGGGCGATCACTGGCCCGGCGGCGCCGTGCGCAGCGTGGACTTCCATCGCGGGCAGCGGCAGCCGGGGCACGCGTGGGGCTGGCTGCGGCCGCGCGTCCCGCTGCTGGAGGGGGAGCGGATCGGGCCGATCGCGCGGCTGCTCGGCATGGTCGACTTCGCCAACGGGCTGACGCTGCGCCTGGCTCCGACCGAAGTCGCGTTCCCGAACGTCGATCTCACCTGTCACCTGTTCGCGGTTCCCGCGGGCGAATGGATCGGCTTCGACACCACGGTCTCGATCGGCCCGACCGGGCTCGGTCTCACGGACACGGTGCTGCACGACGAACGCGGACCGGTGGGGACGGTGCAGCAGATCCTCACCGTGCGACCCCTGCGTCCCTGAGGCGACCGGACCGGATCGGGTCAAGGCAGGACGCCGGCGGTGCGGGCGAGCGTCACGGCCTCGGTCCGCCGGTGGGCGCCCAGCTTGCGCATCGCGGCACGCAGGTAGCTCTTCACGGTCTCGGTCCCGAGGTCGAGGCGCGCGCCGATCTCTGCGTTCGTGCAGCCGATCGCGACGAGCGCGAGCACGTCGATCTCACGGGCTGTCAGCGCCGGCCGCTCAAGGGCCGGCGCATTCGCGGTAAGCCGGGCGGCGATGTCGTCGAGGCGGCGGCGCAGCTCCTCGTCACCGACGCTGCCCGCGAGCGTCCGCAGCTCGGCGTGGGCGATCCGCACCTCCTCCCATTCCGGACGGGTCGGAGCCGTGTGCGCGTCGCGCATGAGCGCCGCCGTCTCCATGGCCTGCAACCGCCGGGCCGTCGCCTCCGACACCGCGATCTCGAACGCCAGCCGCCGGGCGGACAGCTGCATCGCGTCGAGCGTGCGGACGCCCAGCTGCGCCGAGGTGCGCAGGGCGCCGTAGAGCACGGCGCGCACCGAGCCGTCGACGACGACCGGCGCTCCGACGATCGAGCGCAGCCGCTCCTGCGATACGGGCCCGTCGTACTGATGGCTGATGCCATCGTCGTGCAGGTAGTCCGTCACGGTCTGGATCCGCGCCCCGGCGAGCACGCGTCCGCCGAGCCCGTTGCCGGAGCGGATCACCAGGCCGTCCAGCACGGACGTCAGGCATCCGGCCGTCGCGGTGATCGGGTACAGGCCTCCGCGCGGATCGACCGCGCCGGCGAAGGCCACGGGCAGGCCGGTATCGCGCCGCACCGCGGCGACGGCCGTCTTCAGCGAAGGCTCCACAGCGACTCCTTGCATCGATCACACTGTGCCACCACGGCACCGACGGGTCCACCCCCGTTCGGGGGTGCCGGACGGCGAAGGGGAGTCGCAACCTGTGCTCATGCGCAACGAAGCACAGATCTCGTACTCGTCCGGAATCGGATCCACCCCTCTGCTCGGGCAGACCATCGGGGAGATGCTCGACCGGATCGCCGACCTGCATCCCGACCGGGAGGCGCTCGTGGAATCGGCCACCGGGCGGCGCTGGACGTTCGCCCAGCTGCGCGGCGAGATCGACCGGCTGGCGCTCGGCCTGCGTGCCCGCGGCATCGAGAAGGGCGACCGCGTCGGCATCTGGTCGCCGAACTGCGCCGAGTGGGTGCTCACGCAGTACGCGACCGCGCGCCTCGGCGCGATCCTGGTCAACATCAATCCGGCCTATCGGACGAGCGAGGTCGAATACGTGATCGGGCAGTCGGGGCTGCGGCTCATGGTGAGTGCGACCTCGTTCCGGACGACGGACTACGCGGCGATGCTCGCGGAGGTGGGGTTCGACGAGGTGCTGTTCCTCGGGACGCCCGCCTGGGACGAGACGCTCGAGGCCGGCGCGGCGGCGGATCCCGCCGCGCTCGTCGAGAGCGCGGCGATCCTGACCTTCGACCAGCCGATCAACATCCAGTACACGTCGGGTACGACCGGGTTCCCCAAGGGCGCCACGCTCTCGCACCACAACATCCTCAACAACGGCTTCTTCGTGGGGGAGGGCGTGCACTACACCGAGGAGGACCGCGTCTGCGTGCCCGTGCCGCTCTACCACTGCTTCGGCATGGTCATGGGGGTGCTCGGTGCGCACTCGCACGGAGCCTGCGTCGTGCTGCCCGCACCGGTGTTCGACCCCGAGAAGACGCTCGAGGCCGTGCACGCCGAGCGCTGCACGTCGCTGTACGGCGTGCCGACGATGTTCATCGCAGAGCTCGCGCACCCGCGCTTCGCCGAGTTCGATCTGACGTCGCTGCGCACCGGGATCATGGCCGGATCCCCGTGCCCCGTCGAGGTCATGGAACGGGTGGTCGCCGAGATGCACATGCCTGAGGTGGCCATCTGCTACGGCATGACCGAGACGTCCCCGGTGTCCACGATGACCTCGCGGGAGGACGATCTCGCGGCGCGCACGCAGACCATCGGCACCGTCATGCCGTTCCTCGAGGTGAAGATCGTGGACGAGGACGGCCTCGTCGTCCCGCGCGGGACGCCGGGGGAGTTCTGCACGCGCGGGTACTCGGTCATGCTCGGCTACTGGAACGAACCGGACAAGACGGCCGAGGCGATCGACGCCGGACGCTGGATGCACACGGGCGACATCGCGACCATGGATCAGGAGGGGCGGCTCAACATCGTCGGCAGGATCAAGGACATGATCCTGCGCGGCGGCGAGAACATCTATCCGCGCGAGATCGAGGAGTTCCTCTACCGCCATCCGGATGTCGGCGACGTGCAGGTGATCGGCGTCCCCGACGCGAAGTACGGCGAGGAGGTCATGGCCTGGATCGTGATGCGGCCCGACGCGGAGCCGCTCACGGCGGAGGCCGTGCGGGAGTTCGCCACGGGCCGGCTCGCGCACTTCAAGATCCCGCGGTACGTGCACCTCGTCGATGCCTTCCCGATGACCGTGACCGGCAAGGTGCGCAAGGTCGAGATGCGCGAGATGGCGGTGGAGATCCTGGGGTTGTGATCAGGCGGGCGCGACCGGCTGGCGCAGGATCGTGCGGCGCTTCTCGGGAGCCACCCGACGGGCGTCGCTCAGATAGATCTCGTGGTGCAGGCCCGCCAGACGCAGACCCTGCTCCGGGATCACCTCATCGTGCAGGCGCGCGAGCAGCGGCGCCTCGTCGTCGAAGGATCCCACGTGCAGCGTCTGCATGCAGAGGCCTTCCGAGAGGGGCAGAACCCGCAGGTCGTCGATCCTCGGCGGGGCCTTCTTCGCGCGGACGGTCGCGACCACGGCGTCCACGAACGCGTCGTCGAGCCACTCCGGGATGAGGATCAGCATCGTCCAGTCCCAGCGCGACTTGTCGCGCGCGGTCGTGAACGCGTCCATGTCCTCCGCCCACCACAGCCCCTCAAGCGGAGGAACGACGTAGTCCCTCCCCAGCTCGCGCTTGCTGGCGAACTTCAACGCGTAGGCGACGGGGTACAGGGTCTCGAGGGCCGCGGAGTAGGCGGGAGCCGTGTTCGGATCGCCATGTCCATCGATCGCGAGATAGCGGTTCGCGGGCAGATCGACGAGGCGGAACTCTCCGGTGCGCGCGCGATAGCCGTCCAGGCTCTTGGTCAGG